>JAHFQV010000010.1 GCA_023259175.1 Oxalobacteraceae bacterium | reverse complement strand
ATAATCTCCGCTTCGATACTTCACTAAGTCGCTCAAGGCTACCGCTTACCGCAAAGAATTTCAATTAAAATTACTCAAATGCGATAAAGATTTGTACTCCTCCCGCAAACACCGTATTTTCCGTGTCTTTTTTTGTCTGTCATTAAATACACTTCATCAAAAATCGTAATGAAATCCTTACATTGTGCAAACGCACAATTCCGAACAAATAAGAAAACTGGGCTTCTTTCATTTTTATTGATTTTCCCCTATCCATTTTGTCGATACGCGTCCGATAATTCCCGTACCTAACTCAATACGTCCTCAAACAAACGAGGCACACACAAGGAAATATCATGATAGTTGGCGTACCCAAGGAAATTAAAAATCACGAATATCGCGTTGGCATGACCCCCTCGTCGGTGCGCGAACTTACCTCGCGTGGGCATCAAGTCTTGGTGCAAAAAAATGCGGGCGCAGCGATTGGCTTAAGTGACGAACAATACGCCGCCGTTGGTGCGGAATTAATCGAAGGTGCAGCAGACATTTTTCAGCGCGCCGACATGATCGTTAAAGTCAAAGAACCACAAGCCGTGGAATGCGCGATGCTACGCCCTGATCAAATTTTGTACACCTATTTGCATTTGGCACCCGACCCCGAACAAACTGCCGCGCTGGTCAAATCCGGCGCGATCTGTATCGCATATGAAACCATTACCGGTGCAAACGGTGGACTGCCACTACTCGCCCCGATGAGCGAAGTGGCTGGTCGCATGTCGATACAAGCCGGTGCTGCGCATTTGGAAAAATCGAAAGGCGGCATGGGATTGTTGCTAGGCGGAGTGCCGGGTGTAGCGCCTGCGCATATCGTCATCATCGGTGCCGGTGTGGTGGGAACTAATGCTTTGCAAATGGCGGTCGGCACTGGTGCGCGCGTGACGGTTTTGGATAAGAGCATCGATCGTTTGCGTCAACTCGATCTGGTGTATGGCAATCGCATCGCCACGGTTTATTCCAATACGCAAGCCATTGAAGAGGCGGTGCTGTCGGCCGATTTGGTCATTGGCGGTGTCTTAGTGCCAGGCGCTGCTGCACCTAAACTGGTGTCGCGTGATTTGATCTCGCGCATGAAACAAGGCGCGGTGGTGGTTGATGTCGCGATTGATCAAGGTGGCTGCTTTGAGACCTCACATGCAACCACGCATGCCGAACCCACTTATCTGGTCGATGGCGTAATTCACTATTGCGTGGCTAACATGCCCGGTGCGGTTGCACGCACATCTACTTTTGCGCTTAACAACGCGACGATAGGACATGCAGTCGCTTTGGCCAACAAGGGGTGGAAACAGGCGCTGCGCGACGACGTTCATTTGCGTAATGGCTTAAACGTCTGCCAAGGCAAAGTAACTTATGAAGCCGTCGCACGCGATTTGGGATATCCATTTATCGCACCTGAGTCAATGATTTAATCAAAGCGCAGATTTATTTTCCTACGCTGACACCACCAATTCCCTCGACTGTTTTATTGATGGACTTGGGGTGTCCGTAATAGTTCAAAGAGCCGATTCCCTGCACATTGGCTTTGAGCTTTTCGCTCGCATTCACATTGACAGAACCGATTCCTTCGACTGAAGCATCAACCACTTCCGCCACCAAATCTTTGGCATCCACAAAGCCCACGCCCTGCGCCCGCAACTTGAAGGTTTTCACTTTGCCTGTCGCTACTAACATGCCGACACCTTCGTAATTGAGTTCAAAATAATCACCACTAATTTTCTTGATCGTCGTCAATCCAGCGCCTTCCATTTTAAATCGATCAATCGTGGGCATGGTGATCATGACTTTTAACTCATCTGAAATACGAATATTGTGCTTGTCTTTGTAGCTGATCAAGAGCTCGTCACCAACGATGTCGGTGTAGACGCGCTCAACAAATTTATCGTCACCTTTAACCCGAATCGAATAGGTACTACCCACTTCTACTTCGACGGTCAGCGCGCCTTGCGTGCGTATCGACTTAAAGGGGGTGACGCTACGTGTTTGTTCACCCGCAAAAGCAGTAGAACTACTAACCAGCAAAGCAAATAATATCCATTGGCGCATGATGAACTCCTAGTGTGATTAAACCGTTTGAAAGACGGGTTTCGGTATCGTGTTTCGGTAACATGTTTATTAGAACTGGAACCGAGTTTTCCTGAACAGTTTGCAGTGTGCTCGCTTATGAAAAGCTTGTCTGCAAAAAGCGATGGATGGAGAAATATTTGCGCTGAACTGCAAGAATGCGACATTGAACTGCACGGCACTTGCGGCCTTTCCACGGACAAACTCGAGGGTGGAAAGCGATCCGCCAAAAAAATCCCCGCTTACGCGGGGATGTCGAGATCAAAATACGACTGTGTATCGTGATAACTTATTTGGCTGCCGGGCTTGCTGGTGCATTTGCTTTTTCGCCGGACTTTTCTACCTTCTTGGTCGCGTGTTTCTTAACGTGCTTACTAGGTTCAGTCATTTTTGCAAGGACCGGTGCGGTTTCTTTCGCTGCCGTCTTTTCAGTCGTTTTTGCTACAGCAGCGGCCGCTTCTTTTGCCACTTCTTTCGCTGCAACAGGCGCTGCTGTTTTAGTGCTGCTTACGGCCGCTGTTACTGTTGTGGTTGGTGTGGCTGGCGCGGCGGCGACGCTTGCTGTTGTTTTGGGGGTCGTTGGTGCAGGTGCTTGAGCGGCATTTGCGAAAGCTGTACCCAAAGTCAAAGTAGCAGCAACGAGTGTAAGAGTAAGCTTATTCATGTTCTATCCTATCGATTAAATTTCAGTGGGGTCTTGCTTTGAGTTGCGCAGATTTGTTCTGCGTACTGCCATAACGAGCCTCGGAAATTTTGTGTTGACAGGATTCTGAAAAATATTTTTTCGCCGATTTTCCCCGCAATGCAAATTGGAAAATGCCTGCGTCAACACAAAAACCGTTTGAAATGGGGGCAAAAAAATCGCTTTCAAGAGCCTCAAAATTATAAATTTTTCCCGCTTGAAAACGCTTGAGCTTACCGCATATCGGTATCAGCAGATGCTCAAGTGAGGTCTGCAAATTTTAATGATCGCTTAATTTAAAAGGATACATCATGCGTAATTTTGATCTCTCACCCCTCTATCGTTCAGCCATCGGTTTTGATCGTTTGGCACAACTCTTTAACGAAGCACAGCGCGCTGACGCAACGCCTAGCTATCCCCCTTACAACATCGAATTAGTCAACGAAGATCAGTATCGAATCACGATGGCACTTGCCGGATTTAATCGTAGTGAATTGGAAATCGAAACTGAGCGCGACCTGCTTAAAATTGTAGGGCGTAAAACCAAGTCTGAAACGCAAAGCAGTTACCTGCATCGCGGTATCGCGGCGCGTGATTTCGAACATAGTTTTCGTCTCGCGGATCATGTCAAAGTTATCGGCGCAAAATTAGAAGATGGCTTACTAAATATCGAACTTAAACGTGAAATCCCTGAAGCACACAAGCCGCGTCGCGTCTTCATAGACGGCGAAGCTTTGCAAGCAGTCTCGTCGCCTGAGCAATTACAGGCGGCCTAAGATTTTCCTTTGTAGTCTCCCCTAGGGAAGCGCGGATCTATTCGACGAGCGCGAAACCCCATTTTTTTGAAAACTGATTTTTTGACCTTGTGCAACGAAAAAATGGGCTTTCCCTCCGGGTTCGGCCTAAAACGGGCGATTTTGGCAGCAAATTCCCTTGCTTGGCACCAGCCAAGCTGCGGAAATCTTGCTACCAAACTCATCCCGTTTTGGGCTCGAACGCGCACGCCGAATAAATCCGCGCTTCCCTAGTATTTTTTACGCGGCTTATTTCTCCGAGATAGCCGCGTTTTTTTCGCTGAGTTTTATTACGATACCAAGTTGTCCCGCCCCACTTGCGACAAATCATTGATGCCTGTCAAAGCCATACTCACATCGAGTTCGCGCTGCAAAATCTCGAGCGCAAGTCGCACACCCTCAGCACCCATCGCACCCAAGCCGTACAAAAATGGCCTACCAATTAAACAGGCTTTCGCACCACAAGCCTGGGCTTTTAAAATGGATTGTCCGCACCGAATTCCGCCATCGAGCCAGACCTCGGTTTGGTCTCCAATCGCGTCGACAATCCTAGGTAAGGCGCGTATCGAAGAGATCGTGCCATCGAGTTGTCGTCCGCCGTGATTACTCACCACGATAGCATCCGCGCCAGCCGCGCATGCTAGGCGCGCATCTTCAACATCGAGCACCCCTTTCAAGATCAACTTTCCACCCCATTCTCGTTTAATCCACGCGATATCGTCCCAACACAAACTAGCGTCAAACTGACTGGCAGTCCATTCGCTTAAACTCACGATATCGCTTTTTCCGTGCACGTAGCCAGCTAAATTTCCAAAGGTTTTTTGTGCTCTAAGTCCACGCCATACCCAAGCTGGCTTACGCAGAAAATCAAGCATATTGTGCAGATGAATCTGGGGTGGAACCGTCAAACCATTTTTTATATCCTGATGTCGTTGCCCAAGTATCTGTAAATCCAAAGTGAGCATCAAGGCCGAACAGCGTGCTGCTCTTGCCCTTTGTATCAGCTCACGAACAAAGCCACGATCACGCATCACATACAATTGAAACCAAAATGGCTTTTGTGTGGCACGCGCCACGTCTTCTATCGAACAAATGCTCATGGTTGATAGCGTAAAAGGAACCCCGAATTGTTCTGCCACTTGCGCACCTAAAATTTCGCCATTCGCCCACTGCATCCCAGCTAAACCCGTCGGAGCAATCGCGACTGGCATACTGGCAGCACATCCTAAGATACGACTCTGGGTTGAACGTGCCTCAACATTGACCGCCACTCTTTGCCGTAAATAGATATCATCGAAATCGAGCATGTTGCGACGATAGGTGTGTTCAGAGTAAGAACCGCTGTCGGCATAATCGAAGAACATTTTCGGCACTTTTTTCTGTGCGAGTCGTCGCAAATCTTCAATGCAAGTAATGGGATTCATCCGTTCCTTTCTGAAAAATGTTCCACCAATATTTTCCGTAACCAAAGGTTGCCAGCATCTTGCGCAAAACGACGATGCCAAAAGACATGGGTCTGTAAAGTCGGTAGACGTATCGGTGGTTTGATGTAATCGAGTTTAAAATAAGTCGCTGCCGATTGCGCTAATTTTTGCGGAACTATCGCCAGCAAATCACTACTACATAAAATATACGGCACCGACGAAAAATGAGGCACGCTCCAAGTCTCAGAATACCTTACCCCTGCTTTTTCCAAACTGTGTGTAATACGATCATAGGGGCTTTCTTTGCTCGAAACCAAAAGGTGAGCTAGCTCGACATAGTCGCGCATCATCATGCCTGGTCGCATCTGTGGATGCCCCTGACGGAACAAGCTGACATAGTCTTGTCGAAACAAACGCTTTTGAAACAAGGCTTGCGAGTGGGGTTCAAAGGCACCCAAGGCAAGATCAATGCGTCCGCTTTCCATCTCGCTCATCAAATCAATATTGTGCGCCCGCAAGCTGGCAATTTTGACCTGCGGTGCTTGCCGCAAACAATGGGCCAATAAGATGGGCATGAAATACATTTCGCCTACGTCGGTCATGGCGATCGTAAATTGCCTCTCGCTGGTCGCTGGCTCAAACGCTAGGCTGCGATTGAGGGCATTCTTAATCTGCGTTAAGGCGATGCTCAGAGGCTCGAACCATGCCTGCGCAAATGGGGTTGGCTGCATGCCCAGAGAGGTACGTACAAAGAGTTCATCTCCCAAGGCACGCCGCAAGCGTGCCAAGGCATTGCTCACCGCCGGCTGCGAAAGTTCGAGCTTACGAGCGACGGCGGATATTTGTCGTTCCTGCATAATTTCATGGAAGACCACCAGCAAGTTAAGGTCGATGTCTTTGGCTTCAATCATTATTTATTTTATGAATGGTCTGTATTTTCGTATTTATATATCAAAGATCATCGCTTTGCACTACATTAGTGTTTTCTTCGTGTATTTCTCCACTTACAGGAGTCGCAATGACTATCGAAACAACAAGCCTGCAATACATGAGCGGCTTTGCCAACGAATTTGCCAGCGAAGCTTTGCCCGGGGCGCTACCCAAAAACCAAAATTCACCACAGCAATGCGCTTACGGCCTGTATGCCGAACAAATTTCGGGTACGGCCTTTACGGCACCGCGACATGCAAATCGCCGCGCTTGGTTATATCGGATACGCCCTGCCGCCATGCATCAGCCCTTTGTGCAAATCGATAACGGAAAAATGACCAATGCCTTTGGCGCAATTCCCAGTTCGCCGAATCAAATGCGTTGGGACCCACAAGAAATGCCGAGCACGCCCACCGACTTTGTCGAGGGCTGGCTGACCATGGCAGGCAATGGTTCTGCCGATGCACAAACCGGTTGTGCAATTCATTTATACGCCGCGAATCGCGACATGCTCAGCAACTATTTTTACGATGCAGACGCTGAGCTTTTGATCATTCCACAGCAAGGACGTTTGCAATTACGAACTGAACTCGGCACTTTGGAAATTGAGCCACAAGAAGTCGCTGTCATCCCACGCGGGATTCGTTTTCAAGTACGCTTGCCCGATGGACAAGCGCGCGGCTATGTCTGCGAAAATTTTGGTGCCATGTTAAAGCTGCCAGACTTAGGCGTGATTGGGTCAAACGGTCTGGCCAATCCGCGCGACTTTCAAACACCCGTCGCAAAGTACGAAGACCTAGAAGGTGATTTTCGACTGATTGCCAAATTCAGCGGCCATTTGTGGAGCGCAAAAATAGGCCATTCACCGCTTGATGTCGTGGCATGGCATGGCAATATGGCGCCCTACAAATACGACCTGCGCCATTTCAATACCATAGGGTCGATTAGCTACGATCATCCTGATCCATCCATTTTTTTGGTACTACAATCGGCGAGCAATACTCCAGGTGTGGACACGATTGATTTTGTGATTTTTCCGCCGCGTTGGTTGGCTGCAGAAAATACTTTCCGCCCCCCTTGGTTCCATCGTAATATTGCCAGTGAATTTATGGGTTTGATTCATGGTCAATACGACGCTAAATCGACAGGATTTCGTCCCGGTGGCGCGAGTCTGCACAATTGTATGAGCGGTCACGGCCCCGATGCCCCCACCTTCGAAAAAGCCAGTACCAGCGACACCCGCACGCCGCATAAGGTCGACGATACGATGGCGTTTATGATCGAAACCAATACCCTACTTAAGCCAACGAGAGCCGCAATGGAGTCACCACAATTGCAACCTGATTACTTCCAATGCTGGCAGGGCATCAAGAAAAATTTCAAGCCACATTTCGCTTAAAATTCGCTTGAAAAAATCAAGATACGCTCAATTCAAAACCAGAGAAACTACGATGACCAATCAACTCAACGAAACACATAATCCGCAACTCCGTAGCTGGATCGATTCAGCCAATCGCGCGGATTCTGATTTTCCAATTCAAAATTTACCCTTCGGCGTTTTCAGACGCGCAGGAAGCGAAGAAAATTTCCGCATTGGTGTCGCCATTGGCGATCAAATTCTTGACCTTACAATCGCCTTACAGTGCGATGTTTTTGCTGAGATTAATCATGCCGCCTTATCCCATGCACTACGCGCACCGCAACTCAATGCGCTGATGGACTTGGGCAATCAAGTTGCTTCACAAGTCCGGCTTGCACTCTCGCGCGCTTTGCGCGAGGGAGCCGAGGGAGCCGAAAGGACGGCGACACAAGCTCAATTAAGCGCCGCACTCCTCGCTCAAAGCGAAGCCGAATACGCCTTACCCGCGCAAATCGGTGACTATACTGATTTTTACACCTCCATTCATCATGCGACTGCCGTCGGCAAATTATTCCGCCCCGACAATCCCTTACTGCCGAACTACAAATGGGTTCCGATTGGTTATCATGGTCGATCCTCATCGATTGCGGTGTCGGGTCAAAAGTTTCATCGGCCTATCGGACAAACCATGCCACCCAATGCCAATAGCCCAGTATTTGGCCCGGCCAAACGCATGGATTATGAACTCGAAGTCGGTGCATTTATTGGTCAAGGCAATGCACTCGGTAGCGCGATAGACATCAACGAAGCGGAGCAGCATGTGTTTGGCCTATGCCTACTCAATGATTGGTCGGCACGCGATTTACAAGCTTGGGAATACCAACCCTTAGGGCCCTTCCTCGCCAAAAATTTTGCCTCCACCATTTCACCTTGGGTCGTCACCATTGAAGCGCTCGCACCCTACCGTAAAGCCTGGCAACGCGATGAGCAAGACCCGCAACCATTGGCCTATTTAGAGTCTCCCACCCTGCGCAGCGCAGGTGCTTTCGACATTCATCTTGAAGTATGGATACAAACCGAAAAAATGCAGCGCGAAGGCAGTGCCGCACATCGCTTATCCCGCTCAAACTTCAGCGATTCGTATTGGACGATTTCCCAGCTTGTCACGCATCACACCGTCAATGGTTGCAACTTGCGCGCGGGTGATTTTTTAGGCTCGGGTACCCAATCAGGGCCGCTGCCTGAAGAAGCGGGCTCCTTGCTCGAACTCTCACAGGGCGGCAAAGTCCCGATGAGCCTATCGAATGGTGAGCAACGCATTTTCATCGAGGATGGCGACACCATCATTATGCGCGGTTGGGCCGAAAAAGAGGGTCTGCCACGAATAGGTTTCGGACAAGTCACCGGCACTTTACTAACGGCTCGTTCCACTTAATTTTTCATTGGATTTACCCACATTCAGGCAAAGCAGTTTTCGTTCAAGCCGCTTGTTGTTCGACCTTATCCGCTCTAAGATGAGGTCGAATAATTCTTAGCTCAAAAGGACCTCATGAAACGCCTGCACACCGCATTACTTAGCCTAATACTTGCCAGCACGCTTGAACTTCAAGCGCAAGAGCCAAGCAATAATGTAACACCCAGCACCAACAAACACTTCAGCATCCTCACTCAGGCTCAACATAGCCCCGCCAAAGACCAAGCCCGCACCAACACCTGCTGGAATTTCGCGACCTCTTCGTTTATGGAAAGCGAAGTCGCTCGCATAACAGGCAATCTCATTGAGCTATCAGAAGTGTTTGGGGTGCGCTATGCGTATCCACTCAAGGCAGACGCTTACATACGCGCCCAAGCTCATGCGAATTTCTGGGAGGGTGGTAACAATCACGATGCGATGGACATGCTGCGCCTATACGGTGCTGTGCCACGCGCTCAATTCACAGGTCTCAAAACAGGCGAAGAAAAACTCGACCACGCCGAACTCGCCCTCACCACCAAAGCATTCTTAGACGCGGTCATTAAAGGCGGCAGCCCGAGTCGTTCTTGGCGCCCAGCCTTTGAAGGCATACTTGATGCCTATATCGGCAAGCCCCCGCAACAATTCGTCTACCAAGCTAAGGTCTACACGCCGCAAAGTTTCCGCGACCAAGTCCTTAAAATTAATCCCGATGACTACGTCGAAATCACGAGCTTCACGCATCATCCGTTTTACCAAAAAATACGCTTAGAAATCCCTGACAATTGGACGCACAACAGTCATTATCTCAATTTGCCATTGGCCGACATGGTGCGCACCATGAGCAGCGCATTGCAACACGGCTACACCCTTTCGTGGGGCGGCGACACGAGCGAAAAAGGCTATAAAGTAAAGGAGGGTTATGCTGTACTCGAAGACGAAAGCAAAACCCCGACCCAAGAAGAAAGGCAGCAAGCTTTCGATAACTGGCGCAGCACCGACGACCATAGCATGCACATGGTAGGGCTCAGTCAAGACGAACAAGGAAACCCCTATTTCCTCATCAAAAATAGTTACGGAAAAAATAGCGGCCCCTTCGAAGGACATCTCCACATGAGCAAAAATTATGTCATGATGAAGACCATTTATTTCATGGTACATAAAGATGCGATTCCGGCCGACATCCGAGCGAAATCAGGAATTTAAGCGAAAATTAATGGGCCACTTTTTCTAAGTTGAAGGGTTCATAGCGGACTAAAGACAAATAGAATCGGGAAAAATGTTCGCAGAATTATCGCTAGCGCCCAACAAGCAGCACAGTAAATCAGAAGAATCTATCGTCGCTCACCTTACCAAAGGAACCCTCATGCACAATACTATGGTGACCACCGCACTAAGCCTTCCCGGATACAAAATCATCAAAAACCTCGGCGTAGTACGTGGCATTACCGTGCGCTCACGCAATATCGTTTTCAATGTTTTGGGTGGCCTACAGAGCTTATTTGGCGGCAATATCACCATCTACACCCAACTCTGCGAGCAAGCTAGGGAAGAAACCTACAAAATGATGTGCGACGAAGCCAGACGCCGCGGTGCCAATGCCATCATCGCCATGCATTACGACGCAACCGAAGTTATGGCAGGATTAACCGAAGTCCTGTGCTATGGGACGGCAGTTTGGGTGGAAGAGGAATAAAGGGGAACGCAGAGGAATGTCGAGTGCAGTAGCGCGAGTTGGCGCTGCTACCGTCGCCTTGTGATCACAGGCATTGCCGAAACCGCTTTTGCTTTCCGAATTGAAGATGCAAAACACCGATCAAAACGTCCACGCTTTGATCGGTGCTCTACTTGTACTGCAGGTCGCAATAACGCTACGACGGACGACGCGACCTAATTCTTTTTCCACAGCCGCGCCGTCATTGCGCCTTACTTCTACTTTTGCTTGACGACGCAAAGCTTTATGAGTTTTGCGATGCGCGCCTGCTTTCCTAAATTTTGCAATGACCACGAAAGGGTTGCGTGGTGATGGCATTGGCTGCTTGCCTTTTTTCATCTCGACTTCTCCAATTTCAATTAATAGATTTTTCCAAAGCTCGCTTCAAGCACAAAACCGACCGTCATGCCGCAGACAGGCCTCTGGCTCAGGATCACAAGCTTGAAACTCATCAACACCATAAAATGCCAAACTCAAAGACATTTCACTTTCATCGATCAGCGCTTCCTGATTGGCTGGTATTTTTTGTCCCACCAACGCGGACAAGAACTCCTCAAACATATTTCACTCTCTTTCATAATAAAATTTAACTACTCCACTTCCTTCGACACAATTGATCAATTCAAAAACAAAAAAGCTCGGAACCGATTAGGCATCCGAGCTTTTTAAGCGATCACTGAGAATTGTTTAACTTATTCCAGCGATTCGGGGACTAGCCCCTCGAATGCGTTTCTTACTTTTTTTCCACGTTGCCACTTTACCATCTTGCTTAAACATCGTTGCCATCTTGGTCATCACACAATTGGCCACCTCAATCAAGGTATTCACCATATTGGCTAGCGCGGTTTGCACAGATGACTTTGTTACGGACATACTAGGAATGGACGTGAAATCTCCTCGCAACGACGCAAAACCTTGCGCTACTTGGCGCATGCTTGCATTTTGTTGTTGAGATAAGATTAGTTTCACGAATACCCTTCCTAAAAATTTGTTTAAATGACTACGACAAATCGACTATGACACATTGTCATCGAAAACACAAGGACTGTTTAAAAAATAGTGAAAAGTGATGCTAACGGTAGACAAGCCAGACCAAATAGATCAATTTTTCGGGTCAACAAATGAAGTCTTCCAAAGACGTGCTTTTAAGAATTCTTCGAAGTTTGTTCAGCGCATTGCATTTTATTTGGGATATTCGGCCCTTGCTGAGCGAGGATAGCTCCGCGATTTCGGCGAGAGGCACCTCTTGAAAGAAATAGTAGCGAATCACTTTTTGCTCGTTCGCCGTTAACTGTTCTATGCAAGTTTGCATGCGCGAACGTAGTTGCTTAAGTTCGACATTACGATAATAGGGAAAGTCATGCTGTTCTTGTTCGTGGTGTACGACACATCCCGTATTTTCCAATATCCAGGCAATCGCGTGCCCCAAGCTTTCTTGAGTGAGCGTTTCAAATATCGCAGCCCGTTCATCTTTCAATGATGCGGCAAATTGGCTTAGCTCTCGGGTCGATTTATCTTCTTGTTTTAATCGAACACGTTTAGACAAGGAAATCTGCTGTTGCTTTTCCGTTTGATATTCGAGCGCACTAAGTATCGCGCCACGAATTCTATGTTCCGCAAAGCTTTCGAACTTCACACCAAAGTCGGGATCGAATTGCTCAATCGACTCAAGTAGTCCCACTCGCGCAAATTGATGATAATCATCAAACGCGATGTCTTCATCCATACGTTTAGCGAAAATTTTAGCGGCCATCATACGCGCAAACGGCAAATGAATTTTAATCAGCGCTTCGCGACTCAATTGATCGCGATATAAACAAAAATGCCGCCACAAAGCCAATTCCTCTTCAAAATACCGTGATATTTTTGATTGAATTAAATCGTAGCTGGGCATCGTTGGCACGCTAATGGAATGAACCAATCAAGGCCTTCAAGACGAGGCTCCAACCGTCAACCAAAACAAACATCAGTATTTTTAGTGGCAAGGCGATGGATGTCGGCGGCATCATCATCATGCCAAGCGCCATTAAAATACTAGATACAATTAAATCGATGAGAAGGAAAGGAAGAAAAATCACAAACCCGATCTGAAATGCTGCACGTAATTCCGAAAGCATAAATGCCGGAACCAACTGCACGTTACTAATGTCCGCCATGCTTTCAGGTGGTTTTGCTTTTGAGAGTTCGACCATCAAGGCTAAATCCTGCTCACGGGTTTGTCGCACCAAGAAATCACGGATAGGTAAGCTTGCCTTCTCATAGGCCGCTTCGGCGTTCATGCGACCCGCCATAAACGGTTCGAATGCATCTTGATTCACCTTTTGCAAAGTAGGCGACATCGTAAAAACCGTTAGAAATAGCGCCAGTCCAATCAAGGCCGAATTGGGCGGTGTTTCAGGCATACCAATAGCATGACGCAGCATCGAAAGTACAATAATAATTCTCAAAAATGCGGTAATCGAAACCAATAATGCCGGCAAAATCGCGAGCACCGTTAAACCTAAAATCACCCGCAATGCTTGACTGGTTTCGTTGGGATTGATCTTCACGCCCGTTTTTTCGTCTGCCACGGACGCGCTTGCACGTTTGTCGACTTGCGTGGACGGCGGGGAGGATTTACTTGCGGCTACGCTACTTGGAACAGACTCTTTACGTGCATCTTCCTCGAAGCCATTACCCGACCCCTCCTTCTTCGAATTCACATCTGATTGAGGTGCAATGCTCAAAGAGTTTGAGAGTTTTAGGCCGGAGTCTTCATCCGAACCTTGCGCAAGCCCATTGGGCGAATACGACAATGCGGCGAAACTCAAGGCGAACATCATTAACGCTAAACTTAAACGACGCATTATGTACTCGCTCCGTCTTGCGTTACTTGAATCGCGGCTGAATCGGTTTTATTCATTGTATCTTTCATGGTCGCTTTTTCTATCGACTTAGTGCCGAGTACCGTGATGGTTTGCTCAGCGCATGCAAGTAAGAATTCTTGATCGCCCCATTGCACCACCTGTAGACTATTTTTGGCCGTAAGCTGCAAACGCTTCTTCAACTTCAGCGTTTCAATTTCAGGGTCACTTTTAGATTCCAAAACAAATTTCATCCATGTACGACTAGTTGAGCCCTGTATACGCCGTTTTAAATAAACGACGCACAAGAGCGTGACTGCCGCAAAAATCACCAACAATACGAAAATCTTTCCCGCTTGAATCCCAAACGATTCCGCATTCTCTCGACGCAAAGGCAGATTACTCGAGAGAGAAGTAACGACAGCGGACGCAGAAGCAGTCCCGTTCGCGACTATTTGCGCCGGGCTGACCGAATCTGCCCAGACATCCCCAGTCATCACAGTCATTGTGAAAAACAAAGGCAATAAGGCGAATAAAACTCGCGCCTGTCGGTAGCATAAGAATGCGGTAAGCCGAGATAATCGCAACATTTGGCTAGGCTCGCTCTTAGGGCTTTAGAGCGATAGGTAACTCTGTAATTTTGATCGCGAAATGGCCATCAACCGCAACTAACTTTCCCCGTGCGACGACATGTCCTTCCAAAACCAAATCAACGGGATCATTAAAGTCACTGTTTAAAGTCAGCACTTGGTGCTCTTTCGCTGCGAGTAATTCACCCACGCTTATTTCGAGCTCGCCCACAAATACTTGCAAGCGAGTTTTAATTGAGTGCAAGGGATTAATATTTTTCATCACTGATGCCCCGCCGTTGGCAGCGTCAGTCTCATTTTTCACTTCATTCTCATTCATTTCAGCGAGGTCTATCATCTGAACGAGGGGCGTTTCGTTTTGTGCATTTGCACCGTTTTCTAAAATCGATTTCATACTAAGAGCATTCAAAAAGTTATGTTTAGGCCTTATAGACATCTAAGGACTTAGTTCGCACTAGCGAGTTCAATCGCCTTTTTATTTTTATTTCGTCCAAGATAGGCATGGCAGACCAGCTCGCCCTGCCCTGTCTTGAGTAACAGTGCTTGATCAAGTTTGTGTTCTAAACGAACCACATCACCTAACTGTAAGTGTTCAAGAGAGCCTAGATCCAATTCACATCCGTTTAGGCTCACACGCAATTGAATTATTTGCTTCGCGAGCGTTTGTTCCAACCGTGCGATCGGCCTTAGCAATTTTGGCAGTGCCGGTAAATTCGGAGTTCCCCCTGCGCCCAAAGTCTGCAAGCTTCGCAAAGTTTGCATCAAGGACGCGCTCAATACGAAGAAAATACACTGAGTATCCAACTGCAATTTCACAATCGCAGCGCCTGACCATTGTTCGAATAATCGGCCTTCAGGTGCTGTAGATGAAATGGGTGCGTTCGCAAGTCCCAGACCCGACGACAGGTGTACCAGAAAATCCGTCCATGCTTGAGAAATCAAGCGATTAGCCAGACTCGACTGCGCGGTTTCTTGGGACTTTTGCGCAGGATTTCCAAACAAAGTCTCAGCAAAAATGTTTTGCTTAGTGGCGGTCAAACCGACCCAAAGCCCTTCATCTGCACCGACACCCATTTGCGTCCACGTGTGAACCCGCGACAGATCTACCGAGCATTGACCAGCAGCGTAGCAGCTCACTTTGACTGCATCTATAGACTCAGAACGCCACTCTTCGAACCAAGTATCCAACAACTGGTTTAAACGCTGCGCCAGTTGTATCAGTTCACGGTCAGGTACCCAGGCCAAAGCCTGGGGTTCACCCAAGCGCGGCTCAGAACGCACAGTTTGCTTCATCACGCTTACTTACCTTTCATCGAAAACAGCTCTTGCAACATTTCATTTGCAGTCGTCACAATTTGCGATGAGGCTTGATAGCCGCGCTGCATAATCACGAGATCACTAAACTCTTGCGACAAATCCACATTCGAAATCTCAACTTGTCCGGATTTAATCGAACCAAATCCATTGCCATTCGCAGTACCACGATGCCAAGAATTTAGATTAAGTGCTTTAAACTGATTACTGCCCACCGAAGCGACATCGTCGGTCGAATCAAAACGCGCCAAGGCGAGTTTATTTCCCTTCACCGTTTGACCATTGGTATAGGTCAGTATCATGACACCAGCCGCATCAAAGCTCACGCCAGAAAGCGCTCCAGAAGTAAAGCCATCATTCGATACGTAGCCTATTGCTTGCAAGGTACCCGGGGCGACCGAAGTAACGTCGGTACTGAAATCGAGCTGCAATGGCATTGCAGTGAGGCCCGCCGGAGTGTAGTTAATGTTGAGTTTCGAAGTTGCCGTAGTTGGTTTGCCCGTATCAAAAATAATTTGGCTGGTACCGACATTGGTCGTACCATCGAGCACATCAACACGCCAACTACCAGGGGTCGTCGCATTGGTATTAGTCAAGGTCACCGTCAAAATATGTTCGGCACCATTACTGTCGATCACTTTGACTGAATTAATCGTCTGTGTCGTACCACCCGCTGGCACATTGCCACTAAATTTAATAGTCGTCGTCGCTTTTGCATTATTTGCGCGACTACCATTGGCGCTAATTTCGACCATGTTTCCACTGGAATCCAAGGCCATCACCTTGCTGCCATCATTACGATTAACGAGCGCGCCGTCTGAATTAAATTCAAACTGTCCGGCGCGGGTATAGCGCAATTGACCATCAGCATCCTTAAGCGTAAACATGCCCTCACCATCGACCGCCAAATCTAAGGAATTGCCGGTTTGACGCAACTCGCCCTGTTTAAAGTTAAGCGTCGTTCCATTCGTCAACAATCCATGGCCCACTTGTCCAAAGGTACCGGAAGAATTACCCCCTGTACCACTATTAGAATAGAACATATCCGCGAACTGCAAACTCGAACCTTTATAGCCCGGTGTATTAATATTTGCTGTGTTATTAGCGATGACTTTTAAACCGCGAGAATATCCTTGCAGGCCACTCATACCGATATAAATTGAATCTAACATTTTGCTTACTCCTCGTATTTTTTATAAATGAGAAAATCCAGTTTAACGAACTGAGATTACTTGATTTAAGCCCACATTTTGTATCGTTGCACCACCCGAAGTTGTAATCGTCAACAGGGGTGCATCGCCGCTTAAGGACAATGAAACGACTTGTCCAGTTAAAGTTGCTCCGTTCGACGAGATATTGACAGTGCGCCCGATCAATCCGACTGATTGCAATGACGCTTGATTAGTAATCAGTTTTTCGATGTTGGCGTTTAACTGCTGCGTTTGTTGCAGTGTCGTGAACTGCGCCATTTGCGCCATGAATTGTTGATTATCCATAGGCTTCATCGGGTCTTGATAATTCAACTGTGTCAGCAAAATTTTCAGAAAATCTTGCACTCCCATATTATTGCTTTGCAAGTTGACATTTGCTGCGGTACTGCTGACTGCGTTAATCGCCATAGTGATTCCTAACGAAAGAATTAAAGCTGGTGTGAATTAAATTGACTGATGAATCTAGGGACGGCTTCGCAGTCCCCGTTTGCATCGTGGCTGCCTCTGCCCCGACTTCCTCGGCAAAAGCTTCGTTATTGAAGCTGTTATTTGTGATCGCTTGTGCTCTCGCATGAAGCTCTTTCCCATTACAAACCAAGGCCGCCAAGGGCAAGTTTTGCAATGCTAACCATTGCGTCAAATGCGAAACCAGCGCTGGAATATTCGCGAGCTCGGATTGATCAAATCCTAGCCAAATACGTACCCCCATTTCCGACATCTCTGCATGAAAACGCAGTGGTTTTTGTTGAAGCGGTGTAGGGTTCGAGTTGCTCGATTGATCGCTATCCTTGACCAAAATTTCATCGCCCGCAACGTGCTGCGCTTTCGGCGCCGCCATCAAAGTACGATCATGGATCCATTGACTTGTTCCGCCACTAGAAGCTACGGTACGACCGACGCTACTTGCCTCGTTAAAATTGGGATTCAAGAACCTTTCCAAGGCCTGCCCCAAATGAAAACCAAATGCCTCATCTAACACGCCAACAGATTCAAAAAATATCTTTTGTGTGGAACTATCTGAAGCGCTCAGCTCATTTTTTTTTCCTTTCTCGTCCGCATCGTGGTTTAAAGTCAAGTGCGTCTCCGAGTCTGTCAGCTCAAGCTGTTTGTTCGGTGCTTGCAATATTGGATTTAACGCCTCGGTTATTGCTGATGTAAACGGCGCGGCTGTTCCTTCATTACTTTGTGATTGCAATAATTGGGGCGGTACAAATTGGGTGGGCGTCTGCAATGAAAATGCCAAGTGCGCATTTGTCCATGCTAATTTTTCGTGTGGCGCAGCTTGAAAAATTTGTTGCGCCCCCATTGTCGAAATTCGGACGTTTCCATTCAGCGTTTGCTGAACAGCCTGCGCTACTGGCCGTGCTTGGGTCATCGTGATTGCGTGAGTCGGCAACTCATGTGATGAAGTCGAATAATTTGTGCTAGAGAAGTGCGATGCATTGAGCACGTCACGTTTAAGTAACCCGTGCTGTAACCAAGCCCCCATTTGTTGCTGTTCCATCGCACGCGACCATGCGTCTCGACGAGCCTCTTTTGAGATCGCGTCCTCGTTCACACGCGTTCCTGATTGCTCTCGCTGCGGTTTAGGAAATTGGGCATAGTCAAATAAGGCCGTTCTCATCGCTTGAGCTCCTTATTTTTCTCTTGTTGTTGGCGCAAAAATCGGCGCGCATTCCAATCACGATCTGCCTCGGCACTTAAAATATTCCCCTGCTCCAAGCTAAATTCTTCAAGGTTTTCTTGACGGTGCGTTGCCAGCAATTCCAATTTTTGCTGTTGCACTGTGCAAGCGTTCATGGCCTCGTCGAGCTGCTTACGTTTTTCATCCACTTCTAGCTGTTGCGTTTCAATTTTCTTTTGCAGGCTTTGTATAAAATCGAGTGCATGGGTATAAGTCGTCAAATCTAGTCGACTCTTCCACAACTCTTTAACGGCCACGAGAACTGCCTCTTTTTGCGTATGCAATTGATTCAAGATAATTTTGCATTCGCTCAATTGCTGTTGCGCACGTGCGAGCACCAACTGCAGTGCATCGAGCTTCCATTGCGCCTGTTGCGCCAACGGTTCTAGCGCATATTTAAAGCCGCGTAAATCTACTAAACTACTCATTTTTTCGCACCTACTTCCTGCGCTTGCAAAATCGATCTTAACGCGGCAATCGCCTGTTGACGCGCGACACCACCGTCACTTTGACGTAGCCAATTTTGTAGTTCACTATCGACCAATAGGGCTTGATCCAGGATGGGGTTACTGCCATGCTCATAAGCACCGATATCCACCATTTGCCGGTTACGTTCCAAAATCGCCAACTGCTTGACCAGTTCTATCGCCAAATCACGATCTTCACGCGTGACAATATCGGACATCACCCGACTCACGCTCTTGAGCACGTCAATCGCTGGATATTGGCCTTTATGCGCAAGTTGCCGCGTTAAAACGATATGCCCATCAAGAATTGAACGTAGGCTATCGGAAACTGGCTCATTCAAATCATCGCCCTCAACCAAAACTGTCATCAATGCTGAAATTGTTCCGCCAGAATCCGAGGTGCCGCAGCGCTCACACAATTCAGGCAATTCGGCAAACACCGAGGGCGTATATCCTCGCGCGGTAGGTGGTTCGCCAGCCGACAAACCGACCTCACGGCGTGCCATCGCAAAGCGCGTAATCGAATCCATCGTCAATAAAACTTGCTTACCTTCGTCTCTAAAAAATTCCGCTATTGCCAACGCCGCATAGGCGGCACGCATACGGGCCAGCGCGGGCTGATCCGAAGTCGCAACGATCAAAACAGAACGCTTTAAGCCCTCTACACCCAACTGTTTATCGATAAATTCACGTACCTCGCGACCACGCTCACCGATTAGTGCGATCACATTCACATCGGCTTTGACATGGCGAGCGATCATACCGAGTAAAGTACTTTTGCCGACACCACTACCTGAAAAAATACCGACCCGCTGTCCTTTTCCCAAAGTCAACAATGCATCAATACTACGGACGCCGGTTTCCAACACTTCTTCAATGCGTGGACGATGCAGGGGATTGATCGGGGTCGCCCTCAAATTGCGTTGTTGTGTCGTCTTTGCTTGTGGAAGTTGATCAAGTGGTCGCCCAAATCCATCGATGACTCGCCCTAATAATTCATATCCAACACCGATCTCAGAAAAACTATTCTCAGCCTCCACTTCGCAACCGGCAGCCAATCCTTGAACTGATCCATAAGGCATCAGGGTCAAAAACCCCGCGCCTATACCGACCACTTCCGCCAAAATACGATCTGCAGCGGGTTCATTACGTTTGCCGGATTGCTTCGGATAGATAGAACACAATTCACCGACCGATGCGTTCAAACCAGAAACCTCAATTGAGAGTCCGCTCAACTGGCTCACGCGTCCAATTCGACGCGTCAAATCCTGCTGCTCGACGGCAGCGAGGTAAGATGCGATGGAAAATGTCGGTGTAGTCAATTGCGTTACCAATTTAAGCTCCAGTACTCGTCATCAGAGCTGCGTTTGCAGAGTTTTTATCAAGCTGGACTTGCTTCATGTTTTCCTTGCGGGCGCGGATGAGCGCCGACTTGAGTGCAGCAAGTTGGGTTTCTAGGCGGGCATCTAAACTCGCTTCCGAAGAACGGATAACGGCCCCCCCCAACACCACTCGGCTATCGGCAATCCAAGTGACCCGTTCGCTTAATCCTAAGTGCGTCATAGAACGGGACTGATTGGCTTCATCCATCATGCGCTGTTCTTCTATCATGCGCCAATCATCAGGATGAACATGTACTTGCACGGGTGCGCTTACAAATTCTTGCACCTGATGCGCAACTAGTGCGGTCAAGCCTTCCGCACTAACCAGATTTTCACCGACGACTTTACAAATAGAAGCAAAGCAAAGTGCGACCATATCGTCTTCAATCTCAGCTAGCTTGTACGCGGTGGTAGCAGGCAATTGCAAGGCTATTTTTTCCAATGCTTCAATCTTTGCGTTCAAAGATCGATGGGTATTCTGCGTTAAGGTCTGAATTTCAAGTTTCAATTCGTCCTCCGCTTGCGCACGCGCTTGCTGCAGGCCCTCGTCGTAAGCGCTTTGTTGTGCCGCCGCGCGAACCTGGCTTAACTCCCGCTCCAAGCTATTCTCCAACTCAGATTGAAACAGGTGCGTAACACGCTGCTTAACTTCGCTCTCGATCTGCGAATGATAACGAGCAGAAAATTCAGCCTCCATGCGATCCGCAATTCTTGCGGCGATACGTTGCTCCACCTCGGTTTCGATGGCTTGCTCGACTCGCACTTTCAATTGTGCTTCGATTTGAGTTTGCAATTCTTGCGCAAATTTCGCTTCCATTAAAGCGATCGTTTCCGCCTTAGACTTTGCACTTGCCTCAACTTGACCTGCCAGAAAACCTTCCTGATAGGGATCTAATTTTGGTTTTACTTGAGCCTCGTTGGCTAAAACATTGGAAGATAGTTTCTGCCCGACATCGATCCCTAGCGTTAGCTCGTTGGCCGGATTGGCAAGCATTGCTTTACTCACGAACTGATTTTCATAGGTTCGTTGAGGACGTGACAGAGTATGTGGATTCGAGAGAATCGCTGTATCACGCAAAATTTGTGTTTGTCGTTTCATACTGTACCGCCTTCGCCATTTTCAAACTCAACTTAATCTCAATTTGTACTTGTCTTGTACTCGCTCTGCACTTACTCTGTACCCGAGCTTATTTCTGTCTACCGCAAAATCCATCTTCCAATTACCGTCAAACTTGCTACTGTCCGCTTATATCCACTTATGTCCGCTTAGTTCCAGCAACACGGGAAAATAAACGCTGACCCAAGCTAGTTGGCGCGATATCAAGTTCAGATTCTTCGACACGTCTAGTTGTTAAAACTGCCGAGGAAAGCGTCGCTGAACCCAACAAATCTTGCAACAACTCGTCCCACATCGCCTCAATTAATTTGGAAGGTAGCTTCGGTACTTGTAGCGTGACCGTTTCCTTAAGAGCTTCTTTCAAGCGACGCTTTTTCACCAAATCAAACGATTCAATAAAGGCATCCCGCCAAGACCAATCGTGCGAACGCAAGAACACGACGACAAGTCCTATTGGTGCATCTTTCAAGTGCCGAAATAAGGTAAAAGAACCAGCAGCTTCCAATTTTTGCAGCGTCGATAACTCAACTTCGGACGGCTTCTGCACAAGCTGCTTTTCAGACTTGGCGATAGGCTTCTCAACGATGCGAGGTGTCAATTCAAACTTCGTCCTGGGCAAACCAAGCTCACGCAATTCGTTTAATAAACCTTGCAAGTGCTGCGCTTGACGGGGCTGCAAACGACTTAGCATCCACGCCTGATCTTGCGCAGTCATCGCATGCAGCAACAGCGCTGCTTGACGAGTCTGTCCTTCCTCCTGCGCTGCTAAATCATCTAAGCTAGCGAAGGCATCAATTTCAGTCCTGATCACCGAATTCATATCACACCCCGGGGCAATCCTGACGATTTGGTTTCAGGTATTTCCTGGTATTCCTGTCCTGTACCCGTCGCCATCCACACTTGTATTTTTTGCAGAGCCGCTAAGCGTTCTGCCTCAGTCATATTGGCCGGTTCCTGATTCTTTTTTCGCTTAGAAAAAACTAAGCCAACAATTAAAACGAGCACAAAAATCAATCCCAACGTGATCGCGAAAGCGCTTAAGGACACCAGCGAGGCGAGCTCATTTTGTGGAGCAGCTGATTTCTTCTGCGCTTGTGACGCAAGGGCTGTCCATTGGCTGTCGTCGCTTATCGTGTTCGCGTTTGAATTGACGGGTGCGCTGGTATTTGCCTGCAGGTTTGCTTGGGACTGCACGACGACGGTATCACCCCGTTCCGCAACCGCGCCTACCGCTGCCGCAACTAGAATTTTCAATTGTTCAATTTGCTGTGCATCCAAAGCCTGATGAACGACCGCAACAGCGTTGATGTGTTTAATCGCCCCGGGCTGACTCACGATTTGCTCAACACGACGCCCGACTTGGTAATCCACTTCGCGCAAATTAGACCCCGTTTTCATATTTTGCTGCCCGCTCAAAGCGTCTAACGGTGCCGCCATATCACGCGTCGACTCACGCTCACGAACGATAACACCCGTTGCCTGACCACTACCACTAGGCGCAGGCAAAACATCTTCGGTAGTTACCTTAATTTGATCCATGTTTAGAACCACATCGACACTGGACGTGACCTGTTCCGCACCAAAAGTCTTAGCTAAAACCGCGTTGATTTTTTTTGCTAGTAGATTTTCCGTGTCTTTTTTCAATTCCAAATGGGTGGACAAAAAGTCTTGCTCGCTCTGAGTCGTGACACGGCTCAAAGCAATCCCCTGCTGATCAACAATCGTGACATCTTGCGCGACTATTCCGGGCACCGCCGCCGCGACTAAGCGTTGAATTCCAAGAATTTGCTCAGTCCTGAGTTTTAATCCAGGTTTAAGCGCAATCGTAATCGCCGCTTTCGCTTTGCTAGTGGCGCGCTTAAACAAACCTTCTTCTGGCAAGGCCAAATGAACTCGAACGTCTTTGATTTCATCTAGAGATAAAATTGTGCGGGTAATTTCGCCCTGCAAAGCACGTTGATAATTGATCTTTTGCGCAAATTCGGTCATCCCAAAGTCGCTATTATTAAAAAGCTCGAAACCCACCGCACCATGCAAAGGCAAGTCTTTGCCCAATAACTTCATGCGCGTCGTATGAACGATTTCTTTTTCTACCAAAATAGAATTGCCATTATCGGAAATCTTATAAGGTATTTTTAGACGATCAAGCTCGCCCACCATTACTGCGCTGTCTTGCGGTTTTAAATCTGAAAACAAAACTTGATAGTCGGCACGGAGCAGCCAATACGCTACCGCGGCAGTCATTGCAATTATCAATACAACGCCACTAATTAAACTGATTTTTGCCGCACGACTCAAAGAATCCCAAAAATTATTCACGCCTACCCCAACACCTATTCATTCCAAAATAATTTAACTTCCACACACAGCACATGCGCACTGGAAGTCCCTCTCTCCATTTTTCGGAGGCTATATCTGCATTTTCATCACATCTTGATACGACTCCAAAAGGCGATTACGCACCTGCAAGAGCAACTGGAAAGACAAACGGCTTTCTTCGAGGCGTATCATTACTTGATGCATATTCTGCATATCGCCAGTGGCCAAAGTTTGCAAGTCAGTTTGCGAGGTCAAAAGTTGTTGATTGACTTGATCTAAACCGTGCGTCACCATGGATCCAAATGAACTCTCCGCTACACCACTCGTGCCGATTGGGGCAAGTGAAGGCTCGACTATAGGTGTCGCTACGGCACTCGATATCGCTGTAATTTCCATTAGTTACCTCCCCCTATTTCCAGCGCCTTCAACGCCATATTACGTGAGGCATTCATGGCGGCCACGTTCGCTTCATATGCGCGCATGGCGCTCATCATCGTCACTGTTTCATTTGCTGTATCGACCGCGGGATAGGAGACAAACCCCTGCGCATTGGCCATAGGATGCCCCGGCTCCAACACCTGTCTAGGTGCCGCATCCACGGGTTCGATACTAAATGCCGATGCAGCCTCGTTCATTTGCGCGACACCTTGATTCATCATTTCCGCAAATTGAAAAGCCGGATTACTGCCGTGAGCAACTACGCGCATCGGGCGAAATCCTTGCCCATCCGGCGATATGACCGTATTTGCATTCGCGAGATTGAGTGCCGCCACATCGACTCGTGCTCGCTCAATTGACATCCCCATCGCGCTAATCGAAAACGTATTTTTCGTATCCATATTTAATCCTTTTTTTAGCTATTCTTATTTTTTGCCATCCGTCATCGCACTCGCCAAAATCGCGTAGTGACGACTCAAACCCTTCACGAGTGCCTGATAATGCACCGCGTTCTGCGCCATTGCCGCGACCTCGGCATCTAACTCAACTTTGGCTGGCGCACCCTGAGCATTAAGCATGGGTTCTAGCTGCAATTTCATATGTGAAAAATCGACCGTATCGGACGATGCACTTTGCTCAAACATGGTTTGCATTTGCTCCATTTGACGAGCAAAACTCACTTGCTGCGGCACATACCCGACAGTGTTAACATTGGCGATATTGGAGGCAATCGCCTGATGCCGCAAATTAGCCGCATCTAAAGCATAGCCGATACTTGCTGTCGTTAAGTTCTCAGTTTTATAAATCATATTTTTCTCACTCTGACCAATTGGTCTAGATTTTTCTTTCTACTCAATTTAGCCTTACTGGACAATTAGTTCGGCATGCAACGCACCCGCCGCTTTCATGGCTCGCAAAATCGAAACAATGTCGCGTGTACTTATTTTCATGCGCGAAAGCGATTGCACCAAGTCAGCTACCGTATTATTCGATGCAAGATAAGAAGCTTCTTTTTGCTCGTCCACGTCTAAACGCGTATTGGTCACCAAAGCGGTATGCACCGCATCATTGCCACGCCCTATCACCAGTGGTTGCGAGACTGAATTTTGACTATTCACAGAAATCTTAAGGTCGCCATGAGAAATCGCGACTTTAGAAATCTTCACATCACCGCCCGCCACGATCACGCCGGTACGCTCATTGATGACGACCTTGGTGCGCTGTCCTGGCTCGACCATCACATTCTCAATTTGTGCAATATAATCGACCAATTTTTCACGCTGCCCAACTGGCACATCCACGCGGATTCCTGAGGCATCCAAGGCATACGCGACATCTTGTTTGATTTCAAGGTTAATCGCCTTAGCAACCCGACTTGCGGTTGTGTAATCAGGATCACTGAGCAAAAACGTGATGCGATTATCCTTGTCCACGACCTGCGTACTGACCCCGACTTCGACCGTCGCACCATTCGGTACCGAACCTACTGTCGGATGATTTTTCTGCACCACATTGCCATTGGTATCGTAACGGTAGCCCCCCACCGACAAAGCCCCCTGCGCCAATGCATACACACGACCATTCGGTGCTTTCAAAGCGGTCATTAACAAAGTGCCGCCAACCAAACTACGGGCATCGCCTGCCGAGTTAACAGTGATATCCAAACTGTCGCCTTCACGCGCAAAGCTTGGCAATGAAGCGCTAACCATAACAACAGCGACGTTTCGGCTTTGTATTTGCTCCGACGGAATCGACAAATTAAATTGCGAATAAACATTGGCCAAAACCTGACGCGTGGTGCGATTAGAAGAAGAATCACCCGTTCCTGCCAAGCCTGTCACGATGCCATAGCCGACCAGAAAATTTTCACGCCAACCCTTAAGTTTGCCGATGTCTTTTACACGCAATTCTTTCGAGTCATTTCCATTACCGGACGTATTTCCAAGGGCATTCATTGCCACTGCCGCGTTCGACGCAGCAGCAAACACAGTTTGTCCGAAAGAAAAAACCAAGGCCAATACAAGATAACGCCAAGCCATTACACACCCTGTTTTCATAAACCAAACCAATCTAAAACTTTACGCCACCATCCACGCTTTTGCCGCTCCGTGAGTTCACCTTCACCGACGTAGGTAATATGGGCATCTGCCAAACGTGTCGACAAAACGATATTCGCTTCGGAAATATCAACCGGGCGAACACGGCCTTCCAATTTAACTTTCTGTGCTTCTTCGTTCACCGCTAAAATTTGTTCGCCACTCACCTGCAGGTCGCCATTTTTTTCAATCTGTCGAACGGTAACGCTAATCGTCGCGAGTAGGCGATTCGCCCTTTGCGTGCGACCACCGCCATCAAAATCACCATTGACAGACACCCCCAATTGTTTGAGATGATTACCATCACGACTCAAATCTAGGCCTAGGTTATTTTTTCGGCGCGTATCAGTATCCGAAGTCGTGCTCGCACTGGAATTTTCAAACACTTGTACGGTCAAAATATCGCCCACACGAAATGCTTTATTATCCGAAGTCAGGGGACGAAAACTCGCTTCATCATATAAACTCTGCGCAGACACACCGATACTCAATGTCAAGCTAGTGACCAGCAACAACTGCCTGGCAAAATTAGCGACGGCTCGATGCCCAAACTCATTTTCACGCGGCTTACTCATAATTTCATCTCCAACAAACCTTCTCCCACTACTTTTGCCATGACGAGTCCATTCGAATTTTTCCCCTTCACCGGTATCACTTGCCCCAAATAACCTTCCTTCAGCACTTCAACTTGACTCTCAACTTCAAAATCACCAGCGCGCATAACGAGGCGGGCCAACTCGCCTTTGGTCGCCAGAGGAAAAGCTTCGACGCGCTGCACGCTCAGCAGCTGACCGGTCACAATACGAGTACGAGCACGACGCTTAATCGATTCAACATCCTGATCCAATACAACTTCATGCAACTTAGCGATATCCACTTGTCGCGGTTCAAACATCGCGCTTTGAAGTATTTGCCCTGCGGCGATTTCTTGCTTCGCAATCCAAGCTTTACGAAATGCGCTCACCTCAAAAGTGACGGATACGGAACGCACAAAACGCTTACCGACCCACACATCCACCAACATCGCTATCCTTGATTGCACGGACTCATGTTCGCGCAAAGGGCGTACTGTTAATTCGATCTCGCCCGAAGGCAGCAAAAGATCGTGTGGCAGATAGTTCACCACTACCTTCGCACTATCGCTTCGTGCTGCCAACCAGGTCATGAGCTCATCCTGCGCCACCTGCATAATTGCTTTGGCTTTGAGTTCCTGCCCAAGTGAAGCAATCGACACCAGATTCGCACCACCCCATTGAATTTGTGCTGCCCTCGACCCCAACACTCGACGCACCCAAGTGACTAACACGTCTCGCTCCAAACGCTTACTTTGCCCTAACTGCGGCGCTTGACCCAAATTAAGCGTCATCAGCTTCTGCATACTCTGCAAATCTGGGGTCGTGATCTCTGCCAAATCGGACAAATGCACCTGCGCTGACGTAAGCTTAACTTCGCTTCGCAAATCAATCTTGATCGCAGCGGCCGAGGACGACGCACGTGCGCCGACATTCACCATTGTGAACGCTAAAAGTAGGAGTAAGGCAAAGCGCATCAACACAATCTAATCAATCCAAATTCTACTTACGCAAATTATTAATCATGCCCAACATCTCATCGGAAGCTTGAACGATTTTCACGTTTGCTTCATAGGCACGTTGCGCCACCATCAAGTTAATCATTTCATCTATCATCTTGACGTTTGATGCTTCCAGAAAACCTTGAGACACGGTACCCACACCATTTTCACCCGGTAGAGAAGTCATCGCCATGCCGGAATTTTCATTCGCCAAATAGACACCCTCGCCTTGCGATGAGAGTCCATTGGGATTAGTGAAACGCACCAGCTCCAACTGGCCTCCATCGACAGGGGCGCTTTGACCTGCCACCGAAAAACTAACACGTCCATCACGGGCGATACTGACTGCTTGTACGTTGTCAGGCACGTTTATTCCTGGTTTTAGGGCCTGTCCAGTACTCAAGGCAAGTTGCCCGTCGCGATTAATTTTCAAGCTACCGCCACGACTGTAGGCAGTACTACCATCAGACATCGCCAATTCAAAAAAACCATCTCCCGCGATCGCCACATCCATCGCTGATTCAGTTTTCCGCAGCTCTCCGGCCTCAAATATTTTTCCAGCACTCGCAACAGCCACACCCACGCCGGCATGACGCAAGCTATTCATGGCCACGGTATCCAAATCAGCATTTGATGTTTGCGTGCGGTTACTATCTTGCACCATCATTTCAGTAAAACTGACGCGTCCTTTTTTAAATCCTGTAGTGTTCGCATTCGCCAAATTATTAGCAATCGTATCGACATTCATTTGTTGTGCGCGCATTCCTGCTGCACCAATAAACAATCCATTAAACATCGCATTCCTTCATCTAAATAAATTTCAAAATAAGGTCACAACTCTTTAAGAAACTTCCCCTAATTTACGAATCGCCGTCCCCAACATTTCATCATAGCCTTGAGCCACTTTTTGCATCGACTCCAAGTGTCGCATTGCTTGCATTAAGGTGACCATTTCCTGCATAGAACTAACGTTTGAGTTTTCCAAATGTGCTTGCATCACCTGCGGATTTTTTGCCTCACTCATTCCCGCCTCTTCCGCAGCTACCCATAAGCCGTCGACATTTTTCTGTAAAAATCCGGGCTGTTCAAATTGAACAATATTTAATTGCGCAATGGCCGCTTCGGGTAATCCTGTTTGTTGATTCACCTGTGCCGTATCATAAACATTGCCGTTCGCATCAATGCTAGGTACATTCGAATTCAAGCGAATTTCCCCGCTCTTACCCATCACTGGATCACCCTGCGCTGTCACCAAACGACCACGCGCATCCATCCGAAACGCGCCCTGCCGTGTGTAGGCCAAACCATGCGCAGTCGAGACCTGAAAATACGCTTCGCTGGCCAAGGCCAAATCTAACTTTTCACCTGTAGGTTTTAAAGTACCTACCTGACGATCCGTTACAAAATCAAGTCCAACCGCACCGGGATCACTCAAGCTGGCTGTCTGAAAAAATTTTGCATCCGAAGCGTTTGGGGTTTGCAATGCGTCAGCCACCATATTTGAAAAGGGATGCTCCACCACGATCTCGCGCTTATAGCCGGGTGTCAGTGAATTGGCCATATTGACGCCAACACGCTCAACCCGTTTCATATCATGCTGCATACTTTGCAGCGCTACACCCAAAACACCATTCATTTCAACCACTCCAAATTGATTTAAACGCTGACCATTCCAAACGACTTAAGCTCTATTGTTTGCGGAATTTCAGACATCGATAACACCCGCAAATGCGGCACCACACGCTCGCTCAGAGCACGAATATGACGACGCAAATCAGGGGAACACAACAAGACGGGCAACATATTATTTTTCATCATGCGCTCTGACTGCTGCACCAACCGGCTAATAAATTGCTCTGCGAGTTTTGGGTCCAGTACAAACGGACGCGCTGACTGTGTTTGCATACTTTCTTGACGCATAACTTGCACACTCTGCATAAATTGACTCTCAATTGTCGGGTCAAGTGTGATGACATGCAGCGAATTAGACTCACCCAACAATCCTTGGCAGATGGCATTACCCAGCCGTTGCCGCACCATTTCGGTCAAATGTCCAACGTCTTTCGTCGCACGTCCTGCATCGGCCAGCGTCTCCAAAATAGCATCGATATTCCGGATCGATACCTTTTCACGCAGCAGACTTTGCAACACGCGCTGTACGTCGCTCACTGACAATACCGTGGGGATCAATTCTTCAACCAAACTCGCTTGATTCTCACGAACGCGAGTCAAAATTCGATCAGTTTCAGACCGTGTCAGTAGGGTGGCGGACTCGCGTCGTAAAATCTCGGTAAGATGGGTCATGAACACAGTCGCTCCATCCACGAGGGTGAATTTTCCAGCGATCGCCGCATCTCTTTGCGTGTCGTCGATCCAGATCGCCGGCAAACCATAAGTGGGATCCTTAGTCACCTCACCTTTGATCGAACTGACGTCACCGGTCGGGTGTATCGCCAAAAATTGTTTCAAACGCGCCTCACCTTTGGCGACAATTACGCCATCAATACATATTTCGTAGCGGTTCTCGGATATTTTTTGACTGTCTCTAAACTTTACGCGTGGCAGCACCAGGCCCAAATCCAAGGCGTGCTGCTTTCGAAAAACACTTATACGCTCCATGAACAAACTGTCGGTCTGTTTAATTAATGGAACCCAGTTCGCACCGATAAATACCTCGATGGGTTCTACCGGCAAAAGCGCATAGGGATCATCTTTTTCACTATCTTCCGGTTTAGCGAGTGTGTCCTCCCCCGATTGTTCAAGCTCTGTTTCCTTTGGCGATTGCGCTTTTCGATAAGATACATAAGCAATCACCAATGCAAAAACCAATAATGCGAATGTGGGCAATGCAGGTATGCCGGGCAGTATCAACAGACCGCATAGCGCCATCGCCACCAACAATAAAGTTTTGGGGAAGGACATAATTTGGGAAAATACTTCCTGACTTAAATTCCCATCTGACGCAGATCGCGTCACGATAATTCCCGTTCCCAAAGCGATCACTAATGCCGGAACTTGAGTCACAATACCATCGCCTATCGTCAACAAAGTATAGGTCTGCAAGGCCTGCGCCCAAGGTATTCCCAATTGCATAATACCGATCAGCAGACCGCCTACAATATTGATCAACAAAATAATGATACCGGCGATTGCATCGCCTTTCACAAACTTACTTGCACCGTCCATTGCGCCATAAAATCCGGCTTCTTTTTCCAAATTCTTGCGACGTAACTGAGCCTCGGCCTGATCAATAAAACCCATATTCAGGTCGGCATCAATGCTCATTTGTTGACCGGGCATACTATCTAAAGTGAAGCGTGCAGCCACCTCAGAAACACGCTGCGCGCCGCTGGTAATCACCACATATTGCACCACAATCAAAATCAGAAAAACGATCAAGCCTATGACATAATTTCCGCCCACCACGTAAGAACCAATTGCGGCAATTACCCGCCCCGCATCGCCGTGCGAAAGAATCAAACGCGTTGCTGCCACATTTAACGATAATCGGAATAAAGTTGCGATCAATAGCAAAGAGGGGAAGGTAGAGAACTCCACTGGACGCTTCATATAAAAGGTCAGAAGCAAGAGCAGGAAAGCGAAACTAAAATTGGCCAAAATGAGAAAGTCGAGCACGCCACTTGGTATCGGCGCGAACAAAACCACCAATACACAGAGTACGAAAAAGACCAGGGCGAGGTCGCTATTCTTTGAAATAATGCGGCTTAAGCTATTCATTCTTCATCTTTCACACTTCTGTCCGCAAGGCTGTCTGATTTTGTTTACGCATAGCCAAAACCCAAATCATAATTCGAGCCACATCTGCAAAAAGATGCGTAGGAATATGTTGGTCGAAATCGACATCATGAAAAATACGCCGCGCCAAACTACGGTTTTGGACAACAGGTATTGCGTGACGCGCGGCTATCTTACGCATCGCGGCCGCCAAAGACCCAGCACCTTTCGCCAACAACAAGGGCGAGTCCATTTTCCCGTGTTCGTAACGTAAAGCGACAGCGATGTGGGTAGGATTCGTAATTACCACATCGGCTTCTTTAGTCTTGGCAGCGGCTAAACTTCGCTTTAACATTTCGCGCCGCAACTCGCGCAAACGAGAACGTATGCGTGGGTCACCATCACGATTTTTCGACTCATCTTTAACATCGCGCTTACTCATGCGCATCTTCTTGGCGAATTCACGCTGCGTATAGATCACATCGACAGCCGCCAATATAATCAGCATCAAGGCCATTTTAAAACCAATCGAAACCACATCATCGACCAACATCGTCATCGCCTGCAAAGGCGAAAAAGCAGCAATCTTGAAAAACTGTGAGGTCAAGGATTTCAAGGCAAGGTAGGTAACCAGGGTCAATAGAACTAGCTTTAGACAGATCCTTGCCGCATCAAACAAGCTACGCATAGAAAAAACTTTTTTGATTCCATTCATCGGATTTAGCCGAGTAAAGTCCATCGATATTGGATCAAACGAAAATATCGGCCCGGTCTGCATCATGTTTGCGATGATCGCGGCCAGCATAATTGCCAACAAAAACGGCAGCAACATCATCACACCACCCTGCACGATTTGCTGAAGTAAAAACCACAAACCGGCACTCCCCATTTCGGAACGTCCGAGTTGTCCTATCAAGGCCAAATCGACTTGAAACAGATGCCGCAAACCATCTAGGCCACGCCAGTACAAGAAAACCAGCGCAACTAAGAATACAATCACCGATACAGCATCCGAGCTCTTAGCAACTTGGCCTTTTTCTCTAGCCTTCTGCAATTTATAAGGCGTCGCCTCTTCGTTTCTATCGAGGTCTTGTTCAGACATACACATCTCCTGCGGCGCTCACGCTAGTATGCGTGGCATTGACAGGGCCGGACAACATCCAATCCCAAGTTTGGAAAATTGAGCCATGAATACGCGTCATGACATCCCCCACGGCCAAAAACCAGAGTGATAAGGCGAATAAGCCAACGACAATTTTCACTGGAACACCCATTACAAACATATTCATCTGCGGTAAATTTCGTGATACCACGCCTAAGGCCAACTCAACCAACAACACGCAAAACACTACCGGCGAAGCCAATGCGAAGCCAAAGCTAAATAGTCCGCCCACTTGCCTCACCACTGGCAGCACCAAATCAGCCATATCCCACGCCCGTCCCAAAGGGAACTTTTCCACACTTAAAGCCAAAGCACGTAGCAAAGTATGGTGTGCGTTAATAAGAAAAAATAAAATTATTCCCAACTGATTAAAGGCCGAGGTCAACAAAGGTAGTTGTCGGCGTGTCAAAGGGTCAAACACCTGCGCCATACCAAAACCAATCTGCACATCCAAAAGCCGCCCCGCCACCGAAATCGCTGCAAAAGCAAGCAAAATACCCAAGGCAAAGCTGGCACCCAGCATCAGTTCCCGCAAACTAGCCACGATCAAGGCACCCGCGCCCGGTGCCAAACCCAGCACAGGGATATCCGATGGAAGAATCCCAGCAGAAATCGCAATACATAAGCTCAAAATTAAAAAAGTCCGCACGGACGCGGGCATGCTACCGGCATACAAAATCGGTGTCAGCAGCAGCATTGCTCCTAGGCGCAGCGTCAAAAAATACACGCTCATCACCCAAGCATTATCACTCCATTGCATCAATGCCAAACCGTAATTCACCCATGCCCTCCTAAAACATCGCCGGAATATTGACCCACAACTTAATCGTGAACTGAGTCAACTTCCGTAACATCCAAGGCCCAGCGACCACCAAGGTAATGGCTGCCGTGATCAATTTTGGAACGAATGTAAGCGACATCTCTTGAATTTGTGTTACCACCTGAAAAACGCTAATCATCAAGCCCACCAACATCGTCAAACCCAATACGGGTAGGCAAATCAACAACCCTGTCCAAAACAAATCGGACATCAAATTCAGAGCAAAATCCGAATGCATGTGCACACCTATGTCGTTCAATACTGCAAAAAACCGGAATATATTGGCTCTTCAAACTAGGTTTTTTCAATTCAAAACTTCGCAACGCTTTGTTTTTTATGGAAAAATTGCCTTATGGAATGTTTAAAATGCAATAAAGTTCGGGGATTATATAACAAGTTTCACGTTTCTTTGACATTTTTTAACATGTCACCCAAACTTAAATAATAGGTATCTAGTCATGCCTCACTGTTAATCGATAAAATGGCACCCCTCCCGCGGCTTTCAAATGAATTATCGTCTTTCGAGTTAAGCCATCGGAGCGGCGCCAACAAAAAAGTCGACTGCCAGCCAAACTCTTTCACGACAATAGAATCGGCAAATTCGCGTACTCAGGGATATCATTTCACTGCTTGTAGTAATCGCCATCGTATCAAATTAAAGTTTGTAAACAGACATCATTTTAAAAGAATAGCTACTTCAACACGATTTGCGTAGAATGTTGATTTTTCATGCTTTCGGAATTTGCATCAATGTCCTCCCAAGAACTTCAAATGAAGATTCAGCGATTCGAATCATTTATTAAAATAGACCCCAGCAATATCAACTTAGCGATTGATTTAGCAGATCTTTACGTGGAAGATTTGCGCTTTGAAGATGCACTTTCGTGTTTGCAGCAAGTACAAACACATGCCGCATTCAATCTAAAAATACAAGTGCGATTGGCCGATCTTTTTCTAGGACAAAGCCGTTATGCGGAGGCTGAAAAAGTCTACGAAACCCTCTTGGAGCACGGTGAAAATGATCCTGTTCTTCACCATAATTTTGCACTCGCACTCTTTTACCAAAGTCAATTCGAACGGTCGCTAGAACATTTGAATGCTGCGCACGACCTTGGTTTTTGCGAAGCGAATCAATGGAAGTATTTGGCCTATTGCAGGCATCATTTATTTCAAATGGAAGGCGCAACGGACGCCTGTAAGAATTGGATCATTACGAGTAATGGGAGTCTCGAGAGTCGTGCCTATATGTGCATGCTTGCCTTCGATTCAAATTTATCCGACGATGCGCGAAAGTTTGCGGAGGATGTGCTTAAAGAAGACCCCGATAATGTCAGCGCCAATACGGTGCTGGGCTCTTTGGCCCTAGAAGAAAACGAGATCGACCAGGCCCATCTTTATTTTGCAAAAGCGACTCCCGACCCTAAAAATTCTGGCCGCGCTTGGCTAGGGCAAGGCCTCGCCTATCTTTACGATGATCATAAAAATGAGGCGATTTCTGCCTTAAGTGAAGCAACACGCAAGATGCCGGAACACGCCGGAACTGTGATCGCCTTAGGCTGGACTTTGCTGTCCTCCTCTGATTTTATCGGCGCAGAGAAAAGTTTCCGAAGGGCTGTTGAAATCGACCGAAATTTCGCCGAGTCCCATGGAGGACTCGCCTCCGCTTTGGTGCATTTAAATAGACTAGAAGAAGCGAAGGCCGCGATTGCAATCGCGGACAAACTCAATAAGGCCAATTTTGGAGCGATTTATGCCAAAGCTTTCCTTTTAAAACTGAATGGGCGTGAAGACGCTTCAACGATGCTCATTTCACGCGCACTGGAACGCAGCCCTAGCGACGGTAGCCCACCTTTGATCGATCACTTACGATCATTCTTAAGTCGCCAAGCTAAAACCAAGCCTACATCGCAAACACATTGATTAGGCGTACAATGGGCAAGTTCGCGCTTGCCTTTTCTCTCAAATTTTAGGCGATACTTCGAGCATTTTCCCCTCGGTCGACTAAGTAATTTTTTATTGGAGCAGATCCAAATGCAAGCTCAAGATACTGAGACATATGAAACGGCAATGAAGCTCGCGCTTGAAGCGAGTCAAAAAAATGACACGCAAACTGCCTTAGACTTATTTATGTCTGCGGCAAAAATGGAGCCGAGTTCCCCTATCCCCCATTTCTTGATGGCCGCTGAATATATGGAGATCGGTGAGCTAGCCAAAGCAGAAGCCTGCTACGCGCAAACATTATTGCTCAATCCTGAACTCGCCATTGCGCGCTTTCAATTCGGACTCATGTTATTGACCTCAGAAAGAACAGCAATGGCACTACTGACTTGGGAGCCATTGCTGAAATTATCGAACGATAACTCATTGCGACTATTTGCCGAAGGATTCGCAAATCTGATTACCAGTGAGCATGCAAAAGCAAAGGAATGTTTTGAGCAAGGCATCATCAACAACACCGAGAACATTCCACTTAATCTAGATATACAACGAGTGCTAGGCAATATCAATGCACTGCAGGAAGCGACGGAGCCATCTACGACCAATGAAGCAAGCAGCGAAAACACAGTCGCTGAGGAAATAGTCGAAGAAACCGGTTCACATGTCTTGTTGAGCAATTATCAGCAACTCGGTACTTTGCATTAAGAACCTGAGCGCGAATAGGGATAAGTGAGCGGCGAAATGAGCGAAATCAAGGGACCACAAAAATTAGCGGAAATTTTGCGATTCCAACTTGAATCGACACAACAAGGTGCTCGCTCCGCAAAACCCAAAAAAGCGTTTGCCACACCGAAGGCAGAAGACTTCGATTCGACACTTGATCAAAACGAAATTGGCCGACGTACCGTCGAACGTGCGAAGGCAATAGACAAGAATGATCCCCAACGCACTAAAAAAATATTTCGAATTTTTCTTGAATTAACGCTGCTTAATGAATTCGGCAGTGAAATCGCAAATGACCCGCAGTTTTCGGAAATGTTGGATTATGTCGAAACCAATATGCACAAAAATCCAGACACTGCGCTATCGATAGAGGCGGCAATAAAACACCTTATTGGCCAATAATCCTTACACTCACTGCGCCAGTCTCTTGTCCTATTCTTTACCCAAGCGTCTGAGCAAGCTTGCGACATCTTGGCTCAGTGGGATGCCGTGTTGGCGTAATAATTGGACGTGCAATACGAGGTTTTCTAGGACTAGTTTCGCTGCGACGGCCATTAAGGTGATTTGTCTATCCTCGACACTAAAATTTTCTAGCTTCTCTGCCATTTCGCAAAGATGATTGGCCACCAATAACCGTAGCGCATCTTCTTGAAATGGCAGGTCGCCAAAATCAATCGGGTCTTCGTTTTCGACTTCCTTCATTAGTACTTGCAGGACTTCAGGTGTGATCGTCATAAGATCTCCGAAAACAATAGCGAAGCTTTAAAGCCAAGTACTTTTTAGCGCCAGCGTGGCCTTCGTTTGCGATCTTACTAAGGCCACTTGCTCTGTCTTAGAATTCTGACTGGAATCCAAATGAGTAATTCATGACGCGTGAGGTTGTGCCAGCAAATCCGGTAACTTTTACACGGCGACTGTCAATCTCTGCACGCAAGGACATCTTTTTGTCGAGTTGATAGAGCACCCCAAATCCTAACAGTGGTTGGGTCGAATATTGCGTTGCCGATGCACTGAAATTGCCTGAGGCAGCGACCGCTTCACCCTTCATGAAAGCCGCCCCAACTTTAGCAAAACCGAGGAAATTATTTTTTGCGGGTGTTTTAAAAACCGCAGCGATATCGACACCACGCGCATTTTGCGCGACCTTGAGATCGCTATCGCTGGCATCGGTTTCGTTAACATAGATGTAGCTACCTTCAATCGCCAGATTTTCGCTAAAGCTATAACCGCCAAATATTTTGAAACTCGCCGAGGCGGTGCTACAGTGTTCGGCACCCGAGCAATCAAAATTCCATTTTGTACGACCAAGCGCGGCACCAAAATAGGACTCATTGGCGGACTGCGCGCTCGCGAATGCGCTAACAAAAGTCGTGCTCAAGGCCAAGGCGATAAGTAAGATATTTTTCTTCATGCGATTTCTCTCTCAATTTAAATTTAAGCAAACTAACAAACTAACTTGCCAATAAAATTACCAATAAAATTACCAACAAAACAAATTCACGATATTGCTGCATAACCCAAATCTGTATATTTCTCGCATTCTACCCTGTGAAGGCGAAAAAATTATCAAAGCGGCACAATCAAATAGGAATTTGTCGCCGATTAGTGACACCACACAAATAATCTTTGAGATCATCTTGATTTGCTTCGAAATGAGATGAGTCTCAGGACAAAGATTTGCCTGATCTACTTAGGCAGTACGACCGTAATAGGGTAAAAATCACTTCGTTTCTCGCTGCTCACTTTCTCGAATCGGTAGCACTGCGCTAGGTTTAATCTCCTCCAAACAGATCATGGAACGCATGGTATCAATGCCGGGGACTTGCATCAATTTGTCAGTTAGGAATTGCGAAAGGCTCTTTAAATCGGTCGCGACGACCTTCAATAAATAGTCGAAGTCGCCCGATATCGTATGACACTCAATCACGTCGGGAAAACTCATGATTTTACGTTCAACTTCACGCACATTACGAAACTGTTCGCGATCTAGCGATAGGTTAACGAAGGCCGTGACGGCTAAACCAATCGCTTCCGGTGCGACACTGGCACTGTAGCCACGTATAATTTTTTTCTCCTCAAGTGCGCGCACCCGTCGCAAAGTTTGCGGTGGCGAAAGGTGAATTTTTTCCGACAAATCCACATTGCTCATGCGCCCGTCTTTTTGCAAATGGCGCAAAATATTTAAGTCAAAGTGATCCATCATTACCCCTCAGTTTACATATCGACTCAAAATAGAAATTAAGTTCATAATTTACCGCCATGATGAAATTTAATTTCTTAATTTAGCAGAATATGCCAGTAATACGCAATATACACGCACAATTTTGTGGCTATAATTCACCCACTTATTTACGCGCTTATTTACGTAACTATTGACATAATTTCTCGCGCACTTCCACAGGCACTGCAAAACAAGGAAAACTATCATGAAAACGATCTCACTCATTGGTGCACCGACGGATGTTGGTGCCAGCGTCAAGGGTGCGGGCATGGGGCCTGATGCATTACGCGTCGCGGGTCTGTGCCAAGCGCTGGAAGCGAGAGATTTGACTGTGATTGATCACGGAAATTTGCAAGGTCCCGCCAATCCATGGCAAGCACCTGTCAATGGTCTACGTCACTTGAATGAAGCGATTGACTGGAACCAAGCTGTGTATGATGAGGTACGAAGTTCGCTACAGGCGGGCAATTTACCCATCATGATGGGTGGTGATCATTGCCTCGCCATCGGCTCCATTAGCGCGGTCGCTAAACATTGCAAAGATCATGGTAAGAAATTGCGCGTATTGTGGTTCGACGCGCATGCCGACAGTAATCTATCAAGCATCAGCCCTACCGGTAATATTCACGGCATGCCAGTGGCCTGTTTGATGGGGTACGGGCCTGAACAACTAATTCATTATGGGGGTTACACGCCCGCCATTTTGCCGGACGAAATTCGCCAGATTGGGATTCGTAGCGTCGATGATGGTGAACGTCAGTTTATTCATGATATGGGCATCCCCGTTTTTGACATGCGCTATATTGACGAACACGGTATGCGCGCAGTGATGCTGAAAGCTTTGGAAGGCGTGGATGAAAACACCCATCTTCACGTCAGTTTCGATCTTGATTGCTTGGATCCTGACATTGCGCCCGGCGTGGGGACAGCCGTATTGGGCGGCCCGACTTATCGTGAAGCACAGCTATGCATGGAGATGATTGCCGATACCGGACGCTTGGGTTCTTTGGACATCGTTGAACTCAATCCAGCATTGGATTTACGCAACCAAACAGCACTTTTGGCGGTCGATTTGGTTGAGAGTTTATTCGGCAAATCTACTCTGGTGCGTATCAATCCCAAAGCCTAATTCAAGCAAATGAAAAAAGCGTTTGGGGTCACCCCCAAACGCTCAAAGAAAAAGCCTAAGAAACGCTTATGGCGTGCAAGTGACACCAACTGCTGAAAACGCTGCAGTCACATCGGCCTTAGTATAACCACGGTTCACGGCTGCATTTTCTACGCCACACGCACCTTGATTAAAGCTACTACCCGCGGTCCAGTACAAACGATTCGCATCGGCCATCACTTGGAAGGCCTTTTGTGTATTCCAGCCTGTTTTGGTCGCTAACAGCCAGAATGCTTTGTTGTACACGCCACTTGAATAGTGCACATCTAAAGTACTGGTGAAGTTAGCGGCGTTGTCAATCGAATGACCATCCAAAGGTGGGTTATACATGTAGCGCAGTGCGCCTGAAGCCTTGAAAATTTCCGCGCCGACTTGAAAATCATTCGTGCCCTTCATGTAGCTTTCTGCTGCTTCGCCCGCCATATCCGAAAACGCTTCGTTCATACCGCCCGACATCCCAGAGTAAGTCAGATTGGAATGCTGCTCAGTAAAGCCATGGCTGACTTCATGCGAAGTCACGTCCAAAGAGACCAAAGGATAGAAGGTCGTGGCACCGTCACCGAAATACATCGCTGTACCATCCCAGAATGCATTTTCATAGGCACGCTTGTAATGCACTTTCATCAGCAATTTTTGTGTGATGGGACGTACACCCAACCAGTTTTGGTACATCGCAAACACGACGCCGCCAAAATAGTGCGCATCGTTCATAGGCGCGAAACCGCCATTGATGGATTTCACAGTATTGCGTGGGCAAGTGAAGCTATGCGGCGTAGATGGTGTGGAAGTGCGTGAATTCATGTTGTAAGTCGCGACATTGGTGTTATCCAAAGAGCAGGTAGAACCTGATTGGGTCACGTCCAAATTACCGTATTTCACGCCAAATTCATACTGCCCCGTTTTGGTATTGCCACCAGGACCCGTACCAATTGCTGTGTGGTTAATCCCTTCCCAATGACTGATCACCGCACCCGTGTTGGCATCTAACATGTAGAAAGGTCGGCTAGGCTCGGTCGTATTGGTCGCATTAAAGGAAACCAAATACATCAAGTGTGCAACATTATTGGCGCCCATCTTGACGTAGAGCGTGGCTTGATCATTTTCTGTTTCGAAAATTTGCGCTTGTGTCTTAGCTTGAATTAAGGCATCCACTTTCGAGAAAATCGGCTTTACGCTAGGCAGATCACGATCCAAATTACGCAATACAGCACCTGTCACCTGGCTAGTGCCATTTTTTTGCGTATGTTCTACGATAGCCTCATTCCATACTGGAACGCCTTGATGCATTTGTTGGTGACGTGTCACTTTCAAACCGCTATCAAAGCTGGCTTGATGTTGCGCCACCAGTTCACTGGCCTTTAAACCGGCATGCGCATGAGCCGCGGAATTGCCTGGTGCTGTTTTCAATACTTCACGATTTGCCGCTTGTGCGCTAAAGGCCCCGGCAACTAAAACTGCCATGAGCACGGGTCGCGCGAGCATTTTTTGATTCTTTGCCATCATTTGTTGTCTCCATATTTTTGATTAAAAGATGATGAACGCCCAGAGATCAACGCTGACATCAATCATTGATTAATGTCTTCGCACTATGGCCAAAGAAACGGGAAACTTACATCTGACACTCGTTGCCGCAATTTGTGATTGTGGCGATCCCCTTGAACGTTCGATTTGGCTCAATTCATCATTTTTTTCTTGAGCTCGATTTATGGACAGAGTGTAAGCAAAAGTATCAAATTATGCGACAATAAATTTGGGTAGAAAAATCAGTACTAAGCAGTCAAAATTTCTTTTTTACGAGTAAAATCAAAGAAATATTTGAGGCATAAAATAATTTCGACTTGTTGCACCCATCCAACAAACGTATCAAAGCAACTACCCATCAATGAAAATACTAAGCGAATTATTTTAAGTTAGACAACGAAGGTATCAAATGACATTTTTCCTTCAGACTCGCGAACCCTGCGACCCCCAATGAAATTTTCGAATTAGGCCAAGACCAAATTGTCGCGATGTATCAACTCCGACTCCTCGACAAAACCCAAGATTTGTTCGATTTCTGATGAGGGATGGCGCATGATGCGGCGTGCATCGCCACTGCTGTAATTGCAGAGCCCTTTCGCGATCAATTGCCCCGACTCATCGAGGCAACTAACAACCGCACCACGACTAAATTCGCCTTGGACTGCACAGACACCAATTGCCAATAAGGACTTCCCTTCCGCGCATAATTTACGAACTGCGCCCGGATCGAGTACCAAGTGGCCGGAGGTTTGTAAGTGATCCATCATCCACTGCTTACGGGCTGCCAATGCAGCTTGGCTAGAAACCAAATGGGTGCCGATTTTTTCGCCTTGTACCAGTCGAACCAGCACGTCTGGCTCCCTCCCCCAAGCGATAAAGGTATGGGCTCCAGAGCGCGCCGCACGTTTGGCTGCCAAAATCTTCGTCAACATGCCGCCACTGCCTAAGCTCGAACCTGCGCCGCCAGCCATCTCTTCCAGTTGCGGATCACCGGCCAGCGCTTCGTGTACGAATTTTGCGTCCGAATTTTTACGCGGATCGGCGGTGTAGAGACCTTTTTGATCGGTCAAAATAAGCAAAGCATCCGCCTCTACTAAATTGGCCACTAGCGCGCCTAAAGTGTCGTTATCGCCAAATTTGATTTCATCCGTCACCACCGTATCGTTCTCGTTAATCACGGGCACGATACCTAAGCCGAGCAAAGTAGTAAGGGTTGAGCGCGCATTTAGGTAACGTTCGCGATCGGCCAAATCGGCATGAGTCAATAAAATCTGCGCGGTTCCCAGACCATGTTCACGAAAACAAGTCTCATAAATTTGCGCCAAGCCCATCTGCCCAACCGCGGCGCAGGCTTGCAACTCATGCACCGCCGTTGGCCGTTTTTCAAATCCCAAGCGCTGTCGCCCTTCCGCGATAGCCCCCGAACTTACCAACACGATTTCTTTACCCATGGCGCGCAATTGCGCTATTTGGCGCGCCCAATTGGCGATCGCATGACGATCCAAACCACGACCATCATTGGTGACTAGGGAGGAACCGACTTTAATAATAAGCCGCGTGGTGGTTTGAATAAGAAAAGGCATGAGAGAAGCAAGCAAAATGTAAAACAGTATTTTGCCTTATTTTTGCATCGCAAAACAACATATTATTTAGAAAAATAAAATTCATTCGGAAGATTATTTTGAAATCAGGATTTCCGAGAAGAAAACTTTAAAGTGAATTAGTTGAGACCCACTGCAAGTTGCCCGAGTGAATCCCACTAAATGGCGCAATGCCGCCTTGATGTCGGCAAATTGTCGTTAGCCAGCACTCGCGTTTTCGGCTATCTTGCATTTAGCATTTACTTCGCCCCTCATTTAAGGTCAATAACATGAAAATTCATTCGGAATTAGTCAAGAAATATCGCGCCGATCGTCAATGGTCGCAAGAGCAATTGAGTGAACTCTGCGGTCTCAATTTGCGCACCATACAGCGCTTAGAGAGCAGTGGCAAAGCATCGATGGAATCGGTACGGGCTTTAGCCGCAGTGTTTGAAGTTGAGGCGACGACTTTCATCGCTGACGCGTCTGAGGCCACCCCTAGCACATGGGATAGCCTCAAAACTAGCTTAATGAAATACGATAATTTTTCGGGCAGGACAGGTCGCAGAGAATATTGGCAGTTTCTTTTGTTTTATATTCTTCTGGTTGCAATTGGAAGCGTGATTGATCTCAAACTTGAAACCTTGGTGGCGCTCATTTTATTATTGCCACTGTTAGCGGTCGGGAGCCGTCGCTTACACGATGCAGGGGAAAGCCCTTGGTGGCAACTACTGTTCTTGGTGCCGTTTGGTTTTGTGCCTGTATTTTTCTTACTGGCGAAAGAAAGTAAGACTGATGTGACGGCCGATGGTGCGCAAAGTTCAAGCACCGCGTAGGCGCAAACAAAAAGAATGGATAGTCTTGCGGGCGCTTGCCAAGCGCCTGCTAGGCCGATCCGACGGGAAAATTAATCCATCACTTTAAACCGTGGATCATCCGGATCAATCGACAAAATCCCTTGGGCTTCTTCTTTCATTTGGGTTTCCTGCGAGCGTTGCTCGGCTAGCCGCTTTTCTGCAAGATAAGCGTAAATATCGTTGACTAAAGCTTGGCAACCTTCGTGTGTCAGCGCGGAAATCTCAAAAACTGGCCCTTTCCATGCAAACCGTTTAACGAAATCCTTGATACGTTTTTTACGATCTTCTTCGCTCAAAACATCAAGCTTATTTAAGACCAGCCAACGCGGTTTTTCCGCTAAAGAGGCATCGTATTTAGCCAATTCTTTGATCAAGGCTTTGGCTTCTTTCACTGGATCAACGCCGTCATCAAACGGTGCCAAGTCAACGATGTGGAGGAGCAAACCCGTACGTTGCAAATGCTTTAGAAATTGCACACCCAAGCCCACGCCATCAGCCGCGCCTTCGATCAAACCAGGAATATCGGCGATCACAAAACTCTTTTCGTGACTGACGCGTACCATACCCAAATTCGGATGCAAGGTGGTGAAAGGATAATCGGCAATCTTAGGGCGCGCATTGGAAACGGCAGTAATAAAGGTCGATTTACCCGCATTCGGCAAGCCCAATAGACCGACATCAGCCAAGACTTTCAATTCGAGTTTGAGCTCGCGGCGTTCGCCTTCTTTGCCGTCGCTGCGTTGACGTGGTGCGCGATTGGTCGAGGATTTGAAGTGAATATTCCCCCAACCGCCTTCACCACCACGCACCAATAAAACTTCTTGGCCATGCTCGGTAATATCGGCAATCATTTCATCGGTATTGCGGTCCACAATCAAAGTACCGACTGGCATACGCAAGAAAATATCGTCCGCGCCTTTGCCATAGCAATCAGCGCCGCGCCCATTTTCGCCATTTTTTGCTTTGTGCAATTTGGAGAAACGAAAGTCAACCAAGGTATTAATATTGCGATCACCGACCGCAATAATACTGCCACCTTTGCCGCCATCACCACCATCGGGGCCGCCAAAGGGACGGAATTTTTCACGACAAAATGAAGCGACACCGTTACCGCCATCGCCCGCGATGACTTCGATTCTTGCTTCGTCAATAAATTTCATGTTTAACGCCTTGATGAAATAAAGTATGGGGAATCAGCGCTGAGCTGCACCAAGCTTCCTTACACTTCAAACCTCTTAACACAGAGGCACAGAGAAAAACCAAACGTATGAAGCCAATATTTTCCATGAGAATAGACTTAAACCTAGGCTTTCAGAACGCGCTTAAACCACAGGTAATGTATTCCCACACACGATGCAAGATCAGCGAAACGATTTCACGCCCATGGTGCGGCTTGCCAATTTTTTCTCTTGGCCTCTGTGCCTCCGTGTTAAGAGGTCTTAGTTTGTATTCACGAACGTGAATAGTAATCCGAAAACTAAAAAGGCTCTACCTATGGCAGAGCCTCTTCTTCTAAAGCTGTCGCTTTCAGTGCATTGCTAGCTTAAAAACTTAAGCAACAACCATCACTGTTTGACGCTTCAACGCGCCTTTGATTGCAAATTGTACTTTGCCTGTTACCAGAGCGTACAAAGTGTGATCTTTACCCATACCAACGCCTACGCCTGCGTGTACACGTGTACCGCGTTGACGAACGATGATACCGCCAGCATTGATAGCTTGGCCGCCGTAAACTTTAACGCCTAAGCGTTTTGACTCTGAGTCACGGCCGTTGCGCGTGGTGCCGCCGCCTTTTTTATGTGCCATTTAATAGCTCCTTGAAATCTAATGAAAATGCTTAAAGTTGTTTTTAACGATGAAATCAGTTAATTAACTGAAATTAGCCGATTAGCCGTTAATAGAAACGATTTGCAGTTCAGTGTAGTTTTGGCGATGACCTTGGCGCTTTTGGTAATGCTTACGACGACGCATTTTGAAAATGCGAACCTTATCGTGACGACCTTGGTCGATTACCTTAGCCAGCACCGTAGCACCTGCGACCAAAGGAGCACCAAATTGTATGGTTTCTCCAGCACCCAATGCGAGTACTTGATCAATGGTGATTTCGGAGCCAATGTCTGCAGGTATCTGTTCTACTTTAAGTTTTTCACCAGCGACAACTTTATATTGTTTGCCACCGGTTTTTATGACCGCGTACATGTGAAACCTCATCAAATGAATAATAGGGATTCCACCAAATACTTCGCTGACCTTGCCAACAAAAAATCTGGGGAACTGCGGATTATACATAAACCAGAAAGGATGGTCAAAGGCTTTTGCATATTTTTTGAGCAGGTAAATGCAACAAACGCGCAACAAACGTGCAACAAACGCTCACTTAAACCAATGCGTCCCGCACCATGCGCCGCCTATTATTGGCTTGTTATTGGCTTGTTATTGCCCTGTTCTCAACTGTTCAACCGCCTGCCAAGTGGCTGCACTACGCCATGACGACGCAGTTAATTGCAAATCCCAGAGCGCAATGCCTGCCCCGAGATCACGAACCTCACGTAAATGCGCGAGGGTATCCGTCGCTGCGTTTGCCGCACCCCAGCTATCGAGCCAAGTTGGCATGCCTAGCACGATTTGCGATGTCTGAAACCCGGCACGCCGACCGTAGGCAAGCTGCCAGCTATATTTGAAAATAGATGCCCCTTGTTCACAGACTGGACGGCCTTCCGGTACGAATTTTTCCGTGCTGGCCTCATATAAATCCTGATAGCCCATGCTATGAATCGCATCGACTTTCCCGCGCCAGTCGCTCCACCAAAGCATATTCGGCGCATTCATACAGGGACTATGAAAACTATCTACCGTTAAAATTTTATGCTGGCGATGCACTTGTTTGGACAGGGCTGCAATAAAGTGCGCATAGCTGGCGCGATCGGCCTCCAAATGCCCTTCGCCTTCCAAATCAACGTCGATACCATCCAGCTCATAGCTTCGCATTTCTTTGAGTAGGGCTAGTATGAATTCACTGCGGTGCTGGGCAAACGCACGCCTAGCCCAAGCCCAATCCCATTTGGCTTTGACCTGTGAATTGTTATATACCGTCAGCACGACTTGAATATGGCGCTCTTTCGCCCAGCTAACGATGGTCTTCACTTGCGCTGGCGTGACGCGCTGCGACGAATTGCTGATTGGTGCAAACTCCACACCCCGGCCATCTTCGGTCGGATTCCAAAATTGCAGTCCAATACGAGTCAGCCCACTCGCGATGGCGGGCTCACTATTTAAAGCTTGCATCGAAGCCTCGATGCCGTAGGCGGGAATCCAGCCTATCACTTGCGCGGGCGCTTTCAGTGGCTGCGATTGAACCGCCTCGGCAGCCAGCGTCCAAGCTGACAGCCCGCACAATACACCGATCCAGACTAAAAAAAACCTTATTCGCCGCATATCGCCTCCGCCATTTGAGCGCCCATTGTTCACGCAAGCTTGGCGAAATGCAATTGGTATTTTACTGGTATTGCAACGAAGTGGGTGCTGCTGTCAGTAAATAAGGCTTGTGGTATCAGGCCACCACTCTGCATCAATAAGCTTTCGCAAAACTCAGCGGCTGACGACCATTAGAAAATCACGGTTGAATCCCTACCATCACAAAGTATAATCGCAGTCTTACGATAACACTGATGCACTAGCCTCCCGAATTCGGATTATTTTTTTGCAGGAATCATCTTGTCAGCGACGCCTAATCAAACCAGTATCAATCTTCTTATTGCACCTGAAATGGAGGCAGTCAATCGCGTGATTCGACAGCAACTCCATTCCGATGTCGCCTTAGTGAGTCAAATTTCGGAGTATCTCATCAATGCTGGCGGCAAACGTATTCGCCCGGTGCTAGTCTTGCTGATGGCCAAAGCCTATAACTACGTGGGTCATGCCCACTTCGATTTAGCCGCCATTGTCGAGTTTATTCATACCGCCACGCTTTTGCATGACGACGTGGTGGATGAATCTTCGCTACGCCGTGGGCGACAAACCGCCAATGCCTTATTTGGCAATGCCGCCTCGGTTTTAGTCGGCGATTTTTTATATTCGCGCGCCTTCCAAATGATGGTCTCCATCGACAGTATGCAAATCATGCGTATTTTGGCCGATGCGACCAACGTCATCGCTGAAGGCGAAGTCTTGCAACTATTAAACATGCATGACCCGGACGTGAGTGAGGAGCGCTATTTAGAAGTCATTCGCTGCAAGACGGCCAAACTCTTCGAAGCGGCAGCGGAAATTGGCGCGCTCATCGGGGGTGCCAGTGCAGAAGAAATCGCTGCGGCAGGCGAATATGGCCGCAGTTTAGGCACTGCATTTCAGCTCATTGATGATGTCCTCGATTACTCGGGCAAGGCCGATGAGATCGGAAAAAATGTCGGCGATGATTTGCGCGAAGGCAAACCCACCCTGCCTCTCATCTATTTAATGAAGCACGGTAGTCCCGACGAAGTCGCTCTGATACGTGCCTGCATAGAAACCGGTGACGAAAGCCGCTTTCCCGCGGTACTGCAAGCTATTTCACAATCGGGCGCTTTAACTTACACCGAAACGCAAGCCGATTTAGCAGCGAAAGCGGCGGCGGCGGCCTTGCACAAATTAAGCCCCAGTCCGTACAAGCAGGCGTTACAAGATCTGGCATTTTTGGCGGTTAATCGCAAGCACTAGACGCAGCTTTTCAATACAAAAATAGATCGACACTATGAATGAATTTCCAATGTGGCTCAAGCTCGCTGTCTTAGCTGGCCTCATTTTAGTTTCGGCGTTTTTTTCCATGACCGAAACCGCACTTATGGCGGTCAATCGACATCGGCTTAAACATCTCGCCAAACGCGGCAATCGCTTTGCCATCGCAACCCTTTGGTTACTCGACCGCGTCAACAAGCTTTTATCGGTCATCCTCATCGCTAACACCGTTTTGAACGCATTAGTCACCGCCTTGGTCACTTCGCTTGCAATCGAAACCTTCGGCAACGATGATCAAGTCATTACTATTGCCACTGGCATCATCGCTTTTTTATTGATTATTTTTGCGGAAATTTCGCCGAAAATTATCGGCGCTAGACATCCAGAACGTATTTCACTCACAGCGAGTATTGTGCTACGTCCACTGGTCATCGTCTCTCGCCCTTTGATCTGGTTCGTCAATCTTTTCGTTGATGTCGTTCTTAAAATTTTTCGTATCGACGTACATCAGCAACCCGATGAACAAAAACTCTCGCCCGAAGAATTGCGCTCCATCGTTTTAGAGGGCGGTAATTTTATCCCGCAAAAACACAAGAGCATTCTATTAAATTTATTTGATCTCGAGACCATTTCAGTCAACGATGTCATGACACCCCGCGCGCAAATCGAGGCGATTAATTTAGAATCGAGCATAGAAGAATTTAAGCACCAAATCGCGACCTGTTACCACAACAAATTGCCAGTCTATGAGGGCGAAATTAATCGCATCGTTGGCATTTTGCATGTCAGAAAAGCGATTAGTCTGTTTACCCAGGACGATATTAAGCTCGCCGATTTTCGAAAAATATTAGCGCCCCCCTACTTCATCCCCTCCGAAACCGATGTTTTTACGCAGCTACAATATTTTCAAGAAAATCGCGAAAAACTCGGCATCATTGTCGATGAATATGGCGAAATTCAAGGCTTGGTCACACTCGAAGATATTATCGAAGAAATGATAGGCGAATTTACCACCTCCATGCCTGGCCATGCCCGCGCTGACCGTTTCGAATGGGATGCACAGGGTGAGTGTCTGCTCGAAAGCGGCGTTACCCTGCGGGATATCAATCGAAGCTTGGGCTTGGATTTTCCACTCGACGGGCCTAAGACCTTAAACGGCTTAATGCTCGAATACTTGCAAGAAATTCCCGATTCGGCCATGAGTGTCAAATTTAAACACTGCATCATCGAAATCGTTCAAGTCCAAAATCACGCGATTAAAGTGCTCAAATTAAAAGATAGGCGGCCGAGGACAGGCTAATCGAACAACAAAACCGAGCTATGTCGACAGATGCCTATTTACAAAACGCGGACTTAGTTGCATTATCACAAAGCAACAACTCCACCCAATTCAAATCGAATCCTAAACATGTCCGCAGTCAGCCCAAGCCCGAATATCAACCTACCCACTTCTGGCCTGGCGCGTGCGCTACTGCAAGCGAATTTGGTGCCGGCGGCGCAAATTGACGCACTCCAGAAACGAGCGCAAATCGAAAAAAGTCAATTCATCGATTTGCTGGTGCAAACCGGTTCACTTAGTGCGCGCGACCTCGCCGCGTTTTGTTCAGATACCTTTGGTTACCCGCAAGTTGATCTCAGCGTTTTTGATGAGTCCGTCCTGCCGGAAAAACTCATCGATGTCAAAATGATGCAAACCCAGAGAGTGGTCGCACTTTCGAAAAAAGGCAATAAAATCGCCATCGGCATCTCAGATCCGACCAACACTACCGCGGTTGATCAAATTAAATTTCAAACTGGCTTAGCGGTCGAATTGGTCGTCGTGCAGCACGACGTTTTGCTCAAGCTCGTTGAAAGATTAAGCAAGACCTCGGAACAATCCATCACCGACTTAGCTTCTGACGATTACGATTTAGAGTTCAAAGAAGACGACCTCAATTCCGGCATACCCGAAGCGCAAACTGCCGAAATCGACGACGCGCCTATCGTTAAATTTTTACAGAAAATGCTCATCGACGCGATTAACTTGGGCGCATCGGATTTACATTTCGAACCATTCGAAAAATTTTATCGGATTCGCTTTCGGGTGGACGGCGAGTTACGCGAAATTGCCCAACCCCCTTTGGCGATTAAAGATAAATTAGTTTCGCGTATCAAAGTTATTTCCAAGCTCGACATTTCTGAAAAACGGGTGCCCCAAGATGGTCGGATGAAGCTGGTGCTTTCGGCCACCCGCGCCATCGATTTTCGGGTCAGCACCTTGCCAACTTTGTTTGGCGAAAAAATCGTTATGCGTATTTTGGACGGTTCACAAGCGCAAATGGGTATTGACGCGCTCGGTTACGATCCGGACCAAAAAGAAATACTCATGGATGCCATACAGCGTCCTTATGGCATGGTCTTGGTCACGGGGCCAACGGGTTCAGGCAAAACCGTTTCACTCTACACCTGCTTAAATGTAATTAACAAACCGGGCATCAATATCTCCACGGCCGAAGACCCCGCCGAGATCAACCTCCCCGGTGTCAATCAAGTGAATATCAATGACCGGGCAGGCCTCACCTTTCCGGTCGCGCTCAAGTCTTTCCTACGACAAGATCCCGATATCATCATGGTTGGTGAGATTCGCGACTTGGAAACCGCCGACATCGCCATCAAGGCGGCGCAAACAGGTCATATGGTGTTTTCCACCTTGCACACCAACGATGCGCCGTCGACCTTGACACGCTTAATGAACATGGGTGTCGCGCCATTTAACATCGCCTCGTCCGTCATCCTCATCACGGCGCAACGTTTGACGCGACGCTTATGTACTTGCAAAAAGCACGTCGATATTTTAGATGATGTTCTATTGCAGGCCGGATTTTTAGAAGAAGAACTAGACGGCACATGGCGGCCTTACGGGCCGATAGGTTGCGATCGCTGTAGTGGCTCTGGCTACAAAGGGCGCGTCGGTATTTATCAAATTATGCCGATCACAGAAGAGATCCAAAAAATTATTTTGTCCAACGGCACCGCGCTTGAAATCCGCAAACAATCAGAGTCGGAAGGGGTTAAAGGCTTGCGTCGCTCGGGTCTGATGAAAGTACGCCAAGGCCTCACGAGTTTAGAAGAAGTCTTAGGCTGCACTAACGAATAAGAACAGGAAAAGCAGATGGCAACAGCTCCAAATCGCGCAAGCAAACCAAACGCAGCTAAAGAAACTTTATATGCATGGGAAGGCAAAGATAAGCTAGGAAAAGTCGTGCGTGGCGAAACGCGCGCAGCAGGTGAAACCATCGTCAATGCCAGTCTCAGACGACAAGGCATCATCGTCACCAAAATCAAAAAGAAATCCTATAGCACAGGCAAAAAAATTACCGACAAGGACATCACTTTATTTACCCGGCAACTGTCCACTATGATGAAAGCAGGTGTTCCGCTTTTACAATCCTTTGACATCGTTGGTAAAGGCCACGCCAATCCTGCAGTAGCCAAACTGCTCATGGACATACGCGGCGATGTCGAGACCGGCACCAGTCTGAACCAGGCATTTAGAAAGTACCCCTTGTATTTTGATGCGCTGTTTTGCAATCTCGTTGGTGCGGGTGAACAAGCAGGTATTTTGGAAGACCTATTAAACCGCCTTGCGATTTACAAAGAGAAAACTCTGGCGATCAAAGGAAAGATTAAATCGGCTCTCACCTATCCTATCGTCATTTTATGCGTCGCCTTTATCGTTACCTCAGTCATCATGATTTGGGTTGTGCCAGCGTTCGCGGAAGTATTTAAGAGCTTCGGTGCGGCCTTACCTGCGCCGACACTCTTTGTCATGGCACTCTCGGATTTCTTTGTGAAGTATTGGTACTTGATCTTTGGTGGCACCTTTGGTTCAGTTTATTTTTTCTTCCAGGCTTGGCAGAGAAATATACAAATGCAGCGCTTCATGGATCGTATCCTGTTGCAAGCCCCGGTTTTTGGTTCTGTCATACGGAAAGCGACCATCGCCCGTTGGACGCGCACCTTGGCAACCATGTTTTCCGCTGGTGTACCCTTGGTCGAGGCCCTCGATTCGGTTGGTGGAGCCTCAGGCAATGCGGTTTACCTCGATGCCACAATCAAGATTCAAACCGAAGTCACGACGGGCACCAGCCTGACCGTCGCGATGCAAAACGCCAACGTATTTCCGCCGATGGTGACGCAAATGGTTGCCATTGGTGAAGAGTCTGGCGCACTCGATGCGATGCTCGGTAAGGTCGCCGATTTTTATGAAGCAGAAGTCGATGATGCAGTTGCCGCACTCTCAAGTATGATGGAGCCCATCATCATGGTCGTTCTGGGTGTGTTAATCGGTGGTTTGGTCGTCTCTCTCTACCTACCCATCTTCAAACTCGGCTCGGTGGTGTAATGGATTATTTTGTGTTTACCCAAGCCGGCGACGTATTTGCAACGATATTTTTTGGTGTACTCGGCCTCTTGATCGGCAGCTTTCTCAATGTGGTGATTCATCGCATGCCCATCATGATGCAACGTGAAACTGATAATTGTGTTGATGATGAATTAGACCGCCCACATCGACACACGGATCGCTACAATCTCATTTTGCCACGCTCAGCCTGCCCGCATTGTGGCCACAAGATCACGGAACTGGAAAATATTCCTGTCTTGAGTTACCTCATCATCGGCGGTCGATGTACCGGCTGCCGTGCACCAATTTCCAAACGTTATCCCATCGTTGAAACCATCACCGGCCTAGTCAGTGCCGCGCTGGTCTGGCATTTTGGCAGCGGTATTGCGGGCATGGCTGCAGTGGTATTTGCTTGGTTCCTGATTGTGATCACCATGATTGATGCCGATACGATGGTAATTCCTGACGATCTAAGTCTACCCCTACTTTGGCTGGGCTTACTGGTAAACCTCAAAGGTACTTTCACAAGCTTGCCTCAAGCGGTCATGGGTGCTGCTGCTGGCTATCTTGCGCTTTGGACCGTGTACTGGCTGTTTAAGCTCATACGTGGGAAAGAGGGTATGGGTTATGGTGACTTCAAACTCTTGGCCGCACTCGGCGCTTGGATGGGCTGGCAAATGCTGCCCTTGATCATACTTTTATCTTCGGCAGTGGGTGCCGTCGTGGGGGTATCGCTTATTTTGTTCAAAAAAATGGGCTACGATAAGCATATTCCTTTTGGCCCCTATCTGACTGCCGCGGGCTTGATCGCTTTAATTTGGGGAAAGAGTCTCAATCAACTGTATTTGGGTCTGGTTTTTTAAAATGCCACCTCCCTTAAGATTAGGGCTCACCGGCGGCATTGGGAGTGGCAAAACCACGGTCGCCAATCTATTCGCCCAACGCGGCGTTCCACTCATCGACACCGACCTGATCGCCCATGCTTTAACTGGCGTTGATGGTGGGGCAATGGCCGCGATTCAAGCTCAATTCGGCATCCATTTCATTGGCCCTGATGGCGCAATGGATAGAAAAAAAATGCGCGAACACGCCTTCACGCATCCAGAGGCTAGGCAAGCACTAGAAGCTATTCTGCACCCCTTAATCCGACAAGAATGCGAACGACAAGCGCAAGAGACGAAGGCCGCTTATTTGATTTTCGTCGTACCTCTTCTTTTTGAGTCAGGCGATTGGGAAAGCCGTATTGTGCGTAGCATCGTCGTCGATTGCAAAGAGCAAACCCAAATTCAACGCGTCATGGCACGCAATGGCCTCAGCCAAGCCGACATTGAACGCATCATGCAAGCCCAAATCAGCCGCGTGGAAAGACTCAAACGCGCCAACGACATTATCAATTCTGAACTCGACTTATCGCAAGTAGCGGCACAAGTCGAACAACTGCATCAAAAATACCTTTATTTAGCGGGTCTATGCGCAAACTAAGCACACAATGTTTGTATTTTTCCGCCGCTTGGTTCAGAATCATGCGAAGTTTGATTTGTGTTAGCCTCGCACACCAATTTTCAGGGAATTTATTTTGATTGTTTACGAATACCCTTTCAACGAGCGTATTCGCACGTTATTGCGGCTAGAAGACCTGTACGAAAAATTTAGCTTTTTCTTGCATCAGTCCGATCCTCTGCAACACCACGTCGCCATCGCCACTATTTTTGAAATGCTAGAAGTAGCAGGACGTGCCGACCTCAAATCTGATCTCCTGCAGGAGCTTGACCGTCAAAAAAACACTTTACTGGGTTTTAAGAGTAATCCGAATGTGCAAGCAGACATGCTAGGCCAAGTGATTACCGAAGTAGAAAGTGCAAGTAGTAAGTAATCGCCGCCACCGGCAAAACCGGGCAAAGTATCCGTGAAAATGAATGGCTAATGAGCATCCGTGGTCGCACCATCATACCCGGCGGCGCCTGCGAATTTGATCTCCCGAGTTACCACGCCTGGAAAAAGCTGCCGGCCGAAAAACGCTACAACGACATCAAAACATGGTTTGCGCCGATTGCGCCTTTGTTTGACGCCATCGCGGTCGTTCTGCGCCTTTTACGTGAATCCGGAAGCACCACCAAAGTCATCGCAACCAGCGGCAGCTTTCAGCAAATGTTGCAAGGCAAAGTCTACCAATTGCTGAGAGTAAGCCTACCGCAAGAAATGGGTGCCATTCCCGAAATCTCGGCGAACAAATACATGTTATGGATACGTATCATGTCACAAGATGGCGACATGAAACCTCGGCCTTACGAGGGCGATGTCCCCTTTGATTTAACCCTCTGCAATTTCTAATATCGAGCATGGCCACAATCGTAGACTGCCCTCAATGTGGGGTTCAAGTGCAATGGAATACCGAAAGTAAATTTCGCCCCTTCTGCTCCGAGCGCTGCAAACAAATCGACCTCGGCGCTTGGGCCGAAGAAAAATACACCGTCCCTGCGGTCAACCTACCGGAAGACCCTGAGCAGTCCGATTTGAATTGAGAACATAAACCGCTCACCGCAGAGGCACTGAGAAAACTTCACTTTTCTAGCTACCTCTGGTTTCACTTCCTAGCGATACCATGCTTACGCAATTTCGCCGCGATCATGGAGTGTGAGGTATCCAAGCGTGCAGCCAATTTACGACTGGATGGATAATCCTGATAAAGTTTATTGAGGAGTGCTGACTCAAATTGATTAATGAGCACATCCCAAGTCTCGGTCGGCTCATCGGTATAATTCAAGGCCACATTTTCATTGGCGATACTGCCTTCGGCCCAATCGAGATCACCGGCATCGAGCACCTTTTGGTCGGACATGGTAATGGCTCTGAACACCACGTTCTGTAATTGCCGTACATTCCCCGGCCAGCGATTGTTGAGCATGGCCGTCGTCGCGGATTGATTCAGGCGTGAAATCGGTTTTTGTGCCTGAGTACAAGCGCGTTCGATAAAATGCCGTGCCAACAGCAAAATATCATCAGCGCGCTCACGTAAAGCGGGCATCTCTAAATGCAGCACATTCAAACGATAAAACAAGTCTTCGCGAAAACTACCTTCCTGCGCCATTTTTCGCAAATTACGATGGGTAGCGCTAATGATACGCACATCGACTTTAATCTCTTTATCGCCACCGATGCGGCGAAATTTTCCATCATTCAAAAAACGCAGTAATTTGGCCTGTAAATACAGCGACATCTCGCCCACTTCATCCAAAAATACCGTACCGCCATCGGCCATTTCAAATAGCCCAGGCTTGCCGCCGCGATTAGCGCCTGTAAATGCACCCGCCATATAACCAAACAATTCGCTTTCGGCCAAGCTCTCAGGGAGTGCTGCGCAATTGAGCTCTAAAAAAGGTGCATTGCGACGCGCACTCACCCCATGACAAGCTTGCGCAAGTAGCTCCTTGCCCGTGCCCGTTTCACCCGTAATCACCAAAGGCGCATCCACCACCGCCACCCGCGCCGCACGTTTTTTGAGCGAACGAATTTGCTCAGACTCACCAATAATGGCCTCAAAACCCGCGACATCCACACGCTGAATCGCATGCAGGCGCTCACCAATGCGTTTCGGCGCAGTCAATGTCAGTAAAGCGCCGACTGCTTTTCCATCACTCGCCGTACCTGCCGACAAAGGTTCAAACACCGGTGTCACATCCATTAAGAATGGCTCGCCATTGAGCAAAACTTCGCGCGTCGGAGCGCAGAATTCATTGGCGATGAGCTCGTGTTGTATCGTACTGTCTTGCAGCACTTGGTAGAGCGATTTCTCACACAATTGTTTTTCGCTACAACGCACGACTTCGGCCGCCGCCGCATTCGCGACCACAATTCGCCCTAGGGCATCAATCGCCAACACCGGGTCTTCCATCACCGCCATGATCGTGTCAAGATTCAAGCTACGGCGCATGCCCGGCAAAATATCGACGACTTCTATCGTCGCCACGCCAGGCACTTGATCGCAATCGGCCTGTAATGCGGGCAGCATACTTTGTTTGAGCTCAGGAATATCGATATAAATATTCGGCGGCTCCACCTCGACCGCCTGCACATTCAAACCCTGACGCGCCAACACCGCTAAAATTTCATGAGCGATACCGACCCGATCTTGGAAGGGAATATTAATGCGCATAGGCTTAACTCTGCTTGCTCGATAAGAATTTAAAAAATCACAAAGTATTAAAATCACTCAACACAGAATTGAGTGGTCACACTACGAATCAAATTGCAATCGGTCGATTCACGCTGCCGTATCGATCCATGAATAAACCCTCAGTGGAAATCGCTGGCTTTTTACCCGAAATAATATCGGCGATGAACTGCCCTGAACCACAAGACATGGTCCATCCCAGCGTGCCATGTCCCGTATTCAAAAACAAATTACGATACGGCGTTGGCCCGATAACAGGTGTGCCGTCCGGTGTCATCGGACGCAATCCTGTCCAAAACTCTGCCTTACTGACATCGCCACCGTCAGGAAATAAATCGGTCACCGAATGCACCAAAGTACGACGACGTGATTCCCGCAAATCGAGTTTGTAACCCGTAATTTCCGCCGTCCCGCCCACTCGAATTCGGTCGCCCAAACGTGTGATCGCCACTTTGTAAGTCTCGTCCATAATCGTCGATTCAGGTGCTGCTTGAGCATTCGTAATCGGAACCGTAATGGAGTAGCCTTTAATCGGGTACACCGGAATTTTGATCCCCAACTCACGCAACATCAACGGCGAATAACTACCCAAAGCGAGCAAGTAGCGATCCGCAATCATCATTCCTTTTGAGGTTTTAACACCTGTAATTTGATCGCCTTCGCCTATCACTTTTTCAATGCTGACGCCGTACTCAAATTTCACGCCCAAGCCTTCGGCCAGTTTCGCAAGATTTTGCGTGAACTTAAAACAGTCGCCCGTTTCGTCGCCCGGCAAACGCAAAGCGCCGACAAATTTTTCGCGCACCCTTGCCAATGCTGGCTCGACTTTCAAACAGCCTGCGACATCCAAGACTTCATAATTCACGTCATAGCGCTGCAAAATTTCGATATCCGTGGCCGAGCCATCGACCTGCTGTTGATTCCGAAAAAGCTGCAAGGTGCCTTGCGTTCTTTCATCGTAAGCGATACCCGTGTCTTCACGTAACTGCTGTAACACCTCACGACTATACTGCGCCATTCTCAACATACGACTTTTATTGATCTCGTAGCGATGGCTAGTGCAATTGGTCAGCATCTGAAAAATCCAACGCCACATTGCCGGGTCTAGACTAGGCCGTATCGACAAAGGACTATGCTCCATCATCAACCACTTAATCGCTTTAAGCGGAACACCAGGACCCGCCCAAGGTGCAGAATAACCAGGAGAAATCTCACCCGCATTAGCAAAACTCGTTTCCAAGGCCGGGCCGTTTTGCCGTTCAAGAACTGTCACCTCATGTCCCGCTTTTGCTAAAAAATAGGCCGAAGCCGTACCGATCACACCCGCACCTAAAATAACTACTTTCATGCTCGATTCCTTTGTTTACTCAAATTTCGATTTGCAAGACTAGCCCCCTCAAACCTTTAGGGAAGCATGAAGCTGTATCAATGCAAAACCATTCCTCTTGATTTTCCTCTGTATCTCTACGCCCCAGTGCCTCAGTGTGAAGGGGTTTTTAGCATCTCTTCTTCACGCAATCGCCCTAATCAAACATCCACATAATGTCGCTGATATCGAGGTCCCAAACTCGTCAAAATTTCATATCCTATCGTCCCAGCTTGCTTAGCCACTTGATCAACGGTGTTATCAGGACAAATCAGATCGACCAAAGCACCCGGCACCAAAAGCGCGGGCGGTACATGCGAAACATTCAGCGTAATCGTATCCATCGACACATTGCCCACCATAGGCACCTCGATGCCCGCAATATGCGCGACACCGCAATTACTCAAACTACGCAACCAGCCATCGGCATACCCCACCGCGACTGTCGCAATGCGTGAAGGCTGCGTCGCTTTCCAGGTTTTACTGTAACCCACCGTCGTACCCATTGCGATATCGCGTGTCTGGATAATCCGCCCTTGCAATTGCACCACCGACTCCATCGGACTTTCCTGCCCAGCGACAGGCGCGACACCGTACAAGGCCGCCCCAGGGCGCGCCAAATCAAAATGAAAATCGCCTCCCAAAAAAATGCCCGATGAATTAGCAAAACTCGCCTTAAGCGAAGGATATTGCAAGCGCAAATGCGTCAAGAAAATTTGAAATGCCTGGAGCTGCTGTTGATTCATAGGATCAAGTTGATCCTCAGCGCAGGCAAGATGACTCATCACATAGCGCAGATCGATGCCCTCGGTCAAACTCGCATCGGCAAACCAAGCCTTCATCTCCGCGCGCGACAAGCCCATACGTGCCATGCCGGTATCAATCTGAATAATCGCAGGCAGTGCTTGTCGCTTCGTCACGGCAAGCGCGCGCCAAGCACGGATTTGATCCAAACTATTTAAAACGGGCGTACAAGCGTATTCCAAAAATTCGGCCTCATAACCAACAGGCGAACCGTGCATCACATAAATCGCGATCTCCGGCGCAATATGCGCACGCAAACTAATCGCCTCCTCCAGTTGCGCGACAAACAAATGACGACAGCCTTCAGCCACCAAAGCCTGAGACACAGGAATCGCGCCTAAGCCATAAGCATCCGCCTTCACCGCAGCACCACATTCTGCCGGCCCCAACAGACCCTGCAAAAACCGAAAATTATTGCGCAGCGCCCGCAAATCTATCGTCAATAATGCGCCAGCACGACCTCTTTCTTGTTGCATATTTCAAAAATCCCAGAGTAAAAATCAGACCAAACAACGCAATTACCGTGCCATCAAACCTGCAACACACCACACGAGCCAAGCATCAACATCCCCACAAAAACAAGACTCCCTATTTTTCAAGGACTTAAGCGCCTGCCACATCACCCAAGCGGACAACACAACCAAGCCAAAACCGCGGGGCCGCACAAGCCGACCCAAGATTCTATCAGAATAGAGTGTATCAAATTAAATACAAGAGGAAATTGATGGCGCTGAAGAAATGCGAATTTAAGAGGGAGGAATGGAGTAGAAGCTGTATCGTATCATTTTTGATACGGCGTATTATTTTTAGGACACATGGTCGTTCAATTGCGGGCATGCAATTTGAGATCTTGGCACAAGCCTGCGATTAAAATTCGAGCAGAAAAACAGCTCTGCGCAGGCTTTATTGGCGATCTGCAGGGTGATTTACACCATCATCCTAGAAACGGTGATTGGACGGACTTGAGTGTGCATTTTTTCGGCTTTCTGGCTAGGCGTGACGACGACGCAACCTCCACGTTGATAGGAGGAACAACAACGCCAGAGAGCCGAAAAAGTGTGCAATCATGTTCGTAGCGTAGTCACTTAAATGGCGGGAAGCATAAACAGTTCAACCTCGTGGTAAATCAAGAGATTATTGACAAAATTGAGCGGTCAATCGCCGTTTCTAGGATTATAGGTAGGAATATTGGGTATTTTCAAAGGGTTAATTCCTTCGAGACAGGCTACATTAAAGCCATATTGACTAGGATTTGACCGGCGCTGATGGTGTGTATAAATACCGCAGTTGCTGCAAAAAAAATGCATCGCTGTTTTTGTATTAAATTGGTAGGTCTTGAGCAGATTTTCACCGCTTAAAATATTGATTCCTGAAAGCGGAATTGACGCCGCAATCGCGCCTCTTCGCCGACAAAGCGAGCAATCACAACGCCGCACATCAATCAAGCCCTCAGGAAGATCAAGCTCAAATTCGACCAAGCCACAATGGCAGGAAGCCCTATGCTTTATTTTTACTGGAACTCCGTCAACTTCTTTCAAATTAATCGCCATTTGAACTTCCTT
>JAHFQV010000188.1 GCA_023259175.1 Oxalobacteraceae bacterium | reverse complement strand
ATTAAGGGGATTGTATGCCAAATGATCGCTTGATTGCTAGTCGATTAGCAAGGAAATGTCTTGACCTGTAGTGAAGCGTAGATGTTTGGGCGATTGATGATGATGGTCGTCATTCTTTGGGGACATGTTTTATCGGTGTTTTTTTGGGCGTGGGTGTGAGCCAACCCGAAGTTCGCGTAAGGCCCCATTTTGAATTTCAGCTTTGGGTACATCGACTTGATCATGGCGGTGTTCCGCGTCATGGCTCACCAATTCAATTTTGTTTCCCCTCATAAAAAGCATTTCATGCCAAGAAAAACAACGCCTTGAGAATTTTTATTGGAAACGATTCCATATTTAAAAAAAGCATGCTAGTCTTTCGATTGAAATCGTTTTCAAGCGCATGGAGTTATCCACTTTTTTTAAGCAAAGAAGTGCGATTTTAGATTTTTCATTCATTCCCAGAGAGCGCCGCGCCATGTTGCGAGTGCTTGAAGTTTGAGTTGAGAAGCGTAGCTGTACCGCTGTATAGCGAGCATGGTGGATTCAGAATCTGCTGTGCTTTGCTTGTGCAAATGGTGGCTGCTAGAGCGTTTTTTCCTGCGGCTCAATTAGGTAATCCCTAGCCTGTGCCTTGCTTGTCGGTGCGCTGAATAATGATCTCATTGCTTGTTTTGATTTTCCAAACCAATAAAGAGAGAGACGATATGAAGACAATGAAAACCAGGATTTTTTCGGGCGCAGCTAAGCGCTCAAACACTGATTTAGGCAGGCAATCTGAACCCATGCGCGGTATTTTTAAATTGGCGCTATGTGGTTTGGGTTTGATGGCGAGCCTACAGGCTGCCTACGCTGTGCAGCCATTGACGACTAGTGGCAACAAAGTTTTAGCAGGTGGGCAGGTGGCAAGTTTTGCGGGCAATAGCCTTTTTTGGAGTAATAACGGCTGGGGCGGTGAGAAATTTTATAACGCGGGTGTCGTGTCTACTTTGAAGAAAGATTGGAAAGCCAATGTTGTGCGTGCGGCGATGGGGGTGAATGATGATGGTGGTTACTTACAAGATTCTGCTAGTAATAAAGCCCGTGTTAAGGCAGTGGTCGATGCGGCGATTGCGAATGATATGTATGTGATTATCGACTGGCATACGCATCATGCCGAAGATTATCGCTCGCAGTCCATCGCTTTTTTTCAAGAAATGGCGCAGACCTATAAAAACGTTCCAAATGTGATCTATGAGATTTATAACGAGCCTTTGCAAATTTCGTGGAGCGGCACAATCAAGCCGTATGCCAATGCGGTCATCGCGGCGATACGGGCAATTGACCCGAATAATTTGATTATCGTCGGTACGCCGCAATGGTCGCAAAAGGTGGATGAAGCTTCGCGCGACCCGATCACAGGCTATAAAAATATCGCTTACACTTTGCATTTTTATGCAGGTAGTCACGGTCAATATTTGCGCGATTGGGCGACCACTGCGATTAATAATGGTATCCCTTTGTTCGTCACAGAATGGGGCTCAGTGAGCGCATCAGGTGATGGTGGAGTGAACGCGGGAGAGACTGCTGCATGGGTCGACTTCATGAAGAAAAATAATATCAGTAATGCGAACTGGTCGCTCAATGACAAGAGCGAAGGTTCGTCCGCTTTGGTGCCGGGTGCCAGCGCGACAGGCGGTTGGAGTGCATCGCAATTGACTGCATCGGGTAGTCTCGCAAAAAGTATCATTTCAGGCTGGCCAAGCCCGACACCGCCTTCATGCAATACCGTGGCAGTACCCGCTACGATAGAAGCGGAAGCGTATTGCAATATGTCTGGCATACAAACGGAAGCGACCAGTGATACAGGTGGTGGACAAAACGTCGGCTATATTGATACGGGCGATTGGATGACGTATAGCGTCGACGTGCCCGCAGCGGGGAGTTACAAAGCCAGCTACCGCGTCGCCAGTCCCAATAGTTCGGGCAATATTCAACTCGAACAAGCTGGTGGAGGTGCTGCATTTGGTAACATCAATGTCTCTTACACGGGCGGCTGGCAAAGCTGGAATACGATCAGCCATAATGTTAACCTCGCTGCGGGAAAACAAAATATCGCTATCGTCGCGAAGGCAGGGGGCTTTAATCTTAATTGGTTTAAATTGGAACCCAATGGCGTACTTCCGCCCGAAGGGATTACAATTCAAGCGGAAGATTATCTCGTGATGAGTGGTGTTCAATCAGAAAATACGGCAGACGCAGGCGGCGGTATGAATGTGGGTTATATCGACGCAGGTGATTGGATGTCGTATCCCAGCGTTAACATCCCGACCAGCGGAACTTACACGGTTGAATACCGCATCGCAAGTTTAAACGGCGGTGGCAATCTGGTATTGGAAGAAGCCGGTGGTACACCCAGCTATGGCGCGATCAATATTCCCTCGACCAACGGTTGGCAAAACTGGATCACGATTAAACATACCGTGACACTCAATGCTGGACCCCACAAATTCGGTATCAAAGTTAATAATGGTGGGTGGAATTTGAATTGGTTTCGTTTGACTAAGCTGAATTAAATTGAGCGGAACTTAGTGTAATCCTAGGGAAGCGCGGATTTATTCGGCGTGCGCGTTCGAGCCCAAAACGGGATGAGTTTGGTAGCAAGATTTCCGCAGCTTGGCTGGTGCCAAGCAAGGGAATTTGCTGCCAAAATCGCCCGTTTTAGGCCGAACCCGGAGGGAAAGCCCATTTTTTCGTTGCACAAGGTCAAAAAAACAGTTTTCAAAAAAATGGGGTTTCGCGCTCGTCGAATAGTTCCGCGCTTCCCTAGTGCAATCTCAGTGAAAGACACCAATCGAGAATTTCCATGAGCGCGGGAATTCTCGGTTCAAATTTTCTTTGTTCCATACGTTTGTGCAGTGGGATTTTTTTTCATTTGTCTGTTTTGTCTACACCTAGGCAAGCACAAATTGGATAGCCATGATCAAACACGATTTTCCATTGACCTTGTGCATCACGTCGCCAAGTTGACGCAAAGCGTATTGACGTGTTTCCCTTAGCATCGGTGACGGGGCCTTCGGTATGTCCTAGGCTGGCATCGGCTAACACTTCCACAAAATCGGGCTGCCAGGAGAAGGGTGGCGTAGTGTTACTGTAAAACTTTTTCCATGCGGCTAGGATGCTGGCTTTGCCCCGTAACGCTTCTTTTTCGTTCATGAAAATTGCGTCGTCGGCGATGAAACTGGCGAAGCTTTTAAAGTCACGGTCGGCCATGGTTTTCGCGAACGCGATTTCGGTTTGTCTCAATTGCGCGCGCATTTCGTCTTGGCTGTGTTTGAGACCCTGCATTTTATCGGAGGGTGCTTGATTAGCGTGTGGTGTTTGAATTTGCAAAGGGTTTGCGCCACTGATTGCGTAACTAGAAATCGACACTACTAAAAACAAAGCCCATGAAAAATGCCGACCTTTGGAACTGAAAAAAGACACCAGCGCATGCACAAGAAAGACGACTGCGATGATACCGGCGAGTGTAGAGGAAGAAAAATAGTCGTTCCTCAGTTGCGCTAAAATTGCAGCAAATCCCAGCCACGCCACCGAGGTGAGATGCCATGCAAAGCGTAGGGTTCTTTTGGTGAACTCTGCACTACCCCAAATGGCGGGTAGGTCAACCCGACGAAAGAGCCGGATCAAAATAAAACGCTCGCCAAGATAAGAGTGGGCAAGCGCTAAAAAAATAAGGCTGGTGACGGCAAGGATATTCGCTAGATTCATGGTTTTCACGCTCCCTTTTGAAAATACATTCGAACTGAGTTAGTCTAGCATTTTTCGAAGTTCACCGACATTTGAGTGACATTTGCCCGAGCTATTGCTACTTAAACCTAGAAACGGCAGTTGACCGCTAAAGTCGTTGTTAAGCGTTTGATTCATTAAAACTTTTATTTGTGAATCCTGTTCACCGTTTTGGTGAGCACGCTACGAATATGATTGCACACTTTTTCGGCTCTCTGGCGTTGTTGTTCCTCCTATCAACGTGGAGGTTGCGTCGTCGTCACGCCTAGCCAGAAAGCCGAAAAAATGCACACTCATATCCGTCCAACCGCCGTTTCTAGGTTGATTTGGAATGCAGAATGGTAAAATGCGCATTCGAATTTTAATTCAGGAAATGCATCATGAATTTGGTCGGCATCGCACGCGCATGGAGTCGGGCTTTTGTATCCCAGTTTAGCGTAA
>JAHFQV010000009.1 GCA_023259175.1 Oxalobacteraceae bacterium | reverse complement strand
TTAATTCTTCCTGCCTATCCTACTTCAGCTATTCGCTTTTTCGTTTTGCTTCGAATCGTTTTGTTCGTCAGCAGCAGAGAAACGAGATTATGCAGCACTTCTCATTTATCGTCAACCCCCTTCCAACTTAGTTTTCACTTAGAGCCCAAAAATAAGTCGGCTTCAAGGGAGCAAATCACCCATCACACGGAGCGAATAGTCAACTGCCTTGATATCTTTAGTAAGGCTGCCAATTGATATGCGATCAACACCCGTTTCTGCAATCGCACGAACGGTATTAAATCCAATTCCGCCTGATGCTTCCAATAGGGCTCGGTTTTGATTAAGGCTAACTGCCTCACGCATTTTGATCACATCAAAATTGTCTAGCAAGATTGAGGAGGCACCTGCATCGAGGGCTAGACTCAATTCCGCCAGTGTCTCGACTTCGATTTGCACGCTTACCGCTCTAGCGTGTTTTTCGACTACTTGCTTGGCCAATTGCAGAGATGAGGCAATGCCACCGGCAGAAGCGATATGGTTCTCTTTGATTAGGATTCCATCATACAATGCTAATCTTTGATTAGTGCCGCCGCCAACTCGCACGGCATATTTTTGCGCCAAACGCATTCCGGGTAGCGTTTTACGGGTGTCTAAGATTTTCGCCTTGGTCCCGGCAATTAATTCAACATAGGTATGGGTCGCGCTTGCGACGGCCGACAATAACTGCAGAAAATTCAGTGCGGCGCGTTCTGCAGTTAAGAGACTGCGCGCCCGGCCTTCTAACTTACATACGATACTGTCAGCGCTCATGCTTTCGCCTTCGGCATATTGCCAATCGACCAAAATACTAGGATCAATGGCATGCATCACTGCATCAAACCAAGGCGCGCCACACAGGATAGCCCGCTCGCGCACGACTACTTGTGCGTGTACACGCAGATTCGCACTGACCAATTCGCCGGTCAAATCGCCTGATCCCACATCTTCATCTATCGCAGTTTGCACGTTTCGTTGTAGCGCTTCTTGCAAGGCTTGATCGAAATCTTGAAAGGGATTCTTCAAATTACTCATCAGGCAGCTTCCTTAATTTTATGCAGGGCCTATTCCCGAAAACAACGCAGCATCTTGGGCCAAATCGCCGCTCGCGCGAACATTTTTCTTCTGCGCAGCGGCAAAATCGAGCATGCGATCTATCGAGACTTTGGCCTTCGCGCCGATCACAGTATCAACCTCAATCGCGTTCGCACCCGTTTCCAAGACGGACAATAAATTTCTCAAGCCATTCATCGCCATCCAAGGGCAATGCGCGCAGCTTTTACAGGTCGCGCTATTTCCCGCAGTCGGTGCCACGATAAATCGTTTCGAGGGTGCTGCCATTTGCATTTTATGTAGTATCCCATTATCGGTTGCGACGATAAATTCTTGGGCCTCCAAATTTTTGCTAGCATTAATGAGTTGCGATGTAGAACCCACGACGTGGGCTAATGCCACCACGGCAGCGGGCGATTCTGGGTGAACCAATACTTTCGCTTGTGGATGCGCTTGCATCAAAAATTCGAGCTCCACAGCCTTAAACTCATCATGCACCAAACAAGAGCCCTGCCACAGCAGCATGTCGGCACCCGTCTGTTTTTGAATATAGCCACCCAAATGCTTATCCGGTGCCCACAAGATTTTTTTTCCTTGTGCGTGCAAGTGCGCGACGATATCTAAACCAACACTGGAAGTCACCATCCAATCGGCGCGCGCCTTAACCGCTGCGCTAGTATTGGCGTATACGACGACGGTACGGTCTGGATGAGCATCGCAAAACGCTGCAAATTCCATGGGATCGCATCCCAAATCCAATGAACAAGTCGCATCTAGGTCGGGCATTAAAATAGTTTTATGGGGGCTCAAAATTTTCGCCGTTTCGCCCATAAATTTAACACCTGCCACGATCAAGGTTTGCGCGGAATGATCACGCCCAAAACGAGCCATTTCTAGCGAATCGGAAACACAACCACCGGTTTCTTCCGCCAAGTCTTGCAGCTCAGCGTCAACGTAGTAATGCGCCACCAAAACAGCCTCGCGCTCCTTCAATAAACGTTTTATTTTTTCTTTGAGGATTTTTTTCTCTTCGATGCTAGGCACATCTGGAACACGCGCCCAAGCGGAAGCCAAACAACTTCCGCCCGTATCCAATTGGGGGCGTTCAAATTCAATCACTTTATTCGCTTGCATAGTACTCATTATCCTAATGAAAAATCGAGACCAAACCGCGAAGATTATATCACCAGCGAGAGAACGGGTTACTGGAAGGGTTCGCGCGAAGGCTCCCGATAAGCATCGGGATTGAAGCCTACCGACTTCGCGCTTTTCTACATCAACAGGCAAAAAATTTACAACTCAAATTTCCTCGTAAAGTGGCAAGGTTAAAAATTCCACGAAATCTACGCTGGTTGACATTGCTTCAAAAATCGTCGCAGCACGCAAATAACTCGCGCCTTGCCCAGCGACCTCCTGAACCTTCGCCAATTCTTCGGCGATCAGACTACGCACTAAATCGGCAGTAATTTTGCGCCCATCTTCCAGAACACCTTTGCTTGAGCGTATCCATTGCCACACTTGGGAACGACTAATTTCTGCTGTCGCAGCATCTTCCATTAAATGATGGATAGGCACACAGCCATTACCATCCAACCATGCGCCAAGATAATGAATTCCGACGTTAATGTTATACCTTAGGCCCGCTTCCGTAATCGGCGCTTCTGGTTTGAAATTCAATAATTCTTCAGGTGTGGCACTAAACTCAGTCAGCTGTTTTTGAATTTGATTTGGTGCTTCACCCAAGACATTTTTAAATTCGGCCATCGCCAAATCAACGAGTCCTGGATGCGCAACCCAGCCGCCGTCGTAACCATCACTTGCATCGCGTGCTTTATCACTTCTAACCCCTGCCATCGCAATTTCATTTTTGGCTGCGTCATTTTTTATTGGGATCAATGCGGCCATCCCACCAATCGCTGGCGCCTGCCTCTTGTGGCAAGTTTGCAGCAAAAGGAGAGCGTAAGCTCGCATGAACGGCGCAGTCATCGTCACTTTCGCACGGTCAGCCAAACAAAAATCCTGATCGTTCTTGAACTTCTTAATACAGGAAAAAATATAATCCCAACGCCCTGCGTTCAAACCCGCACTATGTTCCCGCAGCTCATAAAGAATCTCATCCATCTCAAAAGCAGCCATGATCGTTTCGATCAAAACAGTCGCACGTATTGTCCCTTGCGGTAAACCTAGTTCAGTTTGGGTCATGACAAAAATATCGTTCCACAAACGCGCTTCCAAATGGGATTCCATCTTCGGCAAATAGAAATACGGACCCGCGCCACGCGCAATTTGCTCCTTCGCGTTATGAAACATGAATAGAGCAAAATCAAAAATCCCACCTGAAATGCGCTGACCATCCACTAGCACATGTTTTTCATCTAAATGCCAACCGCGTGGACGCACCAACAAGGTCGCAATTCGTTCATTGAGACGATAGTGTTTAGTTTTTTGTTCAAAACTGATTGTGCGTCTCACCGCATCGTAGAGATTGATCTGACCTTCAATTTGATTGCGCCAATTGGGTGTATTTGAATCTTCAAAATCACTCATATAACTATCCGCACCCGAGTTGAGCGCATTGATAATCATTTTTCGTTCAACTGGCCCCGTAATCTCTACTCGGCGACATTCAAGCGCTTTGGGCAAAGCGGCGATCGTCCAAGGCGAGGAGCGAATATGCGCAGTTTCAGGCAGAAAATCGAGCTTCTCACCTTGATCAAGTTGCGCTGCCCGCACACGTCTCTTTTCTAACAATTGAAGACGTGATGGCGCAAAATGACGACTCAATTTCGCGACTAAAGACAAAGCCTCGTAACTCAATATGTGACTGTATTCGGCCTTCATTTCCCCGAGAATTTCCACGCCCGGCGGTAGTTTTACATCGATCATTTTCAACTCCATCAAAAAAATAAAAACTGTCTTATCGCCCCAAAGAATCGCTCATATCTTCAATCTCATTGGAACAAGGCCCGATCGCTTTTGCGTCAAAACACTTCGGCAACAAGGTAAAACTCGCAGGTGGATTCAAAGAGAAATCACCATTCAATTCAAGAAGATTCATTTATTTTCGCCTGACCGTGAATTACGCTGAGCAAATCGTCGAAAGCAATCATAAATCATGAATTTTTTTTGTTTTTAGAAAAAATTCAGTTGAATATAGAATCAATTCGACATACGTTTGCCAGTATATTCAACATCTGAGTAGGCATAATATCGCGATTAATCACTTTATTTTTTCGTTTTAGTCACAAATCTAAGCATTTAGAAGAAGAATTCCAGTATATTTGTTAAAAATTTTTATGGAAAGCAAGTTATTAAGTCGATTTAATTAAGCAATGTTGAACTCAATTAGGACTCAGGCAAAATTGTGCTGGCTCAATGAGAGAAATTGAAGGCAGCACTTTAACAACAGGGCGAACTCAACAACGCCAGCGTCTTTGTGCTTATGTCGCGTAGGTTGCTTAGGTTGCACAGGCAGCGCAGGTAGTACAAGTGACATAAGTCGTATCGATTTCTGATCTTTACCTTAGCACACAGCAATTTGAAAGATAGCGTTTTTCACCCACAAACTTAAAACGAGACGAGCCTCAAATGGACCAATTTAAACAAATATCGACCTTCGCCGAAGTCGCCACCCGAGGTAGTTTATCGGCAGCCGCCCGCGCCGAAGGTGTGGCGCCTGCAATGATAGGCCGTCGTCTCGACGCTTTAGAGGAAAGGCTCGATGTTAAGCTTTTACAACGCACTACGCGCAAAATCGCGCTGACGATTGAGGGCGCGGCGTTTTTAGAAGATTGTCAGCGCATTTTGACAGAACTCGAGGAAGCCGAAACCTCGGTGTCGGAACGCAGCGCCAGAGCAAGTGGGCAATTAACAATTTCTGCGCCAGCGGGTTTTGGGCGGCAGCATGTAGCGCCTTTGATTCCCATGTTCCTCGCTGAGCACAAAGAAGTGAAATTAACTTTGAATCTCAATGACCGTGTCGTTGATCTGATCGGTGAAGGCGTTGATGTCGCCATTCGCATTGCCGCTCTGACGGACTCTAACTTGATCGGCGTAAAATTAGCGGACAACAAGCGCGTGGTTGTAGCTTCGCCTGACTACCTCAAACGTCACGGTCGCCCCCATACCTTAAGCGATTTATCGAGCCATAACTGCTTAACTTTTAGCAGCGATGGCAGTCAACGTGGCTGGACTTTTCGCGAGAATGGCAAAAATATTTTGATGAAAATCGAAGGTAATATGGTGTGTAACGATGGCGCTGTTTTGCATGACTGGGCTTTAGCTGGCAAAGGACTGGCCTGGCGTTCGATGTGGGAGGTTGGCAGTGAAATCGAATCCGGAAAACTAGTTACGGTACTGGACGATTACAACGCGCCGGGTAACGATATCTACGCTATCTTTGCGCAGCGACGTCATCTCCCCTTGCGAATTCGTGCTTTTGTTGACTTTCTCAGAAACGCCTACAGCAACACGCACTACTGGCAAAAATAGACTAGGAAAGCGCCGATCGAAACACCGCGGCGCGTTTTTACATGAAGTGATTCAAAATTCAGCCCAATCAGCCTCTTCACCCGCAGGCTCCCTAGCAGCAGCCTTTGCTGGCTTGGCCGGCTTGGCTTGCGCAGCATGGGTTAAGGCTTTGACTGCACGCTCAGCCGATTTCGGCTTTGCAGGTTTCGGCTTTAGCGGTTCTTTTTCTGCGTTTTCAAACTCTACATGTAGGCCCTTATCGTCTGGACTCACTCTAAAAATACTCATTGCCTGGTTCAAGCTATTGGCCTGCGATTGCATACTTTGAGCGGCCGCGGCAGCTTCTTCGACCAAGGCTGCATTTTGTTGGGTTGCTTCATCCATCCGCGTAATGGCAATATTAACTTGCGCAATCCCATCACTTTGTTCCACGCTCGCAGCGGTGATTTCCGCCATAATATCGGCCACGCCCTTAATGGAAACGACAATTTCATTCATCGTTTTTCCCGCATCATCAACCAATCGCGCACCGGTCTCGATTTTTCCGACAGAATCATTGATTAATTCTTTAATTTCTTTCGCTGCGCCAGCAGATCGCTGAGCCAAATTTCTGACCTCTGAGGCAACCACAGCAAAGCCACGCCCCTGCTCACCCGCCCTCGCCGCTTCTACTGCAGCATTTAAGGCCAAGATATTGGTCTGAAACGCAATGCCATCAATCACGCCAATAATATCGACAATTTTTTTGGAGCTGTCTTTGATGGAATTCATCGTATCAACGACATCCCCCACCACTCGACCACCTTTGCTTGCAACGCTCGATGCAGTCAGCGCCAGGGTATTCGCCTGACGCGCATTGTCCACATTTTGTTGCACCGTTGAAGTCAATTCCTCCATCGAAGAAGCTGTTTCCTCTAGGCTTCCCGCCTGACTCTCAGTTCTTGCAGATAAGTCCAAATTACCACTAGCAATTTCTGCCGAAGATCGAGCGATGGACACACTCCCTTCGCGCACCACCGTCACAGTTTGCACCAAATTTTGCCGCATATTTTCCAATCCTCGCAGCAATCGTCCCATCTCATCATAGGATTTCGCGCGGATCTGTTTCGACAAATTGCCGTCACCAATCGCATCAAATTGCTCCAAGACGAACTGCAGGGGATTAGCAATCGCACCCACCAAAAAATAAGCGGAAACAAATACAATCAACACTGCCGCGGCAACACCTGCAACATCAATCCAGACAAAGGTCTTAAAATTGTTCTGATTTTGAAGTAGCTCCGACTCGGTACTTTTCATCTGATATTGCGATAACGTAGCGACCTGGTCAGAAAATTGGGTGTAATTCGATGTAATTAAGCTGGTATTGATACGATCAGCTTCGGCCGCATCACCGGCTTTCAGAGCTGCAAGTGCAGGGCGAAATCCTTGCGTCAACAATTGATCGAGCCTCTGTTTAAGCTCACTGGCCACCAATTTTTCCTCAGCGTCCATAGGCAAAGCACTATATCGCTTCCAATGTAGGTCGGCATGCTCAAGCGCAGTATCGAGCCGTTTCTGAGTATCGCTGGCATCGGCACCAGTCGCGTGGGCGACCAAAGAGTCGAGTGCGATGCGCGCATGCAAAATCTCAATGCGCATTTGGGCCAGCGCATCGACTGAAGGAAGCTGATTTTCAAAGATGTCTTTGGTGACAGCATTTCCGCGCTGCACGCCAAGAGCCCCCATAAAACCGCCCGCGACTAGCATGACTGCCATAAACAACATGGTCGAAATCAATCTAAACCGTATCGTCAAATTCCTCATGAGGCATCCTCCAAAAACAGTGCGTTACCGTGTTTTACCGTGGAAAATCTCCGCTTAGTATAAAACGGTTCTGCCGTAATCGATAGAAATATTGCCGGACAAGAACAAATGTGAGACAAAAAGAGTGTGGCTTAATGAACTTGCAAACCGACCTTGCAACCTGAACATACAAACCTAGAGGCGAAAAAAAACCCAGCCTAAGCTGGGTTTCTTTTGACTTTAACAAGCCAAACAAATGATCAGAAATTAGATCGCTTGAATGTTAGATGCTTGTTTGCCCTTTGGGCCTGTAGTAACGTCGAAAGAAACGCGTTGATTTTCTTTCAAAGATTTAAAGCCTTGCGATACGATCGCAGAGAAGTGCGCGAACAAATCTTCACCGCCTTCATCAGGAGTAATGAAACCAAAACCTTTAGAGTCATTAAACCATTTTACAATACCTGTTGCCATTACAATTTCCTATTTCAGTTAAGTTGGGCATTTGCCCGATAAATCGTTTCAACCAAGCATGAAATGACAGACTGATACTGCACTACCACCTAGAATCTCAACGATAACGGCGATTATACGCACAAATTCTCGAGAAAGTAAAATTTATATAAATTCCTTGGAGATTCTTGCAAAAAATGTCTCCAAATTGTGCAAAACTGCTCATTTTTTTGGCATTTAAGGCTAAGGCGCTGTTGAGTTCGAAGCGACCACCAAAAACTGATCGCTTTCAATTTCCAAATCCGAGCGTGGCATCGCGACACAGGGCAAAATATAAGACGCTTGTTTTTCGTCAAAACTCAGACCTGGCCATTCAATAGAATAGACCACCTCTCCTTTTTGCAATCGACATAAACAAGTTCTACAGCTGCCGTTTCTGCACGAACTTAACATCGTAATGCCGGCATTTTGTGCCGCTTGCAATATCGTAAGTTCAGGCGCGGCCTCGAACTGCAAAGCTTGTCGCAATAATTTGACGGTATGGCTAAGTTTCTGGGTCGGCTCCATCGCACTTATTTCAAAACACAAGTCATCATCCAATAATATTCGGTTCTTGAAATCCGAATGTCGCGCGTAAATGGCGAGAATTTTTTTCGTAAAAAACTATCCGTCGGAAAATTCTTAACAATCTCAACCCGCGACCCATCCACTTGCTCACGCAATTGATAGGTATTGCCTTCGTGATCGGTACGCGCGGTAGGGCTGCTACTACCTTCGACGAAATTATTGTCAATCAAAATCAAGCTACACCCAGCGCCCAACTCTCGTCTGAGACTTTCAATTAAGTTCGCTGATTGTTCACGTTTAATATGGGACCATAGAAAACCCGCGAAGCAAGTCGAAAAACGCCTATCCGAGGGCAGCTTCAAATTAAACACATCTAGCAAAGCAGTACTCAAAATTGCCTCACCCTGACAGCGCTGTGCTGTTATGTCCAACATCACTTGATTCACATCACTGGCAAGCACAGACTGAGCGCAGCCCACGATAGTCTTAGTCCAAAAACCGGTCCCGCAAGCCAACTCCAACACATCTTTATCAGCAACGAAGTTTTGGAGCTGTCGCTTAATTTCATTTATATCTGATTGGCGTTCAGGCCTCTGATAAATCTCATCATAATTCGCGGCTCTTTGCGCGTAATAATCGGCCATCGTTTTTTCAAGCATCATCTTTCTTTCATACGTTCGTTCATTCACCCATTCAAACGGTTCTCGCCGTCAGATTTCTTTATAGTTCGTATTGATCCCGTCCACCCTGCATCACTTGGTCTATCATTTTTCGATTCATGGAAGGCGACAGGAGCTCAATAAAACTGTACATATAACTGCGTAAATACGCGCCTTGACGAACCGCAACGCGCGACACATTTAAACCAAACAAATGTCCCGCCGAAATCGCCCGCAAATTCGTATCACGCTCGGCATCGAAGGCCATCCCCGCAATAATGCCCACGCCCATACCCAATTCAACATAAGTCTTAATCACATCCGCATCAATCGCTTCAAGCAAAACATCGGGTTTTAAATGACGGACTTCGAACGCATGATCAATTTTAGAGCGCCCAGCAAACGCGGCATCGTAGGTAATCAAAGGATAATGCGCGATATCTTCCAACGTAACCGATTTCAATTTCAAGAGTGGATGCTCAGGCGTTGCGATGACCACATGCTCCCACTGATAGCAAGGCATAGACACCAGACCATCGACATTGGTAATCGCTTCGGTGGCGATGGCCAGATCGGCTTGATCACGCATGACCATCTCAGCAATTTGCTTAGGACTACCCTGCAATAAAGAAAGCCGCACTTTGGGATATTTCTGCATGAAGCTTTGCACTATTTTCGGCAAAGCATATCGCGCTTGGGTATGCGTTGTTGCAATCGTAAAGCTACCGCTATCCTGGGCCGCGAATTCTTTACCAATGCGTTTTAAGCCATCAATTTCCTGCATAATCATTTCGACCGATTTCAACACTGCTCGTCCCGGTTCAGTCAAACCGCGGATTCTTTTTCCGTGACGCGCGAAAATATCAATCCCTAATTCTTCTTCCAATTCAATAATCGCTTTCGACACACCTGGCTGGGAAGTAAACAAAGCCTTAGCCGCCTCGGTGAGATTAAAATTTTGTCGAACGGCTTCACGTACAAAACGTAATTGATGCAAATTCATAGTGTCATCCCTGTTTCGTCTACCGACAAATTAGCTTAGCGGTGATATTCGACCACGCTTTGATCAATCGCACCAAAAATCGATTTCCCATTTTTATCGAACATTTCTATTCTGATTTTATCGCCAAATTTCATATACGACGTTTTTGCTTCGCCTTCGGCAATCATTTCCAGGGCGCGTTTCTCAGCAATACAGCTAAAGCCTTTTTTCGGGTCTTTGTTTGACACGGTACCGGAGCCTAAAATGCTACCAGCGCGGGCATTACGTGTTTTACACAGATGGGTTAGCAACTGCGGAAAAGAAAAAACCATATCCACACCCGCATTCGGCTGTCCAACCAAAACACCATTCCAGGTCGAGCGCAAAGGCAAATGGACTTTGCCGTCATGCCAAGCCTCACCCAACTCATCCGGTGTTACCGCAACAGGGGAAAAACTGGTCGCCGGTTTGGATTGAAAAAAACCGATCCCCTTGGCTAATTCAGCAGGAATGAGTTCGCGCAAAGAGACATCATTGACCAACATAAAAAGTCGAATTCCATCACCAGCTCGATCCGGTGTTACGCCCATAGGAAGGTCGCCCGTAATCACCGCTACTTCGCTTTCAAAATCAATTCCCCAAGCATCAGAAATTAAAACAATATCGTCGGTCGGCCCCATTAAGTCGTCGCTCCCCCCCTGATACATCAAAGGATCATGCCAAAAACTCTCGGGCAATTGCGCCCCGCGCGCTTTACGCACCAATTCGACATGATTAACATAAGCTGAACCATCAGCCCATTGAAAGGCGCGTGGGAGCGGTGCCATGCATCGTGCGGTATCAAACTCAAACGCGTTGATGCCGCGTCCAGAATTTAAGCGCTCGTAAATCTCTTCCAATTGAGGCGCGATAAAATTCCAATCATCGAGCGCCGCTTGCAGGCTAGGGGCAACCCCGTCGGCCAACTGTGCTGTTTTCAAATCACGCGCAACCACGGCAAGTTGTCCGTCGCGTGTACCATCTTTTATGGTCGCTAATTTCATCCTATCCCTAAACCCGAAATATGCATCGATGACGCATTGATTGAAAAAAATACTTTAATATAGTAGGACTTACGCAATATAGAATTCGAACAAACTAGGTACTGCATCCCTCAATGTGCAGGATTATCCATCAAAAAGGCGCATGCCACACTCATGAATCATCAAGAGATTGCCAAAACCCCACGTTTGCGTCTGCGAACTTTAGTCGAAACTGATGCTAATTTCTATCTAAGCTTAGTCAATGACCCCAGCTTTATTAACAATATTCGGGACAAAGGCCTACGTACTGAAGAGCAAGCCCGTCACGCCATCGTGCAAACGCACATCGAGGTACATCAACAAAATGGATTTAGCCTGTATCTGATCGAACGCATCGACGACCAGATCGCAATTGGGCTATGTGGTTTAGTGCGACGCGAGAGTTTGCCTGGCATCGACCTCGGTTATGCACTGCTTCCAGCTTTTGTTGGACAGGGCTATGCGCAAGAAGCTTGTCTAGCCGTCATTGCCGATGCACGTCATCGTTTGCAACTCAAAAGACTTCTGGCAATCACCTCACCGAACAACGCTTCCTCAGAAAAACTACTCGTCAAACTGGGATTTAAATTTGAAAAGAGCATTGTGTCAGACGACGGTGATGCCGTTAATCTAAGCTCTTTGAATCTCTAATAACTTCCTCAAGAAACGCCTTGCAAGCTCAACACAAAACATACACCCTGTTCGAGATTGTGCGCCGTAATTGTTCCACTCATTTTCGCCATATACGTTTTCGCGACAAAGAGCCCCTGCCCACGATTTCCATTTGCGCCTGATTCCAACTGATCAGAAACGCCGTATTCAAATATTTTTTCTAGCATATCCTCGGGTATCCGCGGCCCGCTATTTTCGATGCGAATAGTCACGTTCGTCTCAACAAAGTCCAAGCTGATTCGAATCAAACTGCCTTCGGGGCGATAGCGCTGTGCATTTTTCAGTACGTGCGTAACGACATCCTCCAAAGAATATTCATCCGCACGTACCCAAACTGGATGCTTAGAAGGGAGGTATTCCAAGTCTTCAATGCCAACACACGCCGCATTGGCAGCGACATTACGCAAAAACAAATCGATGTCTAATTGCGCGATGTTTAGCACCGTCGATTGAAACGCTTCACTTGGCGTAGCACTGCCGTACAAAACTTTGATCGCTTGCTGCATGCGGCTAATATAGCGGTGACTCTGATCCTCTTGATTTTGATGAAGTACCATCAAAGATTGTAGGGGCGACATAATCTCATGACCGACCGCGTGCCACATTTGCTTCTCTTGTTCGGCTCGAATTTTTTCGCGTTCAACATCTTCTTTAACGCGCCTTAACAAATCCTGCAATGCCCCCGCCAACACGCCCAGTTCATCGGCACTGCGCAAGTCGCTGACATTGAGTTGATCGAGTTCACCCGAACCTTTCATTGACTTAGAAAGTGCTGCAGCGCGTTTGGTTAGCAGCGTGATGCGTCGAATAATACTCACTTCTATCAGGAGCCAAGCCAGCAGCAAAGCCAACAACATCGCCCCGACGAACCAAGAAAGCCGAGTCGCTACCACGCTCAAACTCTTATTAATACTGCGTCCATCGCCATGCAATTCGAGCTCGTAAGTATCGAGCGCGGTATTAATATGATCTAAGCTCTCTAAAGAATTTTCAACTTCATCAACGGGCAATCGGCGTATCAATTGGGTTAAGCCTAGCCATGATTGATTTTCCTTTTCGTCGACACCTCGCAGACGCAATACATCATTTTTTTCACCGCTTTTATGGATACGTAGTGTCTCACCTGGCAGCAGCATATTCTGTAAATCTTTGAGTGAAAACGGTGTCACCGTCGGCACCGATTTACTATCTAAAATAGGAATTTCACTTTGCGGTGCATAAACCGCAAGCTCCACTTGAATTTGCTCTAAATCTTGCGGCGGCCAAACTGGGCGCTTTTTCTCAAACAAAGCTTCCTGTAAAACAGCAATGGGCAGTCTTAAGGAGAAAAAAGTGTTTCGCATACATTGGGCTTCGTCACCATCATTTTCAACTTCATTACAAGCCGGTTTTTGCCAAGCCCAACCCCGAAAGTCTCGCACAGGTTTTGCGTTTGGCTTCGCCACATCTGCTTCCCAAAAACCAGTCCAACGCCCCCGCATTCCACCACTACTTTGTTGAGCACTCTCTTCTTCGAAAGGTGCCAACCATTGATAATGTTGACCGCGCAAAGTCACACTCACTTTAATTCTATGCGCTTCATCACGCACAATTTGCCCGCGCGGATGTGACACTAGACGGTGACTATTAAAGCTACCGGCAACATAAATAAATCCGCCCGCCCAAGGGTTGTTGCCGATACCTACGCATAAGGATCCCTCATTACCAAACTGAACCAAACAGCCCGAGAGTGCGATCGCCTGCTGCACTTTGCTTTGATCATCAAAATCCAGCGCAGAAAAAGGAAGCAGCAAGGGATGCAGGCTCGCCGACTCCTGTTCAACGGGTGGGTTTAAGAGGGCGAGCTGCCCCGCCGGGTGTAATAAATTGGCGGAAATTTGGCTTCTGGTCTTTTGGAAATTCGCTTGGTAATTTTTGTAACTGAGCTGTTTTTCTTGCTGTAAGACCGAAATAGCCAAAGCCACCGTTGCCAACGCCAGCAATAAAAAAACGCCACGAAAAAGAATCCGCAGACGGTAGGTGGCGAGTAAAATTTTTTTCATGAACGTGTCTGACTAAGCCATCGAAAGCCACGCATAGGCACATTTTCTATGCCCTCGAAATCAGGATCGATCTCACGAAACGCATCGCGTATGGTGCTCACATGTTTGCGAATATTGTCGCGATTGCGCCCACTTTTGACCACTTCATATAAATCATCATAGGACACCACTTCACCACGTTTTTCGAACATCACGGCTAAAATTCTTTGCGCAGTCAAAGGCAAATTTATCCTTTGGCCACGCCACATCGCTGTACGTTGACGCAAGGGATCAATACTTAAATGATCTGTGAAGTCATTTTTTTCGCCGCCCTTAGCCTGGCTCGTCGCTACTTTTTCCGAGGCAAGGTGGGCGCGTTTCTCTTTCACGGAGCGCAGCATATCCAAAAAAGTTTCGATAAAATCAGATTCTTCAAACGTCGCTTTTTGCAAATAATCCCAAGCATCCAAGGCTTTCATAATGCTGCGATAAATGGTCGCGGGCATCGCCGACACGACTAGCACGGGGGTACCGTGCTGCTTATTAATCGCATTAATAATCGCCACCCCAGCATGCCGCTCGCGACCTAATTCTATATCCAGAACTACGAGATCAAAGGAAAACTTCAGGATCGCGGCTTCGGCATCATCGCGATTGAAATATTGCGAAATTTCGACCTCGGGTCGTGCAGCTTTAATCCAAGCCTTAAATTGATTGCTGGTCGGCGCATCGTCTTCGATAATCGCCACACTAAAAGAATTTGACACACTCATTGAACACTCTCTACTTGCACTTCACCGTTACTCAAACATGAGCCCCACAATTCAGGATCATCCAATCGCTTTGTCCGAAACAAAATTGACTCGAAAAGCGATTCCATCCTCGTCGTTGATACTGATGAGTAGCCTCACTTAAAAACGCAGTATCCACGTTTTCGTGGAAAAAGTCAGTCAAAAGCTGTGAGTTTTTCTTCACACGAGCGCGTATTCCTTCCTAGTTTGTGATGTTTTTCGGCTGTGGGCGGCATTGTTTGCTCCACCCACGAAGGCGCAAGATTTGCTCAAGGAAAAGCACATCGCATTTCCCCTCACGAACAGCAACTTACATCCACTTACGTCCACAAACAAGTTTAGGAGTAGTAATGAAAAATTCGCTCAAATCACTGGTTCAATCGATACGCGCCAGCCTCTTTTCTAGATTTGGAAAAGACAAGGCAGAAACGGAATCGCACAATTCCATGGCTTCTGACAAAGACGATGCGCACGACTACGAAAACGAATACCCCACCGAATTTAAGATTAAACCTCGCAAGCCAATTATCACCCGCGAGTCTATCCATCGCTTACTCATCGTCGGCGCAACGGGCGCATTAGCCTATGGCCTCTACCAGCATCCACCACTACAAAAAATTTCGCGTGGCGAAATCGGCGTGAGGGTCAACCAATTCACAGGCTCGGTCAGCCTATTTCGCGAAGGCACCGCACTCGTCATCCCAGGTCTTTTTGAAATGCAACGCTATTCACTACAAGATCAGCTATACCGTCCACAAAATAGTAGCCACACCGACGGTGATGCACCTTTCCAATCGATTGAGGGATTGTCGCTCGGTGTCGATATGACGATACGCTACGCGATTGATCCTAGCCGACTCACAAGTATGTCTAAATCAATGCCAGAAAACATTAATAAAGACATCGTTGATCCTTTAGTTCAAGGCGTTATTTATAAAGCGTTCACACGTTACACGGTGAAAGAAATATTTTCCAGTAAGCGCGGCGAAATCGTGCAACTCATCGAAGCTGAATTAAAACCCAAGCTCGCAGCGGACGGCATTTTACTCAGAGCCGTCATGATAGGAAAAATCGATTTACCACAAGACTATAAACGTGGGATGGAGCGTCTCTTGGCAGAAGAATTAGAATCAGAAAAAATGCGTTTTACCTTAGAGCTCAAAGAAAAGCAGGTCAAACAAACCGCGCTTGAATCGGACGCAGAAAATATTCGTAGAGAAAAGGCTGCAGAAGCCGCAGCCAACGAACAAATCATCGCCGCCAGAGCACAAGAAGAAGCAATGAAACATGTTTTACCATTCAAGCAAAAACAAATCGAGCAACGCCAATACGAGGCGGAGGCCGAAAAAATGTCGCGCATTAAAACCTCAGAAGGTAGTGCACAGGCGCGCATCATCGAAGCTGCGGGCGAAGCTGATTCACGTAGAAAATTAGCCGATGCTGAGGCCTATCGCCAAGAATTAGTGGGCAAAGTATCGAGCGCTCAGTTAGAACGTGATGGCGCGCTTCTGAGCAAACATCCGCTGTTGATACAAAAAACCATGGCCGATAAATTGTCAGACAAAATTTCCGTCATCATCGCACCACCCCCATCCGATGGTGGATTCATAGGGTCGGCACTCCTTGGCAGCGCGCGCGCAACGCAAAAAAATAAGTCAGTACAAAACGATGCCAATAGCGACGAAATCAAGCAAGAAGCTGAGGACAAATAATCATGCTAAGCCTCCTCGCTTCCAGCCTAGCCACAAGCGTAATCGCGATTGTGGCGCAAGATCAGGCCGCACTCCGCGCCGCCCCTAAAGACAGCGCCTTGACCCAAGCCGTTTTATGGCAAGGAGATCAATTAGAGATACGCGGCGAAAAGCTCGACTACTTACAAGTGTATGACCACAGGCGCGAACGAGCAGGTTACGTTCGTGCCAGCCAAATTCGACTCGTGCGCCTAGATGAAAACGATGCGCCCAATACCCTGGCCGTGATCCGCTTTTTACGCGACACGCCTGGTGAGGAAGCTTTGGGCATGAGCTATATCGCCGCCTATCTCAAAGCGGCGCCAGCACGCGACATCACTGCAGAAGCCTTCGATGCCATGGGAACGATGGCCGAACGGCTCGCCAATCGCGCCTCAGCCAACAGCAACTCAGTCAACAGCAATAAGCCACTTAAAACCAGTGAACTCAACCTGTCTGCCCACTTAGACATCGCGAAATATGTGGGCATCCAATTTACCAGCTTCGAACATGATGGTCGTATCCAGCTTTGCTACGATGGCGAGAGCTTTCGACGGGTCTTGGCAATGAATGCAAGCCCAGAACAACAAGCCCGTGCTGCATTGGCGCTCACACGTTCCGAATGTATCGATCCCGATACCCGTCCGACCGCGCGCGCAGCGATTGACCAATGGCGCATGGAGGTGCTCGACCGAGTCGATACCCGTCAGCTCACACCTCAATTTAAAAACCGTATTCGGCTACGCAAAGCAACGGTTTGGTCTAGCCTCGCCTATCAACGTGCCAGAAAAAATGAAGCGTATACAGTCGCAGCACAACAAGCAATTGATGCCTTAGCCGCAGTTGAAAAAGAGGAGCTCAGTGACGAAGATCAAATCAGCTACACCCAAGCAGCAATTCGTGTCGGCACATCGCGCTGGGCTGCAGAAGTCAACAACACCAACAAGGCAGCACTGCAAATCATCACAACATCGGGCGAGCCGGGAGAAACCTGCGTGCATTTAATTGACTCAAAACACGACATCAAAAATCCGCTGATTAAGCGTTGCACCTACGGCGTGGTTTGGCTACCCTCGGCACGGAGTAACCGCGATGGCAGTGCGCTCACCTTGGCCGTACAAGCCCTCGATTCCTGGCGTGAACTGTGGCTATTTCATCGCTCAGAGCAAAATTGGGTAGTCGATATTGTACCGCCCGCCAATGTCGATCCTGACTTGGGGTATATCGAATTTGCGGGATGGGTACCTGCCACCAACAAAATTTTAGTGGCACGCGAAGCGAAAATAGCGGGACGTTACAAGCGCAGTTTTGATATCTTGAATATGGACAGCTTACAGATAGAAGCCTCCGCCGACAAACCCAGTTCACTCAGCCTTTTCTACAAGTGGCAAGACCCGATTTGGAAACATCAAACCATCGCGCTACGTTAGCCCATACAAAGTTAGCCAATACAGAGTATGAAACGATTAGCCAAATCAAGCATAAAGCCGGGCTGAAAGTAAGCTAGAAAAAACGAACTTAAAATCGCCACCACCAAGACGAAATACAAAAAAGCCGCGAGATGAGTTCGTTTTTTCATACCAAATTCTCAGACTAAAACAACGGTCTCACGCTCAATTGCACTCTCATTGATCGGCAAATTAATCAGCGTTGCAAAGAGCCCCAAGCCGATGACGATCACCCAGACTGCATCGTAGTTTGCGTTCTTCGTATAAAAATAACCGCCTAAGCAAGCGCCCAAAAAGCTACCGAGTTGATGAGAAAAAAAGACGAAACCCGAAAGCATAGATAAATATCGCACGCCGAAAATACCCGCGATCACGCCATTGGTCAGTGGCACGGTGGAAAGCCACAAAACGCCCATCGCGGCCGAGAAAATGGCGATGCTTAAAATAGAAATCGGGGCCAACAAAAACACGCCTATCACCACGCTACGAAGAAAATAAACACCAGAAAGCAGATAGCGCTTCGGAAAAATGCCGCCTAATTTACCCGCGCCATAAGAGCCAAAAATATTAAACAATCCTATCAGTGCCAAAGCAAGCACCGCCACTTGTGGATCGTTCACACCTTTGTCTTTCAAGTAGGCCGGCAAATTAATTCCAATAAAAATCAATTGAAATCCACAGACAAAGTAGCCCGCCAATAGCAGCCAGAAAGGGCGATGCGAAAACGCTTCGCGTATCGCTTCCATCATACTTTGTTGCGGACCGGTGGGGCGCTCAAGAACAGGTTCACGCAATTTCCAAGCCATCGGCAGCATTACCAACAAAAGCACGACCGCCAAAATATAAAACGCATTTTGCCAACCTGCTTGTTGTATCAATTGCTGGTCAACAGGCATCATCACAAACTGCCCAAAAGAACTCGCGGCTGACGACAATCCGAAAGCCCAAGAACGCTTTTCCAAGGGGGCGGTACGCCCAATAATTCCGGTCACCGCGCCGAAGGTGGTACAAGCCAAAGCGCCGCCGACCAAGATACCAGTGACCGCGATGAAAGTCGTCGGCTGATCAATCAGCGCCATCGAGACTAAACCCAAGGCATATAAAATAGCGCCAACCAGTATCACTTTAGCGGTGCCTAAACGATCCGCCGCCATCCCAGCAAACGGACCAAAAACGCCCCACATTAAATTTTGCATCGCAATCGCCAAGGAAAAAGTCTCCCTTGTCCAATGGTGGGTTTGCGAAATAGGCTGCAACCAAAACCCCAAACCATGCCGCACGCCCATCGCTAAGGTCAATACGAAACCAGTCGCAATTAAGACCGATTTTAAATCAGGAGTGGTAGCTGTTCGCATAAGGGGCTTTCGTAAATACCGCTAGGCAAGCGTGAAAGCCCAAGTGTAATGGAAAAAAAATTCTGCTGCTGACGCTGGCCCATTTTACGATTCGCCAGACACAATCAGCTTAAATTTTCGCGCGTCGGAATCGTCGAATTATTTTTCTTACGCCAAAAATAAAAACCATGATGAACACTAAAAATGGCAAAAGATAGGCGATAGAACTGATAGTAAATGCGAGTCCTTCCGCGAGGTGCGCACCAAAATCGCTCATCGCGTGCGAAACCGGCCGCCACGTCGAGATCGCGTCCTGACTACTAAGAGAAATGGACAATAGTTCTGTTTCAATACGCTGCACATAACGCGCATTTCTTCCTTTGAGTTCTTCTAAATCTGTGTCCACCTGTGCTAGTTCGCGACTCAATCGGATTAATTGATCGAGATCATTGTTGGCACGCTTGCTGAGGGCTTCGAGTTGTAGGCGATACGCGCTTAGCATCGCTACTTTTTTCTCGATATCAAACATGGGAGCTGTCAAATCTTCGGCTAAAGTCGACTGATTGGTGACTTTAGCTTTTCCCGTCAATAGCGCAATTAGCTTTTTAATTTCGACTGAGGTCGCGCGCAACTTCAGGTGCGCGGTGGTTCCACTAGACGATGTAATACGTGATTCGAGCAGTGTACAAGCGTTCTCAGGCGCCGCTTTGCAGTTGTCCTGAACTTGGCTAACGAGTACGGCCAATTTATCCTGTTCTATCGTCAAATCCAAGCTATGTTCGTAAGCCAAATTTTGCTTTTTGGATGTCCCAGCAACAGCCTTTGAACTAACATTGGCACCGGACTCTATCGGCACGGAACTAGAACACCCGGCCAAGATCAAAGCGAATATCAAACATAAAAAACGGACTGCCATCGCAAACCCTTCTAATTTGATAAGCCGAAACTAAAGCTGAATCATAAGCTGAATCATAAGCCAAATCCCAACAAAAAAGCACCTACCAAAATAATTGATAGATGCTTTTTCTTGTGAATTAAGTCCCCCACCAATGCCGCTGTGCCGGCATCCTGAACCTGGCGGTTCAAGTTGGTCATGGTCAGTTCAAATCGGGTTCATCGGACATAAGCGACGCTCACACCATTGAACAATTTCCACAGCCTATGCACATAAATGGTTCAAGGAATATATGACACTGGCGAACATGGTAGGGAGACTGTAGTTTAACCGAAGCGCGCTTTTTTCTCATTGATTATTTTAAAAAATTTGATTGTATAAACCAATGGGGCAGGATTTTAAAATAGCTTCTCTTGCGGCGTGAGTGCTTGATCAATCACATCTGTCATGGTTTGCATTTTATGTCTGACTTCACCCAAGCTCAGGCCAGACAATGGACCATCATGAGTTTTGGTTGCCAGTAATTCTGCAGCAAAACTCAAAGCCGCCATCACAGCAATACGATCTGTTCCCTTAGTTTTAGACTGGTCACGAATTGCACACATTTTATCGTTCAGATAGGAAGCCGCCTCCATCAAGGCTCGGTCTTCACCCTCTTTACAGGCGAGTTTGTAAGACTGTCCCATGATATTGACATCCACTTGCATCGATTTACTGGCGCTCATGCTGCGTCCTTTTCTACGTCTTGCGGCGCTGACGGCAATTGCGCCAACAGTCCCTCGACGCGCGTCGCGGCCAATTGCAGGCGTTCACGTAAGTCTTTATTATCAGAAGCATGTTCCACCGCGGCACGGCGCAGCGCAGCATTTTCCAAGCGCAATGTGTGCGTCAATTCAGCGAGGCGACTGACCTTGTCAGCGAGCAGTTCAAATTCAGAAATCATCTTGGCGATTGTGGTTTATTCCAGGGGGAAGGCTAAAGAGCGGAACAATTATAAGGGCAAATTTCGGAGAAATGTATTTATCAGTCATCCTAACGAAAAGAAATCAGCTCCTCACGAAATCCTACAACAAAGCAAGCCAACGACCGTCGGACAAAATAAGCCCCGCATTGATGGTTTGCTCTGGGTAAATTGGGGCGATCGCGGCACGATAGCTTTCCAATTGACTGAGGTAATCCTGCTTTTCAGTGTCAAGGCATTGCCGCTTGTAATCTAAAATCCATAAGCCATCGTCGAAAGCAACCAAGCGGTCCAAGCGTTGTACCGCACCGTCGACCATCACATGCATTTCGTTACGCGCGAAACGATATTGGCTTGCGTCAAAGAAGCGCTGTAACTGTGGATTATCCAAAATCTTTTTTGCTTGCTCGTGTACATTACTTGCAACTGCTAAGCTGCAGGGCAGCCATGTCACGATTTTTTCGGGCGCAGGCACATGAATCGGCCAGCCTCCCTGACACAGGCGCTCCATCAAAGTGTGGAGCGCAATTCCTTCGATTTGTTCTGCGCTTTGGCTGTGGCTGTGCTGCTCCTGCTGGTTTTGATTTGTCATGATTAAATTTGGCATTGCCAAATCGACCGAAGCAAGTGATTTGAAACTAAATTGCCCCGCCTCACTCTGATCCCTTCCCTGTGTTTTGTCCACGAACGCCAGCAAAGGTGCTGCCGGCAAATGCGAAAACCGCTGGTACCAACTGCCTTCGCGCACGCCTTCATTCGATTTTGTAGCGCTAACGACACCGCTAATCAATAAAATTTCACGCGCGCGGGTTGCTGCGACGTACAACAAATTCCAATTTTCTTGTTGGGCCTGTTCTGCTGATTTTTCAAAGAGTGCGCGACGAGCATAACCGCGCTGATCTTTTTTCCAGAAAACTGAAAAATGCGCTTCTTCGTCCTCCGACAATGGCCACGCGCAGAGCACACCAAGATGGTCTTCTGCCGCTTCGCTATGATTGCAATCGAGTAGTGCGACCACTCGGGCTTCTAAACCCTTAGCGCTATGAATCGTCAGTATTCGCACCGCATCAAGGGCGAAACTCAAGCTCGATTCATCCGGCGATTCGTTTTCATTACCGCGTTCATATTCACGCAAAGCCGCTATAAATTTTGGCAAACTGGGGTAGCGACCGCCATCTAATTGCAGTGCTAGGTGCATAAAGGCTTCAATATTCGCCAAGACTTGATCGCGTTGACTTGCCAAGCTATTTTTCGCGTAAGCGGCTTGCAATTGTCCCTCGAAGACAATCCGATCAAGCAGGTCATGTACCGGCAAATCCTGCGCTAACAACATCCATCTTTTCAATAAAGTCGCGGCGCGCGCCAAGACCACATTGCCCGAGAAACGCTTCTGTTCGTCGCCCGCAGACAAACATCGCCACCATGATTGCGGATCTTCCTTAACACAATGCGCCAAATAAATCAGGTCCTCATCCGTCGCCGAAAAAATCGGCGATTTTAAAATATGGGCGAGTGCGCGGTTATCGCTCGGTGTCACCAAAAATGTCAGCAGCGCGATAAAATCTTCGATCTCCAAGGTCGTGAGCAAACCACCACGGCGACTCGAAGAAAACGGTATCCCCGCTTCGCGAAAAGCCTTTTCATAGGCACTCAAATGGGTGCGGCGACGCACTAACAACATAACATCGGACCATGCTATTGGGTTTGATCCTCCCTGATAACGGGCACGCAATTGAAGCAGGCTTTGCGCCAATTGCACGCCTTCGTGATAACGCTGTGCATCATCAGTTTCCACCGCGGGTGTCGTCAAGGCATTGCGTAATTGGAGGGGCGAACGATTGCTTTGTTCACCACCCGCGTCACCACCCGCGTCACCACCAGCGTCAGCACCATCACCGTCACGACCATTAACTTCAGCTTCGTTCAGCGCTTCATTTTGTTTTTGAATCAAAGTTAAGCGCACAACAAAGCCATCACTGGTCGCAGCCGTTGTTTGCGCTGTGAACAGGGGATTGCCGAGCATACTTTGGTTTAGTTCCTCAACAATTTTCGGTGCGTTTCTACGCGTCTGATTGGTGCGCAGCATTTGTGCGCCTTGCGCTGCCAAAAAATCGCGTGCCGCACTAAACACTCTTGGCTCGGCACGTCGAAATCGATAAATACTTTGCTTAGGATCCCCCACGACAAACACGCTGGGTCGTTCTAAATCCGCGCCGTAAGCCTGCAACCACGCACTGACAATATGCCACTGCAAAGGGTTGGTGTCTTGAAATTCGTCTAGTAAAATATGCTTGTAACGCGCGTCCAATCGGGCATGAAGATAGGCGGCGAATTCTTCCTGATCAAGTAAGCGAAAGGCATGCCATTCAAGATCAGTAAAATCAAATACGCGCTGTTCCGCCTTTAGGGCCTGATAGCAGTTGACGTAGTGTTCGCCAACGCTAAATAAGGCGCGGTTAATACGCAATACCTGTGCATCCTGAGCGCGCTGTTCTAAGGTCTGCAAACGCTGCGCGATGGCTAAGCATTCATCGTCGAAGGCTGCGATATTATTGGAGCCTAACCAAGCATCAATCGCCGCAGTCAAGGCTTTGGTTTTCATATTCTTTTTATACACGCCGTCGGCACTGTAAAACTCAATGCTCAAGCTTTGAAATGATGCCAAGTCTTGGCTTACCCGACCTTTCGTCAGGGCGGTTTCTAAGCCCAGTGCACGCTTTTGATTGATGGCCGACCCTTTGCCAAGACAGAGCGCAATGGCTGCAATCCGCGCCAGCAGTTCTTCATCCTGCCACAAACCTAGTCGCGCATCTTTTTCAATATCATCACCGATCAAATTTTCAAGCGAGCGTAGGGGCGTAGAAGAAGTAAATAGATCGGCCTGCATCAAGTCTTTTGCGAGCGTACTTCCGTCCTTATTGTCAGCATGGGTAAGAACCCACCATTCCGCCCGCTTATCCAAGAATGCATTGAGTAATTGATGGGTATTGTAGTCGCCCAATTCTTCGTAGAGATAAACTAAAGCCTCCTTCAAATCGGACAAATTCGGCTCTTTAATTTGGCGCATCATCTGCATGAACGCTTCACGTTGCAATGCGCCGGTAGATTCGCTCAAACTAAAACCCTGCGGCACGCCAGACGCCAGCGGAGCTAATTGCAAAAGGCGGCCAAACCAACTATGAAAAGTATCCATCGCCAAACCCTGAGCGCTGCCAAGCAACTGGGTATAGAGTAGTCGCGCCTGCGGAATCACGCTGGCTAATTGATTTTGCGCGATGCCGCGTTCAAGTAAAAGCTTGGCGACTTCACCTTCATCCTTTAAGGCTAAATCACGTAATAAATCCATCAAGCGATGACGCATTTCCTGCGCCGCTTTACGGGTAAACGTAATGGCCAACAACTCGGACGGCTGCGCACCTTCGAGTAATAATCGCAGCATACGCGCCACCAATAACCACGTCTTACCACTCCCTGCGCAGGCCTCAACCACGACGGAATGGCGTGGGTCGCATGCGGCATGCGTAAACCGCATCGCATCAACCGCGACCCCATTTAGTTCGTAAGACTCATTCGCTTCGTAAGATTCTTGTTCCGGCTTCATCACCAAGCCCCCTTACGACAAAGTCCACGCATATCACAGTATTGACAAACGTTTTCGATACCATGGGCTGGCAAACTCGCGCCCTTTGCAATCGCGCCAAGTTGTTCGCACATCGACTGCTCCAAGGCCAGTTTCCATTGCCCATAGTGCGGTGCCGGTACCTCCGCAATTTGTTTGCTTTCCAGTTCGAGTGCAACATACGCAGCATGATCTGAACGATCCTGCGCTAACAGGCCGTAAAACGGTAATTGCGGGTCTTCAAAATCGCGCAGACGTTGACGTAGCTCGCTCACACGTTTTGTTTTGTAATCGAGCACTGCATAGCCCCGCGCTTGGCCTTGGTTCTCATCTGAAATAGGGGTAGCTGATTCACGATGGTCGATTCTATCGATGCGTCCACGCAAGCGAATACTGCCCTCCTTCCAGTGCAAATCCCGTTCAGCCCAAACTTCACCCTCTTCAAAACGCCACGCTGCATGGTCTCTTTGGTTCGCCCACTTGACGTAGGCAGGTATCACTTTTTTCCAGCGCACACTGTAGCCAAGTGCCGCCGGGCTTTGTTGCAATATCGGTCGAAAAAAATCGTCGGACACGGCATTCAGCAAGGCCGTTCGCTCTTCGTTCATGGGCGTAGTTTCACTGCGCAGTCGCTCGTGGTAAATTTTGAGTATCGCATGCAGCCAATCACCATAATCGCGTTTAGCAGGTTGATCGGACAAATCGTCGAGCGCAGACAAATGCAACATACGCCCCGCAAAAAATTGATAGGGACAAGCCACTAAGCTAGACCATGCGCTGGCTGAAAGTGTACTGGGTAACAGGCTAGGCGCACTCGGTGCCGCGGCTACTTGCACTTGCCTTGTTAGCTGGCACTCGCTCAAATGAAGTGCGCTTTGCGCGAGCGGCTCTCGTCCCTCGCGTAACAAGCTCAATTCAATTTGCGCTATCCACGGACTCGGCGCATTGAGTTCGCCATTTAATTCCGCCTGCCACGACAAGACCAACTCGTCGTTGGACAAGAGCATTTCGGCAAAATCACGCAATTGTTGTTGCTGTCTCATTTCACGGGTTTGCAAACCACATTCGCGTTTGAGTGCATTACTAAAGAAAAGGGTCTCTTGCGCTCTTGACGGCAAATGCTGCGCGTCTGCACCCAGCATCAAGACCGCATCAAAAATACGCAGGCGTGCTCCATTTAAGGGCAACATGACGACACGGGTATCAGGATGATCGACGACAAAGGGCGTTTGCTCCATCTGCAAATACATCAATGCTCGCCATTCAGAAAAACTAAATTCCGATTCAAGCGCAGCACATTCCGTATTGAGCGTTTGGAGTAATCGCAGAACCTGTTCGCCTGCATGATCATCATTGAGCGCCTCGAACATATTTAGCTGGCTTAAAACCTGCAAACTCAAAGCAGTCCATTCGCGCAAACTACGCCGCACTGCGCGTCCATTGCCAAGATAATGCCGCGCACAGGTCTCGATACTACACAAGTAATCTTTCAGTGCAGGCGCGCTATCAAATACCGCAATGACTGACTCCCAAGCACCGGTCACGTTTGCTTCACGCAGCGCAAATTCTATCGCCATGACGGCATCGGCTTTCACGCTTTCGCCGTCCGCTAGGTCTTTCGATTTTGGCCAGCGCAAAAAGGGCGATTTCAAAAAATCCAGCAGCGCCATGGTGTCGCCACGCGAAGCACATACTTCAAACCACGCAGACAAGGCGGCAGCGGCGCGCGTCGTCGATAATTTCCAACCTGTTTCGTCTGCCACATGCACAGAGGAACGTTCTAACAGCGCCCGCAAGCGCCGTGCCACTAGCCGATCTTGCGCAATGACCGCGATCTTCTGCTTACCCGCCAATAACCAATCGGTGATGGTTTGCGCCGCGTGCTGCGCTTCGTCTTCTAAAGAATGAGCGGAAAATAAGCGCAATTGGGATGTCGAAAATGGGCGCTGCTGGCGATCAGGATTGCCAGCAATGTCTGCAATGTCTGCAATATCTGCAATTGCGCCGAATGCGAAGCCGAGATCATTGACCGCCTCATTCACACCTAGCGTTGGCCATGCGTCGACAAGCAAGCTCGGCAAACTCGCGACACGCCAATCTAATTGCAAAAGTAAAACAGGACGACGAACTTGATAAGCCTCTAAAAATGCCCGCTCCAGTACACTCACAGGTGCAGGACTTATCCAAACCAAGCCCGCATCGGCCTGCTCTGCGAGCGACATCATTTGCTCAAATTCACGCACGCTTGGGTCATGGCGATCAAGTTGCGCTTGCCACAACGTCCAGACCAACTGGGTTTCATCTGCAAGAATTTTTTGAACCGGCAAAGATAATTGCGACAAAGCGCGAAGCCAGTCGGACTCAAGGCTTAAAGGCGATTGCAAAGCTTGCGGTAGCCATGCCTGACTGAGTTCGTCAAATAAACTCAACAAGCTTTGCGCCAAAGGCAGTAATTCGGTATTACGTTTAACACCAAATAACTTTTTCAACCAAGCATGCTGCCGCAATTCGCCATACAAACGCATCAAACGTTCGCTCTGTGGCGAAATCGAAGTCGCGCTTGGCATTTGCATTTGCCGCCAAGCGAAGAGTGTATGAATCTGAGGCGGAATAAAATCCCGTCCTAATTGCACTTGCAACGCCAACATCAAACTTTGACTATGCACGAAAGTCGGGACGACCACCCGAAGCGCGGAAAGATCAAGCGCGTTTTCTGTGGTCAGCAGGCCGCCCCGCACCTGCGCCAAAATCGCCTTGGCAGCATCGTGCCAAAAGTTCTTTGATGCCGCAAGGACTTGAATTTGTAGGGGCATAGTAAAATAGATCGTGGCCAAGAAAAGTGATGTCGACGATAATATTGCGTTCGCGATGAGTGCGCCATTGTACGACGCGCCAAAGCCCAATTGCCACTGGTGAAGCCGTGGCAAATCAGGAACAATCAAAAATACGCAGCCTTTTTCAAAATAAGGTATGATTGGCGACAATCCCCGCTTGAAATTGCGACAAACAACCCAAAATCCTCAACACAGGGTTCCCTTTTAAATTTTCCTCAAACGACGAGTCTTTTATGAGCGACAATATTATTCATGTAAGCGATGCTTCTTTCCAAGAAGATGTTTTAAATTCTGACAAACCCGTGTTGGTCGATTTTTGGGCAGAGTGGTGCGGCCCTTGTAAGGCGATCGCGCCGATTTTGACCGACGTTGCAGACGAATACAAAGGTCAAATCATCGTTGCTAAAATGGACGTTGATGCCAATACAGCCGTTCCAGGCAAATTTGGCATTCGCGGCATTCCAACTTTGATTTTATTTAAAAATGGTGTGCCAGCCGCACAAAAAGTCGGTGCTTTGGCCAAAGGCCAATTAACCTCTTTTATCGACAGCAACATCTAAGTCCCAGTACAAAACTTGTGATGCCCTACCCCATCGGTCAGCATCACAAGTTAAAACCAGCCGTGAAACTCAAGCATAGTATTATTAAGAATACGCCTCAGAAAATATTTGGTAGCAAACAAGAAACAAATCGTTTACAATCCGTTTTGATTTTTTCAAATCCTTAGTCGTTCACTTCTGTTCACTCCCCCACCTTAATTCCCATCTCGGGACACTCAACATGCACTTATCTGAATTAAAGGCCTTACACGTCTCAGCACTGTTAGAAATGGCCATAGGACTCGACATCGACAATGCGGCGCGCATGCGCAAGCAAGAACTGATGTTCGCGATTCTAAAAAAGCGCGCTAAAAGCGGCGAACAAATTTTTGGCGATGGCGCCCTCGAAGTCTTACCTGATGGTTTTGGCTTTTTGCGCTCGCCCGATGCCAGCTACATGGCTTCCACCGATGACATTTACATTTCCCCGTCGCAAATTCGCCGTTTCAATCTGCATACGGGCGACTCCATCGAAGGTGAGGTTCGTACGCCGAAAGATGGCGAACGATATTTCGCGCTAGTCAAAGTTGACAAAGTCAATGGCGAAGCGCCAGAAATGTCGAAACACCGTATTCTGTTTGAAAATTTAACGCCCCTACACCCAACCAAAATCTTGCACCTTGAGCGCGATATGCGCGGTGAAGAAAACACCACCGGCCGCATCATTGATTTGATCGCACCGATTGGTAAAGGTCAACGTGGTTTATTGGTCGCGTCACCCAAGTCGGGCAAATCAGTCATGCTGCAACACATTGCACATGCGATTACCACCAATCACCCCGACGTCACCATGATCGTTTTGTTGATCGACGAACGCCCAGAGGAAGTCACCGAAATGCAGCGCTCAGTACGCGGCGAAGTGGTCGCATCGACTTTCGACGAACCGGCAACACGTCACGTACAAGTCGCTGAAATGGTGCTGGAAAAAGCCAAACGCTTAGTCGAAATGAAAAAAGACGTGGTGATTTTGCTCGACTCCATCACCCGCTTGGCGCGTGCCTACAACACCGTCATTCCAGCCTCTGGCAAAGTATTAACCGGTGGTGTCGATGCCAATGCCTTACAGCGCCCTAAGCGCTTCTTTGGTGCTGCACGTAACGTCGAAGAAGGCGGCTCCTTAACGATTATCGCGACAGCCTTGATCGAAACTGGCAGCCGCATGGATGACGTGATTTACGAGGAATTTAAAGGCACGGGCAATATGGAGGTGCATTTAGAGCGCCGCCTAGCAGAAAAACGCACCTACCCAGCCATCAACTTAAATAAATCCGGCACACGTCGCGAAGAGCTTTTGATCAAACCCGATCAACTGCAAAAAATTTGGATTTTACGCAAACTTCTCTATAGCATGGACGAGATCGAAGCGATGGAATTCATCCTCGACAAAATGAAAGCGACCAAGAACAACGCCGAGTTCTTTGAAATGATGCGTCGCGGTGGTTAGAATTTAACCACACTCACCTTCGACGGTTTTTATACGATCGTCGAAGGCGAAGCTAGAAGAAGAAATATTTCAACGAAGTCACCTTCCCTAAGGTAAACTCATATTAAATCGCACTGCCAAAACACGTAATACCAAGGTCGTCAAAATACCGCTCAGTATCGCCACAGACTGTCCCGCATGTAAAAAGTTCGCGATTAAAAATACGCTGCATCCCAAAAATGCACATGTCGCATACAAATGCCCTCGTCGAAAAACAAGGGGTATCTCATTACAAATCATGTCGCGCAAAACACCCCCAAAAATCCCCGTAATCACCCCCATCATGATGCAAACAAAAGCGGGCATGTGTGCCTCAACCGCGAGCGAAGCACCATTCACACTAAACAAACCCAAACCTAGCGCATCGGCATAGATGATCGCCTTATCAGCCACTGCAGCACGTAAATGACGAAAAAATGGTGTGGCACAAATAACCAAGGCAAAAATTAATATGGGATACTCTTGATGTTCGACCCAAAACAAAGGTCGCCTATCCAATAAAATATCGCGCAAAGTACCACCACCAAAGGCGGTAATAAAAGCCACCGTAAAAACACCCACTAGGTCCATTTTCTTCTGACGTGCTTCGACAAAACCAGAAATCGCGAAAACAACGACCCCGATCACTTCGACCGCATGAAGGGCATTACTCATTCCAGAATGTAAAACGGTGGACATAATATTCCCAGGGCGATTGCATGAAGCCGTATCAAAACATAAAACCACTCAACACAGAGACACAGAGAAGTTCATGAGAACTTCATAAAGTTACAACGGCTAACGCAAAAAAACATGCCAAAATTCGCTCTCTCTTGCTTATCCTCTGCGCCTCTGTGCCTCTGGTCGCAGCATGCCGCTTACCTATGTTGAGCGGTTTTTGGTTTTTTTATTCATGCAATCGCCCTGATAATATTCCAGTGGATTTACGCAAAAATTTCATTTTATTGTATAATCAAGGGCTTGGCTGTGATATCACGATAAAAAAACAATATCCTGATGACCAACCAAGACCTTATCCACCTAGGCAAGTGATACACAATCGGATCAAGAAGCAAGGCGATCGACGAAGTGCGTATTGGCTACCCACATTTTAGAGGCAAGCATGAAAGACGGTATCCACCCAAATTATCGCGAAGTCGTTTTCCACGACGTTTCCAACGATTTCAAATTCATCACCCGTTCAACGATCAATACTCGCGACACGATTGAATTCGAAGGCGCATCCTACCCACTAGTTAAGATCGAGGTTTCTGCTGAATCCCATCCTTTCTACACCGGTAAACATAAAATCGTTGACACCGCAGGTCGCGTTGATAAATTCCGTAAGAAATTCGGCACTGTTGGTTCTAAAACAGCCGTTTCTGCGCAATAAATTAAGCGAGAAAATAAGCAAGAAAATTCAAGCGATTTGCAACAAATCCTTGTTAGCGGTAAAAATAAAGGCAGCTTTGGCTGCCTTTTTTGTATCATCATGCTTTCGTCTGCATAAAATTCTATGAAGCCAGTCCGCTTACCCGCTGCTGCCACCATCGCCTTGCCGCGCTGGAGCATCATTGCCCTCTGTTTGCTCTACATCCTCCCTGGCCTCATTGCCCGCGATCCCTGGAAAGGAAGTGACGGTGCCAGTTTTGGCATCATGTGGACGATGGCGCATGGCACGCTGGAAGATTGGTTGTGGCCGCATATTGTGGGTCTACCGATGCCAGAAGAAGGCCCATTGGCATTCTGGTTTGGCGCGGTTTTCATTAAATTTTTTGGCGGATGGGTGGGCGACCCTTTCGCCGCACGTATTTCAAGCGGTTTAGCGTTTGCCATTAGCGCACTCGCAGTTTGGCATAGCACTTTTTTACTTGGAAGGCGCACCGAAGCGCAACCACTCAAACTCGCATTCGGCGGACAACCCGAACCCACCGATTTTGGTCGCACTTTAGCCGATGGTGCCCTATTGATTTTTCTGGGCTGCTTTGGCTTACTCCTACCCAGTCACACCACCAGTACAGCGCCACTATTCCTAGCTTTAATTTCAACCACGCTCTACCTCAGTTTGCGTTTTTTCGAATCCTCACAAAAGAAATGGGCGCTTGGTTTGGGTTTGACTTTAGGTCTACTCACCCTCACTCGTGGCTGGCCAGTGCCCGCGGCAATGATCGTGACCCTTATTTTACTGTCGGCGTATCGCAAACAAAAATTCGCTGCCGTCCTCAGTTTAATTAGCCTTCCGGCCGCCTTAGCCGTAGTCGCAATTTGGATAGGCTTGGTGCAAACCCTGCATCCATTTTCCAGCTCACCACTAGAAGCTTGGAAAGAATGGAATCTGCAACAATTTGCAATCCCTAGCGTAGACAATCTCATTTATTTTCTACGCTATGGCATCTGGTTTAGCTGGCCCGCCTGGCCCTTTGCCGCCTGGGCCATTTATGCTTGGCGCAAACAAGAACGCACCCTACATATCTCACTACCAGCCGGAATGGTGCTCTGTTTTTTCATACTACTACTCGCCAATCCCAGCCACGAAGAAAGTAATTTGCTGCCACTTCTCCCCCCCTTGGCCATTCTCGCTGCATTTGGATTGCCGACGATGAAACGCAGTGCCATTAATGCAGTGGACTGGTTTGCAGTCATGATTATGACGGGAGCGGCTGGACTATTTTGGTTTGCTTGGCTTGCCTCACAAACTGGCTGGCCAATTCGCACCAGTCACAAAGTTTTAAGTTGGGCGCCTGGTTTTTTACCCAGCTTTAATCTCCTCAGCTTTATCCTGGCGCTGGCGGTCACGATCATCTGGTTCCGCATCGTTTATTGGCGCATTTCGCGCCAACCCTCAGTCCTGTGGCGGGCCGTGGTACTGTCAACTGGTGGCGTCATTCTATGCTGGTTTTTGCTGATGTCACTTTGGCTGCCGCTGATCAATCATCGCGTCAGTTACGCCGAAGTCGCCAAAGACATGTCGAGCAAAATCGAGCAACCCTATCGCTGCATCGACAGTACGGTAGGCGCAGCACAAAGAGCGTCGTTTGCCTATTTTGCTGACGTTCATTTCGCAGGATTCAATGAGCAAAATTGCGAACTGCTACTCACCCAAAAAAATCGCCGAACACAGACCAAGCACACAATAAAACCTGCAAATAAAACGCATCAGGAAGCGCATTTTCCAGGGGAATGGGAAGTCATTTGGGAAGGACAACGCGCCGCCGATCAAGATGAATTTTTCACACTCTATCGAAAACGAGCGCAAGCGCCATTGAAGTAAAAATCGCAAACCTAACCTTAAAATATAGCAGCTAAATTGAATATCTGCTTGCAATAATGCGCCCTAGCTGGCATAATTCTTCCCATGCGTTGCCGAGATGGCGGAACTGGTAGACGCACTGGACTCAAAATCCAGCGCCGCAAGGCGTGCCGGTTCGATTCCGGCTCTCGGCACCAAAAGAATTTGCAAGACTTGCATTTAATCGATAAAAAAGCTCTCTTCGGAGGGCTTTTTTGTTTTTGGATCCTTCATCGTGAGTCGCCATCACCTGCATATCGCTATTGCCAAAAACCAACATTCTTCTCGCAACCGGTGATTTTCATGTATCCTTAATCGAGATATCGCGCTTTTGCGAGAATACTCCACACGGTTTGCATAGGCTTTACTCCTGACTTTCGTAGGCATGGAAAAACTATGGCGACACAAAATTCGTTCTCGGACAAAATTGCATTGGTCATTGACGACATGCCCGAAATGCGAACCAATTTGCGCAATCAATTGCATACGCTGTCCATTACAAATGTGAGTCTAGCTGCCAGTGTGCGTGAAGGCTTAGAAAACATTCGGCACAAGCGTTACGACATCATTTTGTGTGACTATCATCTCGGTGGCTCCACCGACGGTCAACAATTCTTAGAATTCCTCAGAACGACCAACTCAATTAGTCGTGCCACGCTTTTTATTATGGTCACGGGTGAAACTGGTTACGACCATGTTATTACTGCAGCCGAATGTTTACCCGACGATTATTTACTCAAACCATTTACAGGCGAAACGCTCAAAATACGATTAGAACGACTCTTAGAGCGAAAAAAAAGACTCAGCACTATCGACAGGTTGCAAGACGAAGGCACATGGCTAGAAATTATTGTAGCCTGCGACGAAATCATCGCTAGCAAGGACAAGTATGTCGTTGATGCGCTTAGGATTAAGGGCAATGCGCTCATCATGTCGGAGCAAATTGATCTAGCGGTGGAATTTTATCAAAGGACCTTAGCGATTCGCGATATGCCTTGGGTTAGATTAGGTTTGGCGCGTGCGCTCACGCTACAAGGCCATGCTCCCCAAGCGAGCACACTGCTAACTAGCATCATCGAAGGGAATCCGAAATTTTTAGCTGCTTACGATCTATTAGGCCGCATACACACCGACGCTGGCAATACCGAAGAGGCGCTTGCGATTTTAGATAAGGCTTGTCTAGTTGCCCCGAGTAGCCTCACCCGACAACGTTCTATTGCGAATTTGGCGGAAGATGCGGGTGATCTCGTCCGAGTCGACAAAGCACTCTCCACTGTACTGCGCAAGACTAAAAATTCTCCTCTCCGCGATTCAATGGATTACGCCAAACTTTGCAATGCCTTAACTGAATTGGGCGAAATCAAACGCGCAGTTGATACGATTAAAGAAGCCAAAGACCATTTTAGAGATTCCGGTGATGTTCAACTCATCGCATCGGTCGAAGCGATCGCACAAAAAAAAGCTGGCAATCACAAATTAGCCAGTGACGCACTCGCGCTTGCATTAAGTAATAATGACTTGGTTCTACCCGAACATATTAATTTGAGTATTGCCAAGGCCTGCCTCGCCCACGGAAAATCCGAAGAAGCCAAGGCCATACTTAAGACCGTCATCCAAAACAATCCAGATTCCAATTCCATTCAAAATACAGTCGCCCAATTACTCAAAGAAACCGGCGGCGAAGAAGCCGCACAGACCCTCTACGAAGATGCGGTAAAAGAGGTAATTCAATTGAATAATGAGGCGATCGCGATTGCCAAAAACGGACGCTACGCCGAAGCCTCGAAAATGCTCAATTCGGCGGCCTTACGGCTGCCCAATAATATGCAGGTGGTATCGAACGCTGCACTGTCACTCTTAGTCGATATTTTCATCAACGGCTTTGATCAAGCCAAAGCGATACAAGCTAAACAGTTTTACCAAATCGTTCAAAAGAAAAATAGACAACACCCCAAATTGGTCGAAATCGAAGCTTTCCAACATAAAATTCAAGCGAAATACAAAACCCATACCAGCCCATGAGCTTTTCCGATCTCGCAGCATTGACCATACACGATGTCAAAAATCAGTTGGCGCAATTGGCCAGCGATGCCGAGCAACGTGGCGACGGTCACAGTTTGTGTATCAGCTTAAATGCTTCGGAAGCACTCACCCGCTTGCTGTGCTATTACCGATCCGAAGAGAAAATTCTGGCGGTAAATATTGAACCAGAGTCACCCGAAGAAATGATCTCTGATCTATTGCGCGTGCTGAAAAAAAACTGCGCGCAAAGACCACAAATCCAAATCAAAACGACGCTCGAACTCGCACCCGCAGTCTGGTTTTACGACAAAGTATTGATACAGATGATACTCAATAATGCGTTGCAAAACGCCTTACGCTATGCAGCAAGCACAGTCAATCTCAACGTCATCGAACAGGATCATCAACTCGAAATTCGGATTCAAGATGATGGTGAAGGTTATCCTCAGGCGACCCTTGAAGAAGCTGATCATCTCGCACCGATTAGTGCAGAGGGTACCGGTTTAGGCTTGCGTTTGGCGCGCCGCGTCGTTGAACAACATATCCACCAAGGCCGATCTGGACGGATCGTGCTCAGCAATCATACGGGCGCGCAATTTAGCTTGTTTCTCCCCTAGATCTCAGAAATTTCGCGCTCAGAAAAACGCAGTAACATCCGAACCGAGCATGAAGTATGTCCGGTACATCCCATGCTTTTATCGATACTTTTAAAACCCAATTTTTGATACAAAGCCTGTGCCGCTATCATGTTCGGCATGGTCTCAAGATAGCATTCCAAATAGCCTTGTTGCTGCGCTGCTTGCAAACAATGCCTGACCATTTTTTCGCCCAAGCCCAAACCGCGTACTTCGGGTCGGAAGTATACTTTCTGCAGCTCGCATATCGACTCGACGGCGCCCGCCAAAGGCGCGAAACCACCCGCAGCAACAATCTTACCAGCGAGTTCGAGCACATAATACCCGCTTCGATTGGCCTGATAATACTCAAACATGGCATCTAAAGAGGCATCTTCAAATGCCGAGGCGACTTTCGGCACCTCCATTTCAGTGAGTACTTCACGGATGATTTTTGCGACCACGACATTATCATCACCACGTATAGATCGAATTAAATACTCTTGCATATACCCACCATTTCGCACATGAATTTACTTTGTTTACACCTTAGGGAAGCGCAAGCTCGCCAATTGAAAATTTTGACCAGACTTTATTGTACTGCAAGGGGAGATTCGAAGACGAACATTGATATCGGACAATGACCTAGGCCGCTACAAGTTTTACGATAGCAGGCATGAAAAACATCGCCATAGTCGCGCCTGCGGGCAATCTTGTTGCGCTCAAGTCTGCCATTGATGCAGGGGCTGATGCCGTCTATTTGGGCCTCAAAAACGCCAGCAATGCACGCAATTTTAAAGGCCTCAATTTCGATGAAGCTGCACTAGAAACCGGTATCGCCTACGCACATGCGCATGGGCGGGAGGTTTTATTTGCGATTAACACTTATGCGCAAGAGCGTAACAAGGCCGAGTGGTTTCATGCGATTGATCAAGCCGTTAGGCTGGACGCTGATGCGCTCATTTTGGCGGACTTCGGCCTACTTGCCTATGCTCGGGAGCGCTACCCTTCACTGCATTTACATTTGTCGGTGCAAGCCTCGGCCACCAGCGTTGATGCCATCGAGCTGATGCGCGAACAATTTGGCATTCGACGTGCCGTCCTACCCCGCGTATTAACGCTCGCAGAAATCGCCAAGATCATTGCTCAAACCACGGTTGAAATCGAGGTATTTGGTTTTGGAAGTTTATGCGTGATGGCAGAGGGGCGCTGCTTTTTATCAAGCTATGTCACGGGAGACTCGCCGAATAACCGAGGGGTTTGCTCACCGGCCCACGCGATTCAATGGAAGGAAGCGAATGGCGTAATGACGGCGCGTTTAAACGATGCTCTAATCGATCATTATCAGCCGCACGAGGCGGCAGCGTATCCGACCTTGTGCAAGGGCCGATTTAAGCTGCAAAATGAAATCGACTACGTATTAGAAGAACCGACTAGTCTCAATGCAATTGCGTTGTTGCCGGATCTGATCAAAATGGGTGTCGCTGCGATCAAAATCGAAGGAAGGCAGCGCAGCCCTAATTATGTGGGACAAGTTGTCAGCACCTTCCGGCAGGCCTTAGACACCGCCTACAAAGACCCAGAACGCTACAGCGCGCGCCCACAATGGCTCAGCACACTTGCGCGTCATGCCGAAGGCACGCAGGTAACACAAGGGGCGTTTGAGCGCCCGTGGAAATAAGGCTATGCCCAATACCCCACTACTCTCACTTGCTCCCTTGAGCTACTACTGGCCCAGACGCGACACACTCCAATTCTATGCCGACGCACTCGAATGGCCTGTGGATATTCTCTATCTGGGTGAAGTGATTTGCGAACGCCGTCATGAATCAAAACTCGAGGATTGGATTGCAATTGCAAACTGCGCTCGAGAAGCGGGCAAGGAGGTCGTTTTATCCAGCATGCACTTAATCGAAAGCGAACAAGATAGACGCAAACTGCATCGCCTGATTGACGCTGCAGGCCAGCACAATTTAATGGTTGAAGCGAATGATTATAGCGCGGTAGGTGTACTCCACGCCCATCGTATGCCCTTCGTCGCCGGCCCGCATTTAAATCTTTATCACAGCGCGAGCCTAAGCCGACTAAGGGACTTAGGTGCGATCCGCTTCACCGCTCCAAATGAACTAAGTCAGCAGGACTTAACAGCCCTTCTTGCCCAAAAACCGCTGGATATGCAAACGGAAGTCCATGTTTGGGGGCGTATGGCTTTAGCGTTTTCGGCGCGCTGCTTCACCGCCCGCCACCATCGTCTGCACAAAGATCAATGTGAATTTCGATGCCTAGATTACCCAGATGGCTTACTACTTTCAACCCAGGAAAACGAACGCTTTTTGAATCTAAATGGAATCCAAACCCAAAGCGCAACTTGCCTCAATTTAGCCGCACAATTACCGACTTTAAATGCAATGCACGTCGAGGTCTTAAGACTGCAAGTGCAATCGCAAAACATGGCCACTATCCTTGCTTGTTTCGATGAAGCGAGACGCAACAATCAAGTCGCCATGATCGACCCACAATATTTACCGCCCGATGCACAGGCCAGTGACGGCTACTGGCAGGGAAAGCCTGGGCGTCAATTAATTTCTGCCAGTTCGAAGCGGCGAGTCACTACCAATTTATGAATACTCAATATCCAAACCAACGCAGCGCTTATGCATCATTTCCAAATTCCGCCCTTCATTAGCCAACTAGGCACCCGCTTACCGACTCCAGTCGCAAGCGCGCCTTTGCTCATCCTCTTGAACTTAGCTCAGCATTTGAAATACCTCACACCGTCGGAAGAATTTGAAGGGAAAGTTTTTCAAATCAAGGTAAAGGATTTTGGATTGAACCCACTTTTTAGCTGTCGTAATAGGCGTTTTGTGCATGCATCATCTACGCCAGCCGACGTGACTTTTTACGCCAATGCGATTGATTACCTACGCCTGGCCGCAGGTTTAGACGACGCAGACACCTTGTTTTTCCAAAGGAAATTAGGCATTGAAGGCGACACGGCTTTGGGTACCGCCGTTAAATATTGGCTAGACGCGACCCCACGTCCCGACCTCGGTGCTATTTTGCAAAAACTCGGTTTATCACAACATGCCCACCAACACCAACACCAACCTCAAACTCAAACTCAGGCTACCCACTAGACTATGAAACATCTGCAACTTGCCCCGCACCGCCTATATTTTTTTCTCGGTGCAATCACCGTCGCCTTGCTCTTTACTTGGTGGTGGCTAGCCCTACAGAACGGTACTGAATTGCCGGTTCATTTGCATGCCCTACTTATGCCGCTAGGGGTATTCCCTTTATTCATACTCGGTTTTACCTTTACCGCAGGGCCACGCTGGCTCGCGGTGAAGGCATCGGATCGCTATTTTCTAATGAATGGATGCACCTATTTTTTTGGATTACTCTTGGTTCTATTTGGCTCTCGACCAAGTTTCTATCCGCTACGAATTTCGGGTTTCATTTTAATGTTAAGCGCCTGGTGTATTGTGAGCGTGCGCTGGGCGAGTCTGATACGCTTAAGTCGTGCAAATGATCGCAAACATGCCTTGGCGATTTTATGCGCCATGACTGGCGGGATATTGAGCTTACTCTTTGCTTTACTCTGGGCCTGCGGCTGGACGAGAGCATGGGAAATCGCACGGCATTTGAGTTTTTCCCTGTTCTTGCTACCGATATTTCTCACCGTTTGTCATCGCATGTTGCCTTTTTTTAGCGGCAATGTCATTCCATCGTACACGGTTTGGCGCCCCTATCCACTGCTCTTTTTTTGGATAGCGATGAATGTCGCCATCATGTTCAGCCAACTCTTTCACTTTGCGGATTTGGAAGGCATCCTCGCAACAGTGCTGGCCTGCAGCTTTGCGTGGACATCGTGGCGCTGGGGGCTTCACCGCAGTCTCGGTAATCGCTTGCTCGCGATGCTTCATCTTTCTTTTGCATGGCTTAGTATCGTTTTTGCTTTGCAGGCTGCGAACGCCTTGGGTCTCAATTTAGGTTCAGCCAGCACCCACGCTTTAGCCTTGGGCTTTATGGGAACGATGCTGGTTGGCTTTGTCAGTCGGGTGAGCTTTGGGCACAGTAATCGCCCGCTACATGCTTCGAATTTACTCTGGGCACTTTATCTAGGACTGCACGGTGCCGCTCTTTTGCGCGTCATCGCAAGCGTCCTTGCCATGCCGGATTTAATGCAATTGTCGGCGACCCTGTGGCTGGTTTTATTGATCACTTGGGTCGCACTCATGTTACCCATTTATTGGAATCGTGACCTTGTCACTGCGCCAGCCTAGCCCAAGCACCCACAAAAGCTTTACAATGGAAAATCTTGGCCTTGCAAACATCAGGATTTTCCATGCCCTACTCGCTTGATAAACTTCTCGTCATCGGCATCTCCTCGCGCGCGCTGTTTGATCTCGAAATGGAAGAAGCTATTTTTCAGGAACAAGGTTTAGAAAAATATCGTCAGCACCAACTCAAACATGAAAATGAAGTACTTAAACCGGGTGCAGGTTTTTCTTTAGTCAAAGCACTGCTTAAACTCAATCAGCTCACGCCTGGACAACGTCTGGTCGAAGTCGTGATCATGTCGCGCAATTCCTCGGAAACTTCGCTACGCATATTCAATTCAATTGAGCATTACGGCTTAGACATTAGTCGCGCCGCATTGGCTGGAGGCGCATCCTTGTCGCCCTACTTGCAAGCCTTCAATGTCAGTTTATTTTTATCCTTACACGAAGACGATGTGCAAGCGGCGATCAACTCAGGTGTCGCCTCGGCCTTACTATATCGTTTACCGGATGCAGCAGTCGATCTCGATCAAATCCGAATTGCATTCGACGGCGATGCCGTCATTTTTTCTGACGAAGCCGAACGCATTTATCAATCGGGGGGTATCGAAGCCTTTGAACAACATGAAAGAGAAAACGCAAAAAAACCTTTACCGCAAGGCCCATTTGCGCGCTTACTTATCGCTTTATCCTATATCCAAAATAATTTCAAAGCACCGGATGGTCGGGCGCTTCCTTTACGCACTGCATTAGTGACGGCGCGCTCATCCCCTGCGCACGAACGCGTCATTCGCACATTGCGTGCCTGGGATATCGCGATAGACGAAACTTTTTTTATGGGTGGCGTCAACAAATCGGCCGTTCTCGCTGCTTTCAAACCACATATGTTTTTCGACGATCAGCACGGACACTGCGCCAGTGCTTCCAACGTCGTTCCTACTGGGCGCGTTCCGTATAAACAGGAGCGCTAAAAAATCCAAACTAAACTATGACTCAAAGCCCATAGGCCAAAAACAACCATCGGTATCATGGTCAAGACCATGCCCAAGGCACGTGTCATCCCCCAAGCGATGGTGATCAAAGTCACTGCATGCATGAGTCGCCCAAGCACCAGACAAACACCCCCCGCCAACAAAATCCAATGCGGCATATGAGAAAACTCAGCCGCAGCCATCGCCAATAAGCTAATTGGCACAGTCTCGGTAAAATTTCCATGAGCACGCATACGACGCAATAGAACTTGGTCGCCGCCATCAAAAAACCGTATCCCCGTTTTCGCTCGATAATAGCCAACAAAAATAGTTAATGGGATTTGCATCAATACCAGTAAGCCAATGAAAAATACGGATGTCATGAGCTAGTCTCCCTCTAAAAATTTTACACCCGCCCCTGCTCATAGGCTGGCAATGTCTCTAAACTACGCGGCCATTGCGGGCGATTTTGGCAAAAAATGTTCGCCGTTACGGCGGCACTTGGCTCCTCATCCAACAAACCCAATGCAATTTCATAGGGCGCATTGGGTAGTTTTAAGCGATAAAATAAACTCGAACCACAGTGTTTACAAAATCCCCGTTGCGCCTGTTCCGATGAATCGAAAATCGTAATCGCAGACTGGGCTTTTTCCCAAATGATTTCATCGCAATTGACCGCACCAAAAGTCGCAAACGCCGCGCCTGTGAATTTGCGGCACATACTGCAATGACAGTGAGCAATCCCACCATCAAAGCGTTCAAAACGAAACTGTACTTCACCACATAGACAAGAACCATGCATAAAGAACCCCTTTAGAAAACCCACATTTGTAAAGCCGAATTAAGCGAGAATAGCATATTCCTTAAATTGAAGATTTTTCAAATCGACACCAAGAAAACCCATTACTCTCGCTATGCTCAACATCACGACAAATCAAGTTCTCGAACTACTGCAAGAATATTGGCAACTCAGCGGCGAGGTGAGCCCCTTGCCTTCCTATGCTGACCGCAATTTCAAAGTCCATCATCCTAGCGGCGATTACGTATTCAAAATCGCCAACCCCAATTGGTCTTATGCCGATCTCGATATTGAAAACGCTGCGCTACTCCATTTGGAAAAAACCTGCCCCGATTTAGCCTTACCCAAAGTAATACTCACAGCCGAGCAAGATCACATCATTCCTTACACCACACAAAGCAAGCAAGTGTGTCATCTACGTTTGATGCGTTTTGTCGAAGGCGATGTCTATGCCAAAGTCGCAAGCGATAACCAAATCAATCAAAGCGCATTACAAACAAGTCTGGGCGTGGCAATTGCAAAACTCAATCGTGGCCTAGCCGATTTCAGCCACGCCAACATGTATCGCTACGTCGATTGGAACATCAGCAATGTGCTCGCGCTGCGCGAAGAAATTCCTCATATCGACGAGCTTCATTTACGCGATGTTGTCAGCCGTCATATCGCGTTTTTCGCCGAACACGAGACGCATTGGAAACAACAGCTACCGATGAGTGTGATCCACAATGATGCCAATGATTTCAACGTCATCGTCGCGCATTCCAATAACAAAGCGCACTCCGAGGTCAATGCCATCATCGACTTCGGCGACATGTGCCACCATCTACGCGTGGTCGATCTGGCGATTGCCATCACCTATGCCTTACAAACGATTACCGAAGTCGAAGCAGTACAAACGGCGATGATGACTATTTTAAGTGGCTACCATCAGACTTACCCGCTGACAGCGGAGGAAATACATGCGCTCTACCATCTCATCACCACACGCCTTAGTCAAAGTATCCTGATGGCCAATCGTGCTTGGCGCAAAAATCCAGAAAACGAATATATACTGATCTCACAAACAGGTGTTCGGCGCTTGATTTTGCAATTAGATGCGATCGACTACGCGCAACTACAAGGTCGATTATTCAATGCTTGCAAGATCGCAGCTAACTAATCAAATCCCGTCATCCAAACTTCAAATCTCGTCCACCATGTACAACACCATCGCCAAACCCATACCGCAACGTAGTGCCGAAGAAATTATCCAGCTACGTCGTCAACACCTGAACCCGACGCTCAGTATGTCCTACCAAGAGCCCATCAAAATGGTGCGTGGTCGTGGTGCCTATCTATACGATGAACAAGGCAATGCCTATCTCGACATGGTTAATAACGTCTGCCACGTCGGCCACTGCCACCCTACCGTTGTCGCTGCAGGGCAAGCACAAATGGCCGAGCTCAATACCAACACCCGCTATTTGCACGACAATATCGTGGAATATGCGCAGCGTCTCGCCGTCACTTTTCCGAAAGAACTCTCGGTCGTCTTTCTGACCAATTCCGGGACCGAAGCGAATGATCTCGCGCTACGTATCGCCAAAACCTACACGCAAAACAATGACATTATCGTTGTCGATCATGCCTATCATGGCAACTCGCCGACCATGATAGAACTGAGTCCCTACAAATTCGATGGTAAAGGTGGGCGCGGTCGCCCAGCGCAAATTCAAGTCGCCGAAATACCTGACGACTATCGTGGCCAATTTCGCCGCGGCGATAGCAAAGCGGCTCTACAATACGCAAACGACTTGCATCGCTGCATTCAAGCGATCCATGATCGTGGTGCAAAACCCGCCGCATTTTATTGTGAATCTATCTTAGGTTGCGGCGGTCAAGTCGTTCTTCCGCAAGGCTATTTAGCGGCCGCCTACGCCCACGCCAGAGCAGCGGGAGCAGTTTGTATTGCAGATGAAGTTCAAGTTGGTTTTGGGCGCTCTGGTCAACATTTTTGGGCATTCGAATCACAAAATGTGATCCCCGACATCGTCACTCTGGGTAAGCCTATCTGCAACGGACATCCCATGGGCGCGGTGGTCACCCGCCCGGAAATTGCACAAGCTTTCATCACCGGCATGGAATACTTCAACACCTTTGCTGGCAATCCCGTTTCCTGTGCAATGGGATTGGCAGTTTTAGACGTAATCGAGCAGGAACAACTACAAAAAAACGCCGCCGAAGTGGGCGCTTTTTTACTTGAAGCTTTGATGAATTTAAAAACGCAACACCCACTCATCGGCGATGTGCGCGGCATGGGTTTATTTATCGGCGTGGAACTCGTCAAAGATCAGACCCTACGCACGCCTGCCACGCAAGAATGCAAGTGCGTCATCGAATATCTGAAAGCCCATCGAATTTTACTCTCTAGCGATGGGCCCTACGACAATGTCTTAAAAATCAAACCGCCTCTGGTTTTCTCTCTAGCCAACGCGAAAGAATTTTTAAATTGTTTGGAAGAGGCATTGAAAACACTGAGTTAATTACCGATCAAGAATAAGCAAAGAAATTGATCTCAGTGTTTTTATCGAGGAAAAACAAAGAAGGCTAAGGCGACTACAAATGCAACCAATCGTTTTCCTTAATCCTCAACTGTTGCACAGAGCCGCCGTTCAACAAATAACGAATTCTTAGCACCTTTACGCGGCCTGGAACGGGATCAAAATTTCCCAAGCTTGCATTATCAACGTGCATACTCAAACTGCCCGCACGCACTCGCATTTGCAGATAAGGAAGAACGTCAACTTTGACCCCAGCAGCACCGTATTCCGCGCTAATAATTTCGAGAGAATTCACGCTCTGTTGTTGTGCCACTTCCTCGGCGCGAAACATCTTGCGCAACACCCCCCATCCACCGCGATAAGGTTCATTGGTGGCCCAATCTCCGGTCTGCCAAGATTTAAACAATGCACCGTCCAAGAGCTCGCCCTCTGCGTACTCAAAGGTGCGCATTTGACCTTCAGAGTCACGTGCAAAAATACGCAGGGTTTTCACATGATTTGGGTGTGGATCGATACCGAAGCTATCATTATTCATCTGAAAAACACGATCGGCACGCGCCAATTGTTTTAAACGTTCAGTCACATCAGCATTACGCTGTGAGGTTCCGTATCTTGCTTGCACGATCTGATACTCACCCGCGTCACGCTCATTCCTATCGCCACGATCGGCATGCTCCCGCCCATCCCAAGCGCCTTCATGATGTCCACGATGCTCCCACTCGTCTGAGCCCCAAGCTTTAAACAAGGAACCGTCAACGATACTACCCTCGGCATACTCAAAACTGCGCGTCCCACCACGCCCATCACGCGCAAAAATACGTAAAAATTTTACGTGATTTGGGTGTGGATCAATACCAAAACTCTCGTTACCCATCCGAAACCGAATGTCGCGTTTCGCCAAATCCTTTAATTGTTCAGTGACATCGACATTACGCTCCAAGGTACCATAACGCGCCTCGACAATCTGGTACTGCCCCTCATCGCGATGAGCGTTCGCAAAACTATTGAGTCCAAATAAACCGAGCATCAAAAAACACAAAACACCGATTCGTTTCAAGCCATTCTTACACAACATACGCGCCTCTCAAAAATTTCCCTCTCCCGAATAACGTGTTGCCGCACTATCGGTGCACATCTCAATAATAAAATCGATTCCACAGAATGACAGCCCAGGTGACAATTGCAATCAACACGGTCAATAAAACCGCAGCGCTACCGAAATCTTTTGCATTTTTTGACAAAGGATGACGCTCCAATGAAACACGATCAACCACGGCCTCAATTGCGGAATTGATTAATTCCACCACCAGCACTTGCACTAAAACCGCAGTCATTAACAGACGCTCAAAAATCGACAAAGGCAAGACCAGCACAACAACAAAACCAATCACAACCATCACCAATTCCTGCCGAAAAGCGTGTTCAAATCGGAATGCGGTTTGTAGGCCTTCTAGCGAGTAAGCTATCGCTTTCCAAATACGTTTGATACCGCCTTTGCTTTTAAATTCACTGGTATTGGATTCTGAATCTTGACTGGTCATAATCATCTCTACTCTCAAGAAAAATGCGAGAAAGTTTTTTACCACAACGATTAGGCTTCGATGTTGATCGCAAAAAAATCAACTGAGAATCCTAGCTGCCGCGCAGCCAAGGTGATGGTCGCGCTTTTTTTCGATATGCGATTTAGTGCAAATGCACGGTACGAAACTCACCGTCTTCGTCTTCATCACCATCATCATCGCCATCGTGATCATGGCCGTGTTCGCCGTGTACGTGACCATGGGCGATTTCTTCGGCAGTCGCGTCTCTCACATTGAGCACGTGTAGCGTAAAACGCAAAGCAATGCCGGCCAAAGGATGATTACCATCTAAAACAACCTTATCTTCGACCACTTCCGTGACGGTGAAAATGATAGAGTCGCCGTCCTCATTGTCCTCAGGCGTGCCTTCAAACTGCATTCCGACTTCAATTGGCGCTGGCAAACGATCACGGTCTTCCATTTTGACCAATTCCGCATCGTATTCACCAAAAGCATCTTCCGGTTCAACTTGAATCACGTCCTGAAAACCGGTCTCTTTTCCCTCGAGTGCTTCTTCGATTTTAGGTAAGGTGTTTTCATAACCGCCATGCAGATACACCATCGGCTCCTGCCCATCTTCAATTAAATTATCTTGAGCATCCGATAATTTGTAGGCCACCGTAACTACGGTATTTTTAGCAATCTTCATACTATTTCCTTAAAAATTTCAACTCTCTTGATCTCGATGCGACATTATACCTTCCTCGAGCGTCGCGCTATAATTTATCCCACAGACCAATTCACACTTAAAATTCCATGAAAAAAAACAACCAAGCCCTCACGCTACTCGCGGGACTCAGTGCTGAGCAATTTTTTGCCGAATACTGGCAAAAAAAGCCGCTACTGATACGCCAAGCCATTCCCAACTTCAAGCCCCTACTGTCGATCGAAGCCTTATTTGCTTTGGCCTCACGCGACGATGTTGAGTCACGCTTGATTACCTATTTCAAACAACATTGGGAAATGAAAAATGGGCCGCTCAAGACCCTACCGCAAAAAGAAAAAAAAGATTGGACGATGTTAGTACAAGGCGTGAATTTACATGACCCCGCTGCGGATGCTTTGCTAAGGGAATTCCGGTTCGCACCCGACGCGAGATTAGACGATTTGATGATCAGTTATGCGCGTGAAGGCGGTGGCGTTGGCCCCCATTTTGACTCTTACGACGTATTTTTATTGCAGGCGCATGGTCAACGTCGTTGGCAAATCAGCGCCCAAACGGATCTTTCTTTAATCGAAGGCATGCCACTTAAAATCCTCAGCAATTTTCAATGCGAACAGGAATTCATTCTCGAACCGGGAGACATGTTGTACTTGCCGCCGCATTACGCCCACGACGGCGTGGCCTTGGGCGAATGCATGACCTACTCGATAGGCTTTCGCTCCCCCTCCTATCAAGAGATGGGAGAAAGCTTAATGCAGTTTATGGCGGATTCTATCGAATTGCCTGGACGCTATGCGGACCCCGATTTAAAAGCATCGAAGCACCCAGCGGAAATCAGCGCCCAGATGATGGACACCATCGCCGACGAACTCGAAAAAATCACATTTAGTCGAGAAGACATCGAAATTTTTATTGGGGAATACCTGACCGAACCCAAGGCCAGTGTTTTTTTCGAAGCGCCCAAGCGCGCCTTAGTACCGGAACAATTCATCGAAAAAGCACTCAGCAATGGGGTGCGACTTTCCTTAAAAACACAAATGCTTTACCAAGGAAAACATGTTTTCATTAATGGCGAGTCCTTTACCGTTGGCAAACGCGATAAAACGAGCTTAGGCTTGCTCGCCAATCAACGTAGCTTAAATGCACAGGAGCTCAGCGAGGCCTCAGATGATGTTTTAGAGGCTTTTTGCATTTGGTATGAAGATGGCTGGTTAGAACTTATGAAAAAATCGAGCACCGCAAAAAAATAAGCAGCATCAGTGAGGTTCGTATGAAAAGATGAAAGAAATCGCTCATCGTTTCACGTCATTCCGACTCGTTTTGACTCACAAACAACGACTTTTCCCTAAATTGAGGCTTCAGAAGCGGTTTTAGTTCATTTTTTTGGAAAAAAACGCAAAGAGCTATATTCGATTGACAGAAAAATCATTATAATTCGCGGTTAGGAAAGTGACGTAGGATTTGCAAGGTCTTTTAGATTTTCTGCCCACGGCTTAACCTATTGAGCGATAATTACCGGTAATTATTCATCGCAATATTGTAGTTTTTTTAGAACCATTTATTGAAAGTAAAAACATGAAAAAATCACTTTTGCTCGTTTCCTTGTTGGCAGTTGCTTTGGTTGCTTGCAACAAAGCGCCAGAAGCTCCAGCATCTGCATCTACACCAGCAGTTGAAGCAGCACCAGCACCTGCAGCAGCTCCAGTAGCTCCAGCAGCTGATGCAACACCTGCAGCAGCACCAGCTTCTGCTCCAGCAGCTGAAGCAGCTCCAGCACCTGCAGCAGCATCTGCATCTGCATCTAAGTAATTTTTTACTTTAGAAAAAGGTCGGTCTTTTGACCGGCCTTTTTTTATGGGAAATCGCCTAAAGTTTCGCTTAATTTAGGCACAAAAAAAACGGATCATACGATCCGTTTTTTTATGCCAAGTCCAGTTTGACTATTTACCCATTTACTTGAGCTGCTCGTTCAAGACTTTAAGTATCTTGTTCGCCACTGGTGTTCCTGCGACTTTACCATCTTCGCCGTGAACGGTAACGTGACTCACCTCTCCATTTTCACGAATCAAAATACGATATTTCTGGCCGTCTTTTGCCGCCTCGCCCGAACCCCAAGAGAACAGTTTCGCGAAGAATCCTTCACTAGCACCTTTCGTTTTCGCATCAATATCTTGATCGATGTAACGCACGAAATACAGTCCCTTGGAACGATCACGATCTTCAATCGTAAAACCAATACGATCTAAGGCCAAACCAACCCGACGCCATGAGCGATCAAATCCTTCGTCCGTTTCGAGATAAGGCAAATCATTTGCAATCAACAATTTAGAACGTGGCGCAGTCTCAGCCGTTACCCCAGCGACGGTGGCACGCGCCTTGACCTCATCGGAACCTAAACGCATCATCAAACGAGATAAAAATTCGGCTTCAAGGCCAGTATCATTTGCGCGTGAAGTCCATGTCGTATTATCGCGTTGGCTACCAGTGACAACTTCCTGCGCACCACGATGACTGATAAACACTTCGATAGAACCATCGGCAGCGCGTTCGATACGAGTCCGGAATTTATCCCGCTCGCCTGTGGAATAAAGCGAATCAAACACTTTACCGATAGTCGCACGTATCATGTCTTGAGGAATTTTGGCGCGATTTTCAGCCCAATCCGTTTCCATTACGCCCGTCGCTTCGTTTTCGACATTAATCAAGAAACCAGCGTCTTGCCAAAACTCTCTAAGCACAGGCCAGAGCGCTTCCGGATTCATTTTCAAAGAGAGATAACGTTGACTTCCATCACGCAAGATACGCATATCTTTCAACTGGCTCACCGCAACACTGCCAGTGGCAGAAGTATTTCCAGCGCCATTAATTCTTTGGCCGTAAGTCAATGCTGTGGCACTGCCTTGATCTGCATCTGGAATGGAGAAACGACTATCGCGACGAATTTGCGTCAAATCGGGCGGCACTTCCAGAGAAGTCGTTTTCGCTTTGGCTGCGCTTCTGTAATCAATACGATTCGTTTCAACTACGTTTCCAACGTAAGAGCAACCTGTTAGTCCGATTACGCCAGCCAGAGCTAAAGCACGAACCATTTTTTTATTAGCAACAACGCTTTTTGCCATTTGAAAATCCCTACGATTGAGAACAATTAATTTTTGTCTGAGCCCAGCTACGCTACTTTTCGTATCCAGCTTTGCTTACTATTTCACTTTGAACACACCGCTTCGTATCGAAGAGGTCCTACAACAGTCCGGCCTCAACAAGAGCGGAACGAACAATATCATGATATCCGCTAGAAAGGCTAACCAATGGCAAACGAAGTCCACTCGGTATCATGCCCATTTCAGACAAAGCCCATTTGACGGGTACAGGATTAGGTTCAATAAAAAGCTTAGCGTGCACGGACAAAAGACGATTATTGATTTCCACTGCTTTCGCCACTTCGCCCTTCATGGCTGCAACACACAATTCGTGCATGGCCCGCGGTGCCACATTGGCGGTTACCGATATATTTCCTTTGCCACCGCATAGCATTAAGACCATGGCAGTTGCATCGTCACCTGAATACACCGCAAAATTCTCCGGCACTGCCCGCAACAACTCTAGATCACGCGGAATATTTCCGCTGGCTTCTTTGATACCGATAATGCCAGGAACTCTTGCCAAACGCAGCACTGTCTCATTGGACATATCTGCAACCGAGCGCCCCGGAACATTGTACAAAATAACGGGAATATCCACCGATTCAGCAATCTTTTTGAAATGCTGATACATACCTTCTTGGGTCGGGCGATTATAGTAGGGAACGACTTGCAAAGAAGCATCCGCACCGGCTTCCTTGGCAAATTTGGTCAGGGTAATAGCCTCAGCCGTAGAATTCCCGCCAGAACCGGCGATGACGGGCACGCGTTTTCGCGTATGTTCGACCGCAATACGTATCAACTCGCAATGCTCTTCGACATTAACCGTCGGAGATTCACCCGTCGTGCCAACGATCACAATGCCGTCGGTCCCTTCAGCGATATGCCAATCAATCAGCTTTTGCAGACAAGGAATATCGAGACTACCGTCAGCGTGCATGGGGGTCACAATCGCGACCAAACTACCCTGTATCATCGTCATGTTAGCGCAAGAAAAAGTAAAACCCCAATTGTAGCCCAAGCCAAGGCGGGATGCGAGTGAATCTGATTGAATACTCGATTCTACTCGCCCTGTTTTTTGTCTCAGATCGTTTGCTTTGCGACCCGATCAAGCCGCTGAATATAACAAAAATCCGCGCCGCCAACAGCAAGGACAAGCTAGTAGCGACAAGCTATGCGAAGGGTATCAGTTCAAGAGACCTCACCAGCTTGGACAGCTCTAGGGAAGCGCGGCGCTTAGTCGCCGTAAGCCAAGCCCATCGCTTCGCGCACGTCACGCATGGTCTCGTGGGCGAGCTTGCGTGCCTTGTCACAGCCATCGGCCACGATCGCCCGCAACAAACTAGGGTCATCCAAATAAATTTGCGCTCGCTCCCGCATCGGTTCTTGCTCTTGCAAGATCATATCAATGACCGGCTGCTTGCATTCGATACAGCCGATACCTGCACTCTTACAGCCCTGCACAACCCAGTCCCTCACTTCCACAGAAGAATAAACTTGGTGCAATTTCCAAACCGGACAGCGCTCGGGATCCCCCACATCAGTGCGACGTATCCGCGCAGGGTCGGTGGGCATGGTACGCAACTTCTTCGTCACACTCTCTTTGTCTTCGCGCAGTGCAATCGCATTGCCGTAACTCTTGGACATTTTCTGTCCATCTAAACCAGGCAAGCGCGACGCGTCAGTGAGTTTAGCTTGCGGCTCGACTAAGATCAATTTACGGCTACCTTCCAGATAACCAAATAAGCGCTCCCTATCGATCATGCTCAAATTTTGCGCATCATCGAGCATCGCCTTGGCTTGTTCGAGCGCATCAGCATCGCCCTTTTCTTGAAATTGTGTGCGCAACTCTTGATACAGTTTTGCGCGCTTACTGCCCAGCTTCTTCACCGCATCTTGGGCTTTCAACTCAAATCCTTTTTCCTTACCGTACAAATGATTAAAACGTCGCGCCACTTCCCGCATCATTTCCACGTGCGGCACTTGATCATCGCCTACCGGCACCAAATTGGCCCGATAAATCAAAACATCCGCCGCCTGCAACAGTGGGTAACCCAAAAAGCCATAGGTCGCCAAATCTTTATCCGTCAACTTTTCCTGTTGGTCTTTATAAGTCGGAACCCGTTCTAGCCAACCCAAAGGCGTTGCCATCGACAATAACAAATGCAGCTCCGCATGCTCAGGTACGCGTGATTGAATAAAAATGGTTGCTTGCGAAGGATCAACCCCCGCCGCCAACCAATCGACCAACATATCCCAAGTACTCGCCTCAATAATACTTGGATCATCATAGTGCGTTGTCAATGCATGCCAATCGGCGACAAAAAACAAACAAGGCAGCTCCGCCTGCAGCTTAACCCAGTTTTTAAGTGCCCCATGATAATGCCCCAAGTGCAGCGCACCTGTAGGACGCATACCGGAAACAACGCGATCAGGATACATAAACTCTTTCTCTAAATTTTAATTTTCGTAAAGCGAACAAGCTCTACAAACCAAACAAGCGCGCATCACCGCGCCCCTGCCTTAATAATTCTGGCACCGCAGCGGTCATATCAATGACGGTGGTAGGCACAAGACTACAAGCGCCACCATCAATCACGAGATCAATTTGTTTTTCCAAGCGAGCCCGAATTATTTCAGGGTCACTTAAGGCATCTACTTCGTCTGGCAATATCAAGGTGGTACCCAATAAAGCCTGTCCTAAGTCCTCCAATAAAGCGTGCGCGATACGATTTTCTGGCACGCGCAAGCCTATGGTTTTACGAGAGGGATGACTTAAGCGACGCGGCACTTCTTTAGTCGCTTCAAGAATAAAAGTGAAGGGTCCCGGGGTCGCTGTTTTGAGCAAACGAAATTGACGATTATCGACCTTAGCATAGAGCGCAATTTCCGACAAATCACGACACAAAAGCGTGAGATGATGTTTTTCATCAACGCCCCGTATCCGGCGCAAACGTGTCACCGCGTCTTTATCATCAAGATGACAGACCAAGGCATAACAAGAATCGGTCGGCAAAGCGACAATCCCACCTTGATCGATAATTTGCGCCGCTTGTTTAATCAAACGACTCTGCGGATTTTCTGGGTGAATATGAAAAAACTGACTCATCAATTCACCGTGAGGGATGTCAACAATAGTCGAGAAAAAGGGGGAAACATCGTCAAATGCATTTGAATAGGGTGTCACTGTAGACTGAGAAAGATCAAATCATATCAAATTTAACCTAACAACATCGCCAATCTAGTGCGAATCGTCGGAAATCAGATAATCCCACCACCCTTTGCCATCAGCGCACAGATAGAAAGTCATTATTCAAAAATTCATTATGAACTTTCCCTCCACTCTTTTTTTCACAATGTGGTATAAAGGTACTTACCGCAATGCACCATAAATGCCATGAAAAATACTGCGACACCTCCCGAAAAAACCACGATTCAAGTCATTGAACGCTTGGATTCCTTGCTTAATGCGCTTTCGCGTTATCACGATCCTGTGAGTTTGAAAGAGTTGGCTCGGGTCACTGGCTTGCACCCGTCAACCGCACACCGGATTTTGAATGATCTGGTATTAACGCGTTTTGTCGATCGCGCCGATACTGGCACTTACCGTTTAGGGATGCGTTTGCTGGAGTTGGGTAATATTGTGAAGAGTCGCTTGGATGTACGCGAAGCCGCTTTGGAATTGATGCGTAATCTACACCGCATCACCAACCAAACGATCAATTTATCGGTGCGTCAAGGCGATGAGATTGTGTATATTGACCGGGCATTTTCAGAGCGATCTGGGATGCAGGTCGTGCGCGCGATTGGTGGTCGAGCGCCCTTGCATTTGACATCGACGGGTAAATTATTTTTATCCATCGATGAACCGAAAGCACTCCGCTCTTACATCACACGGACTGGCCTTGCTGGACACAATAAAAATTCAATTACCGATGTTGCGAAATTAGAGCGAGAATTAGCTGCTGTACGTACTCATGGCTACGCGCGCGACAACGAAGAACTGGAATTAGGTGTGCGTTGTATGGCAGCAGGGATTCATGACGACACCGGAAAAATGGTCGCGGGTTTGTCTATTTCTGCACCGGCAGACCGATTGCAAGAGGCTTGGCTGGGGGATTTGGTCAATACCGCGCAAGAGATTTCCAAGGCGTTGGGCTATGTTCCTAAAACCTTACGCTAGGGAAGCGCCACAGAAAACTTGCTGGAAATTTCGCTCAGAATTTTAGTCGAATAAATCCGCGCGTCCCTATACATCTTAAACCGAGGCTCTCTTTGTAAACGATGCACGCCGAACTGACACTGTAGGTGATTAAACGCTTCCAGTGCATCGAGCAGTGGAGTGTAATTCTTATCGGAAGTATCGAGCGCCATCATTGCATAACATGCCGCTTCTAAAGTAGAAAGTTGATGCGCCTGACGCGCTTTGCGTATCACATATTTTGACTCGGGAACATGGGTGAGTGCGTAACGCGGTAAGGTCTGCAGGCAGGGATGAGCGTTGAGCATTTGCCGGCTCTTGCGCCAGGTCGCATCAATCATAAGCAGTCGCAGCCGATTTACTGGAAGCCGAGCTGGCATTTCGAAAAAATGCGGTTCTGCGTTTGCGGTTACACTATCATCAGGGTATAAAAGTAGCGTTTGTTTTCCGTCATGCGCCAACTCTATTTGCAATAATTCCTCAGGAAATTGCTCAGCAAGCCAAAGACGACTATTGGGCAAACACAAATGTAATAAACCTGCGGTATTTTTGATGTGCCCTTTTTCAGCGCTATGCTGCAAAATCAATACTTCGATAGGCGATTCAACCGTCTTCGCGCAAGCACAGATACAAGCGCGTAAAGCCCGCTGACATCGTTCGCAATGTGCACGCTTTCGAGGTTGTAAACAATTCTGTGGCAAATCAAGGGTCATCGTTTCGATACGCTGAAATATTCAAGGAAGCTCTTCCAAAATCCGCAAACGATCACCAAAATTCCAAATGCGCTGCACTTCGATGACATCGTATTTGAGCGCTAAGGCCGGTGGAAAAACCGCATACGGTGCATTGGCAACGATGATATTGCGCGCCTTTTCATCCATCGCTTGCGAGCCACTGGATTTGACGATGATCAGTTCTTCAATACTGCCGTCGCTTCGGATAAACATGTTGATTAACACATTGTGTTCGACGTTACTCAAGGAACGTTTTTCATAGATTAGATTGCCATTGCGTTCTAATTTTTGTCGCACCCCATCGACATACATCCGTAGCGGTACTTCTTTTTCATACAGCCCCATAAAACTACGTCGACGCGCACGATTATCATTGCTAGAACTACGACTTAAGGGTGCGCCCGGTTTGAACAAATCGCCCTTACGCACTTGCTCGCGCAAGCGGTTTGCTAAATCACCGCCAGATGCGACGTTTGCTGGCACTGCACCCGTATTGACGCCCGCGCCAGTTGTTCCATTGCGGGCGTTAGGATTACCTGCGTTATTGTCCGCGCTATTGTTCTTACTCGCCGCCTGATTGCCATTACTATTGCTTTGATCTAGGCTACGTTCATTGCCACGCTCCGCTTCTCGCCTAGCTATTTCGGCCAATCTTTGCTGCTCTAATTTTTGTTCCGCCTCGCGCCTTTCGGCCAGTTTTTGCTCTAATTGCCTTTGCTCCAAAGCTTTTTGCTCGCGCAATTTCTGTTCGGCTAGCGCTTGTTCTTGCCTACGTTGCTCAGCTAATTTTTGCTCAGCTATTTTTTGCTCAGCCATTTTTTGCTCAGCTAATTTTTGCTCAGCTAATTTTTGCTCAGCTATTTTTTGCTCGGCTATTTTTTGCTCAGCTATTTTTTGCTCAGCTATTTTTTGCTCGGCTATTTTTTGCTCGGCTATTTTTTGCTCGGCTATTTTTTGCTCGGCTATTTTTTGCTCGGCTATTTTTTGCTCGGCTATTTTTTGCTCGGCACGCTTTTGTTCCGCTAGTTTCTGTTCTAGGAGTGTTTTAGCCGCCACTTCTTCTATACGTTTTTTCTCTTCCAAATCACGTAATTTTTGTTTTTCAATTTGTTCAGCCAATAGTCTTTCTTGCTGCTGTACCAGTGCCGCAGCCTGTTGTTTTTGCTTTTCTTGCTCTAATGCCAGTTGACGCAAGCGCTGCTGCTCGGCCTGACGGCGTAACTCGTCTTGCTTTAAGGTTTCCTGACTCAATAATTCTTGGCGTTTCGCTTCACGCAATGCTTCATCAATCGCTTCGCGACGCGCGCGCTCTTCCGCGGTCTTTTTCACCGCCAACTGTTTGTCGAGCTCCGCTTTTTCTGCGAGGTGACGTGCCATTTCAGAAGCCTGTAGCTCGGCTTGCTTTTTTTGCTGTTCTTGAGCCGCTAGCGCCAGTTTTTGGAGTCGCAAACTTTCATTTGCTTTTTCGATTTGTAACTGTTCCTCTAGACGCTTTTGCTCAGCGGCTTGTTTGGCCTTTTCCTCCTCCCGCTTTTGGGCGATCACTTCCTCTTGAATTTTTTTCGCTGCCAATTCAGCCCGCTTCTGTTCCTCTATCAATTGCGGTTCGGCTTCTGGATCAATGATTGCATCGGGCGGGACTAAGGTTTCACTATGTTTATTTTCCCTCTTATCTTGCGCTTTATGTTCCAATTCTTCTGATTTCGACTGCGCCACAAGAAAATCATCGTCCAACATTTTTTCTTGCGTAATCAGGCGCGTCGGCGCACTCGGCGGCGGCGGCACGGCTTTAACCACCGGCGGCGCAGAAACACGGGGCTTCAGCTTTGAATTTTTCGGCTGAGATTTAATGACTGGATGAGGCTGCTCGTGTTTGCTTACTTGAGGGACGGGTTGAGGCAAAGTCAAAGCTAAACGTCCGCCTGCCGCAATCGGGGTCGGCAATATCGGTTCCGGCAAAGGAAATAATTCGGCCTGCGTTACGCTTGGCGTTGGCGGCACTTTAATCGGTGCGGGGGCGACATTCACAATCTGCACCGACAATGGTAGCGGTGGCATGCGCTTCTGTTTCCAAGGCAAATCAAGCTCCGGAAAATCAATCCCCGGCAATCCCAATTGAATCGACAACAAAATCGCATGCGCCAATATTGAAAAAGCGATACCCCAGATCAAACGGCGATGCGCCGTCTCTTCATAACTTGGGTCTATCGTCCGAGTATCAAAACGCATGCAAATATCATTTCCATTGAACCGTATTCACGGGATAAGCTAAATGCTAATTTGGCTAGTTCCTAGTTAGAACATGCCCAAGGTTAACATCTTCAAGTAAAAAAAAATACGAACTGTTGCGAAAGTGTGCGGATTTTTGCTTGGCTACAGTTGGCTCAAATTAGCGCTAGTTGCTTAAAGCTGCATCACGCTTAACGAAAAAAAGACTGGCACCTAAAGCCATCAAAATACAGGCAAATAAGCGATTTTGAATCCGCTGCGCACGCGGCTTACGCAGGGCTTCTTGCAAAGACGCAGCCAACAAGGCATAGATATGCATCACGCTAGTATCAATCGCGATCATGGTGATGGCCAAAATAAAAAGCTGGGTGCCGATGGCCGCATGACTGTCAATGAAATTGGGCAGTACCGCCACCATAAATACTATCCCCTTGGGATTACTGGCATTGGTCAAAAATCCGGTCAACACTTGTTTGCGCACACTGGGCATCTGTGTCTGCACGGTGGCTGAGTCCGTTAGCGAGGGTGATTTTTGAAAAAACTGTTGCACACCCAAATAGATTAAATAAGCGGCCCCTAAAATTTTGACGACAGAAAAAGCAGTCTCGGAAGCCAACAACAAAGAACCCACCCCCGCCCCGGCGATCAACAAAACCATCAACAAGCCCAGCTGCAAGCCAAAAATAGTCAAACTCGCGCGTTTTACCCCATAGGCCAAGCCATGAGACATCGATAAAATAGCACCTGAACCAGGCGAAACAGCGATCAAACATGCCGCGCAGAAAAATGAAAACCAAGTAGTGAAATTCATGTGATGAAAAAATTCCAAGGAGAGTGAAGTACAGGCAGCCTGCATTGTACTTTAAACCAAGATCAGGCATTGAGGGATATAGGCGCTTTCGCCCATCGGACAAATGCTTAGCGCCGCTGCGCCCTGAAAAAAGCCTTCAAATGCAAAACCAAGGAATCCAAATCGGCACTCGCCACATCCAAATGCATGACCAAACGTATGCGCTGACCACCCGTCAGCAAAAAGCCTTTGCTCTTCAAATAGCTCGCCGCCGACAAACCCAAAGCAAGTGAGCTCAATTCTACGTACACCATATTCGTTTGCGCTGGCGCCACTTTCAATTCTTCGATTTCACGCAAAGCATTTTCCAGACGCTTTGCATTTTCATGATCCTGCGCCAAGCGTTCAACATGATGATCAAGCGCATATTCCATCGCAGCGGCCAACACCCCCGCTTGCCGCATACCGCCACCCACCATTTTTCGCCACCGCTTCGCCTGCTCAATAAAATCACGGGAGCCACACAACATACTGCCTATCGGCGCACCCAAACCTTTAGAAAAACAAATCGATACCGTATCCGCATCCCGCGTCAAACGCGCAACATCGATACCCAAGGCAACCGCCGCATTAAAAATACGTGCTCCATCTAAATGCACCGCAAGGCCATGCTCACGCGCCAAAGGAATCACTTGATCAAAATAAGCGGGCGCAATCACTTTACCCAAATGGGTATTTTCCAAGCTCAATAAACGCGAACGCGCAAAATGCATGTCATGGGGTTTGATTGCCTGAACTATTTTTGCAGGGTCCAAATGTCCAGCCTCTTCGACCGCGATTGGCTGAGGCACTATCCCACCCAAACTCGCCGCCCCACCGGATTCGTAATAGTAGGTATGGTAGTTTTGCCCGACGATATATTCATCGCCACGGCCACAATGCGTCAAGAGCGCAATCAAATTACTCTGAGTACCGCTAGGCACCAGCAAAGCCGCCTCATGTCCGACCCACTCAGCCACTTTTTGCGTCACACGATTCACGCTAGGATCATCGCCATACACATCATCACCCAAGGGCGCATCCAACATCGCTGCACGCATCGCCACACTCGGGCGCGTGACGGTATCACTTCTCAAATCGATCATCACACATACCCATAGTAAAAACAAACAGGCAACTTGGAGAGACTTCCACAAAGATTAGTTCCCGAAATTTCACAAGGTCGATCGACTACATGCGGATCGGCAAAAAAATAACTCGCAAAAAGACGGGAGTCCATAAGTACGCAAGACATGCACTGGCGTAATTGCTTTCCCCTCGTCGTAAATCCTTGTCTAATCGTCTTAGCTCAGCTCAAATTAAATAGTGGACGACCAATTGTCACAACCCAAGTATCGACTACCTTGCCATTATAAAGCTGTGTTTGCATCAATGGGCCTTGACCGAAACGATCGCTAAACGGTATGGAATAGACCTCGTTTGATGTAGCGTCAAAGATCACTTCTGAATAGCTACTATAGTAGGGATGCGCAGGCTGTAACGCTGATGGTGAAGGGACCGTCTTCGCGTTCCACCATGCGGCACTGGGGATAGATTTGTACGCACTTTTGTCGTACCTTTGGTAAGCAGGATCTCCTGCGAAATACGCTAAATCACTACCCACAAAACCACCTAATAGTCCTGTCGTAATTTCGCCTATGGCGAGACTTTGTGTAGTGGAATAAGTCGTGCCGGGAACTTTGTTCAAACAGAGTCCAAGATTGGCCATATCATTGGCGAGTTCAGCCCATATCGAATTAAACACCGTTGAACCTTTTCCTGGACCGAGAGGGTCGGCTTGTCCATAAATGGTATTGTTGAAGATCGCGGCTGAAGTATGACTTCCTATTGTGGGCGAAATCGTCATGCTCGCACCCGTATAGGTTTTTCCCGGGCTGGAAGAGCCGCCAAAGGGTGTGATGGTGGTGGTAATTTCGCCAGCGAGCGTGATAGTTCTATCTGCGCTGACTGTGGCAAGAAATTTAAGCGTGTAATTGTAATTGAGGTTGCCCACAGCAGGACTTGCCATAGTATTAAAGGCGTTGTTATTCTCTATTTGGCTTGTGATGCTGTTGCTGCATAGGTAATCAAGGTAGGCATCAAAGCTCGGATAGGGATTACTTCCTGCACCAAAGGAAGATGGGCCTATGTAACGCAACATCTTTCCATGGTTACTTATCGCTGCAAGCTCACTATTTGGACCATTCACAAGGGAGCCAAGGCGCTTGCTCATTGATTGTGTATCCGTATTGCCCCGGGTTTGTAGCAGTTCACCTGAGACGCCGCCGTGATAGCTTTGTATGCTCAGTGCCGCGCCAAAATAGTTGATGTTGGTTAGATTGCCTTGCCCATTTGTCTCACTGCCTTCGTAGTTTATTTCAAAGGGTTGATAGGCCTTAAAATAATTAGCTCCACCACTGCCAATAAAACTAGGTTGTGCGTTTCCGGAAAGGTCAGCATCCATGCTAAAGCCATCATGTGCCATGGTCGCTTCAAAAGAGACGAAAACAACTGGACCTCGCGCATTGTAAACATGGAGACCATCTGCGGTGATGGTCTCAAGACTAAGCGACTGCGTCATCATATCTCCAGCTTTATTCCGCCCTAGGGTTTGCCCGTTGTAGCTTACATTCAGGGTTTGGCTAGGGTCTTGAAAAGTAATGAAGACCTGACTATCCGGTAGGCCAGTCTGATTGACGAAGAGAATATTTAAGGAATTTGCCACGGTATTTCATCCTTTGAACTAGTTTGAGCGAACAAAATTATTCGCAGCAAAAATACTAGTCCAAATCAGTAGATAACACCATTATATAAAAAACTTTTTCTTGATTTTTTTACTTTTAGGCATTGATAGTGGATTGGGTGATATGAATGTCAATGTAACGATGAGCACGAACCAAGTTGATAAATGAGACCAAGGATTGCAAGAAAATGACAATGGCTAATGATGCGCCTTTCGATTGAAATCACCGACCAGCTCAATCCTAAAGCCGACTTCTTTCTCTAAGATTTCCGCTAACTTTTGCAACGCTGCCTCACTCGCTGGATACGCGTAATCGAATAGTCCTTTTGCGCCGTAATTTTCCAAGGTTTTTTTCTCGGGAAAATAAAATTTATCGCTAGACAATCCACCGGAATTCATTTCTATGGAGGTGATTTTATGATCCGAGGTTTGGCCAGACATGTATTTTTGAAACTCAACTTCAGATTCGAATTTTTGCGATGAATTTCCGCTCCAAACAATGTAGGTTTGTGCAGGGCGATCAAGCTTTGTAAGCGTAAAACTCAACTTAAAAAATTCGCGATTAAATTCTATGCTTTCAAAATGATGCTGGTCCTCATCTACCAATTTCTGAACGTCCGCCTTCCCCTGACTTCTTGGCAAATAAGCGGGTAGATCGGGCATATTGGAATAGAACCCTCCATGAAAGCCCAACACTGCCCCGCTAGAAATCACCTTCTCTTTTGCGGAAAGAAACCAATAATTCGCACAGGACGACAAGCAATATTTATCGACAATGATTTTTATGTTTCTTTTTGAAATTTCCTGTCCGATCAGCAAACCCGCTTCCGCGTCTCCGCCAAGCGAATTGACGATTATCGTATGCACTCCAGACTTCAAAAAGCCCCTCATTTCTGGAAGGATTTCTTTAGAAATCACACCAGAAAATAAGAGCACGTCGCCCTGCTTATCAAATTTAGCGACGTCGTCAGCCCTAGCCAGCATGGGGAAAAACAAGGCATATACTAGGATCAAAGTCGCCCATTTCATTGTCGGTCTCTCACAAGAATATAAAAATTTAAAATAAGATGATGCACTAAACGGCGCATGAAGGTGGGTATTGCTAGTTTCACCACCAGGGCGATTGCATGAATAAAAAAACCAAAAACCGCTCAACATAGGTAAGCAGCATGCTGCGACCAGAGGATAAGCAAGAGAGAGCGAATTTTGGCATGTTTTTTTGCGTTAGCCGTTG
>JAHFQV010000008.1:35836-62178 GCA_023259175.1 Oxalobacteraceae bacterium | reverse complement strand
TCGCCTGCCACCTCGCGGTGACACACGCATGACTCGGGGTCAGAGTGATTCGCTAAGTCTTCTCCGTATCGGACTTTCACCGACTATCTTTCACCGGCTTTGCAGCCGCACTGGGTGTCTTAGATTTCTCTTAGATTTCTCTATAATGCACCTTAAATTAATCCGCAATTTGTCCCATCGTATACAGGTGTACGGGGTTCAGGTGTCCAGCGTCAGTTACAACATTCGAGCATTTTTTCTATTTTTTTGTGCAGAACAACTCCGTTAGGACATCCCTTCTAAAACGAATCACCTACTTCGCGTGCCGGGAACGGCAATATGATTATCAGGACTTACATTTGCGCTGGCTATTTTTCGCGCACTTTTGAGATCACAGACCGCACTGCATCAATGACAACCGCAGGCTGATCAAACTGTATATAGTGACCCGTATCATGTACCAGCTGATGCTGACTCTGTGATGACCACTTCGCTTGATCTTCCTGCATCCACGACCAATTTTCTCTTAATGCTTTATCGTACTTGGATTCTTGTTTAGGTACAGGCAGCACTCTTGTCAAGACCACTATTGGGCGGTCGCCAAGATGCCGAAACGTTCCCGCCTCATTCAATGTTTGCTCAAACGCATCTCCTTCCTTTAGAACGGAACTAATTGAAGTCGACGCGTAAGCTTTCACGGCCAGATCATTGGACTCAGTCCGATTTTCCTCTTTTTCATCCATAGCTGCATCGAGCCGAACTATACCGGTCCAATTTAATGCAGCCCATGATTTATTTAGAAAAGCCGTCCAATTCTTCTCTAACTTCCGTTTCAATGTTGCCGAATTCGCCTCTACAGCTTCCCGTGCCCTACCGCCCGATCGCTGATCAGGGTGAGAAGTATCAACAAATACCAATCCCGCTACATCTGCACCGAAGTATTTCGTGTAGATCATGTTGTAAGGGCCGCCAAGAGAGTGCCCTACAAGGACTAAAGGGCCTTTTTCGTTGGCATTTTTCAAGGCAGCATGCAAGTCCTCTGCAATAGATTTTGCAAGCTGCGGAGCATCATGGACGTCACTCCACATGATGCCAGCACGACTATAGGCACAAGAGCGAGTTGTCTTCGCAATTTCGTCATGAACTGCCGACCAGCTCAGCGATCCCGCCATATCCAGTCCCGATTGAAATACGACAGTGGGGCTACCCGAACCTCGGCAATCCAATTGAATATGACGACCACCAATATCGACTAATTTGCCTGGCGGAGGAAAGTTCTGTGCAGCATTTCGTCTACCTAAGTTCTCATAGATGATGCCGACAATGAGCAGAACGAGGATAAGTCCAAGAATGCCAAAACCAATATTGACGAATATTTTCTTCATCGTATCTCCATTCAAACGTTTTAGTTGTACGGCACCCCGAAGGAGAAGCCGTGTAGCGGTGTCCACTACCAACGCTCTTTGCACGGCGCATCTACAGTTCGTTATAAATTAGTTGTGGAGATTTTAAGTATTCTCAGAACGAGAAGCAAGCTTATTTACTCTTAAGAATCGTGGGGCCACTTTATACACCGCTAATCTATAGCGGGGCGAGGATTCCATCGAATTCCATTTTTCTTATTCTCACAGATTTCTTCAATGAATGATTTTGATGCTTTAAGCGAATTTTCTCCCCCAAAAAAAATATAATTTTCATTGCTGTAAATAATCGCCCAGGCAACATCTTCTCTCCCAGTTAAAATTGTTAACGCACATCTATTTTCTCTTGATACTGCGGCTTTGCTAAGGTAATTTAAAAAACTCTCCTTCAATTTTCCGCCCATCAATATCCTATTCTCCTTTTCCCCAAAGAACTGAATTTCGACACTATCCTCAGGAGCCAATAAATAATAATCAGAGGATAACGTTGCCTTTGAGCTAAAACCAAGAATATTAGTACGACTACCATTACCCAATGATTTATAAGCCGAGTGACTTTCACGGTTGAATTGAAAGCAACAGGCTAATAAAATCGTCACAAAAAAATATACTGCAAAAAAAGCGCTGAGAATTGTAGGTATCTTAAATGCAAAAAATTTCTTAAAAAATATACCCATAACTACCTTAATAGAAAAAATAGCAAATCAACCAGATGTATGCGATCTGCAAAAACCATCTCGCCGCATTCGGTAAGTAAATATCAACGAAACAAGGAAAACCCAACCATGTGAAGAGGTGGACGAAAAATCGAATCGTGCTCTAATTCCCCTCCAAACTCACACTCGCACTCACACTTATAAAAATTATCTTGGTTTTCCGGACAATGTAATTAATTTTGAATTTCTCCAGTGGGTGCTATCAGCTGAAGAATCATATTGGCGTTATCATTCGATCACATTGATAGCCATCTAGCAATCCACATCCTTTGTAAATTTAACTGCCGAATCGCTTTTGCCAAAGTAACCCCAATCCAATAGCGCCTCGATAAAATCATTACGATCAATAATAGATAATGGGTTCACGAATGAAATAAAAATATCGGAAGAATTAGCGGCGATTCGATGTTTTTCGCTTGGTATGTATTTGGGTGGTAGCAGTTCACAAATCAATAGTCCATTCACGCCACCAAAAAATGGCAAATATCCTGCAAAATCGACAATCCCTAAAGGGCCCTGTAGTTGATAAGGACAAGTCGTAACGACATCCAATGCTAAACAATGCATTTTAATTTGAGAGGATAAATTCATGTTTTTTTATATATGTTTTTAAACTTCAATCGAGAATTCATCCGACAACCAGATTTTTGGCAATAACTGAAAAAATCCTTAAATCATGGCGCGTTATTCCTCAATTTTCGAACATGCTCTAATCGCAATCACCCCGTCGATTACATCTAGCGAAGAACCGCTATGAGAATCAGATTTCCTGTTAAACACGCCCCTAACATTGACAATAGTACCATCTAAATTTGCATATTGATTCAAAGCTAGCTTGCGCTTATCTTTGGAATCAAACTTTTGCATATGTGATATCAAATTCACGGCAATCCCATTTGGTTTATTGTTCCCCATTCCTCTCAATAACCGTAAGTATTGTTCCGTGTCAAATACGACGTAGCCGCTAGGAAATCCGAAATAATAGATTCCAACTAAATTGATCGTTTTGCCTAGATATTTTTCTGGGGCTGCCGATAAAACTTCACTGCTTACATAGTCAATTTTGGGGTTCGTGCACGTTATCTCATCACTGTTGGCTCGTATAGATGGGATAAAGAAAAAAACAAAAATAAGGAATCGAAGTGCTAAAAAGAGTTTCATGTAGTTCCCATTGAGTATTCGAAATTCAGCGTACGACTTCGATATCAAAAAACGCTAACCCAGCCGATGCGCGTGATGACTCTATCACTCTTGATCACGGCTATGTTGGGATTTGATTGCTGATTTGGGGATGAGGATGGGAGCTATGATCTGAAAACGTAGTTGAAATAAGAGCGGTTATATCGCCGTTTATATTCAGGACGCTGTGCCGGGACCATTCCTTGAAACTTTTCTCCCAACTACAAACGTCCCGCAAAATTCCTGTGCACTAATCCTTCGCGACCTCTCCCTGTGTTAAGGTGCGCGCATTTGCGGTAGGGTCGAGTTGATAGCTCAGTTTAAAGGTGTCGTTTAAAGTGAGGGCTGCTTTACTAATGGGTTTGGCTTTTGTTTGTAGCTTGCTTGGATTGGCTTGCACTGCGTTAAATAGAGACCAGCTTCCTGTGCTTAATAGGCCGATGGCGATGGCGATGGCTAACATGACGCTGCCGGAATATTGTTTTTTCGTTTTACTTGCGATTTGCGATTGGTCATATACTTGGCTGTGATTTGGCGCTTCTTCTAGGTTGACCGGAAATTGTACCGGGATAGGCGCTTCGTTGAGCACCTCTTTGGCGCGGTGGCACCAGTGTTGATGTTCGCCTTGTTCTATCGAAAGACGGTTGAGTAGTTGTTGGGTCAGTTGTTCTGCGCGGCGTTTTTCGGTTTCGATTTTTTCCTGCATCGCTTTTGAGCGTTCGCGTTGTTCGTCGGCTTTGGTTTTTAATTCGTTTTGCAATGAATTTGCCTTTTGTATGAAGTGTTCTTCATCGGCCATTTTTTCTTGCGCGAGCAATAGCGCCTGCTGTTCTTCTGCTATACGTTTTTGGGTCAATGCTTGGGCTTCTTGCTCACACATTAACCGGTCATGGTGTTGTTGCTGAAGCGCTTGGGCGTAGCTGATTTTTTGTGTGATCATTTGTGTGATTTCTGTTTCAATGTACGCGTTTTCAGCTTCCAATTTCGCTAGTTGTGTTTCCAGTTCTTGTTCGTAGGCCTGTTGATGTGCGCGTATTGCCGCTTCGTCGATTTGCGCTTTTTCATTTAAACTCAATGCCAGCTCGTGTTCATACAGCGCTTGTTCTTGCGCATTCGCATCGCGTGCCGTTTTGAGCCTTTGCTCAGCTAACTCAGTACACTGATGTTCGATTTCGGCACGACGTTGCGCTTCATCGAGTAACAATTTTTCGGCTTCCAATTTTATTTCAATGGCCGCCAACGTTGCTTGATGTAGCGCCGTCAGTTCCTGTTCGGTTTCCAGTTGTTCCTGGGTTTTTTGTGCTTGTAAGGTTTCGAGTTCCATACGTTTGAATTGGGCGTCTTGCAGTTGCAAGAGTGTGTTGGCGTTGTTGCGGGCGCTGCATTCCAATTCTGCTTCCATTTGTAGCTGTTGTTGCGCTAATTGTTGCGTTTCTTGTTCTGCGATGAGGCGGCTTTGCAATGCGACACGGGCATCTTGTTCGGCGACAATACGTCTTTCATTCTCGGCCAAATAGGCTTGCTCCATTGCGATACGTTTGGCATTTTCTTCGCACAGAATTTGTTCTGCGGCACGTTTTTGAGTGACTAAATTTTCTTCGTATTGTTCTTGGCTGAGCCTTTGCTGTTCGAGCTCACACAATTGCTGTGCTTGTTGCAATCTGGCTTGGGTGGTGGTCAGCGCTGTCCTTTGGGTGTCGGCATGCTCCCTCGATTTATGGAGTAAAGTATTTTCCGTCGCCAGTTTTTCCGCGATGATGTTTGCTGCCAATTCTTCCTGCTCGGCTCTTATTTTTTCGGCTTCGGCCAATTTTGCTTCGTAGCGAATCCGTTCTGTCAGCGCTTTAATCGCACGTTGTTCGTCTTGGTTTTTTTGTTGCAGTGTTTGAGTCAAACTGGTTTCCAGCGCTAGCATGGCTTGTGCTTGGTGCTCGGCGGTTTTGAGTTCGGCATTTTTTTGTTCTAGCGCGTGCTGCGCTTGCTGGCGTGCCTGTGCCTCTTTTTCTGCCATGAGCAGGTAGTGTTTTTCTTCCTCTGCCAAGCTTTCGGTTTCCTCTTGCGCTTTACGTGCTTGCGCTAAGCGTTGCAGGTCAAGCTTAGCCTTTTCATCATTAAGCGTTTTGAGTGTTTTCGCTTGATTCAAAGCAGCCGCCGCCGCATCTTGTGCCAAACGATGCGATTCGACTGCGAGCTGTTCGGCGGCTATTTTTTCTTGGTGAAGCGCATGGAATTTTTGTTCTTCGAGAAGACGTTGCTCCATCACTTGCGTAAAGAGTGTTTGCGCTTCGTCGATGGCGCTCAGTTCTGCAAAGAGTAAAGCTTCTTTTTGGTAAGCCTGGACCTGTGTTTGTCGTATTTCGCTTTCGATTTCGAAATTGAACGCAGCTTGTGTTTGGACTGCCTGTTCAGCTTCAATTTTTGCCGCAATTTCGATGTATAAGCTTTGTTCCGTGGATAGTTTTAATTCGATGGTGTCGAGCAGTTCTTGATCGGCAGCGCAGCGTGCTTTTGCTGCCAATTCCAAGGCCTCGATACGCTGTTTTTTCTGTAGCAAAATTTGACGCGCGCGTTCTTGCTCGTTAGTGTAAGCCTGCACATGGGCGTGCAAGGCGGCCTCTTCTGCTCGCTTGGCTTCGACTATGCTTTGGGCTGCTTGTTCTGCTGTTAGACGTTCTTGGGTTAAACGAGCTGTTTCCTGCTCGGCATTTAGTTTTCTGGAAATGGTGTCGGCAAGTATGCGTTCTTCGTTGAGGCGTTTTTTTTGTAGCATTTCCTCTGCAATCGCGGACTCTTTTTTCTGCATTTCTAGCTGTTTTATTTCTTCCAAACTTTGCAAGGCGGTTTGTTGTGCATGCAGTTTCGCTCTTTCTATTTCAGCCAACTCCAAGGCGCGCAAAGCACGCAATTCTGTGGCCTCAGCAATTTGATGTTCTAAGCGAGATTTCTCTAGATTTTGTGCAATTAACTTTTCTTCTGCTTGTGCCTTTGTTTGCTCGGAAAGATAAATTTGATGTTCCGACGCGATACGTTCCTCTTGCAATTTAAGTTGCGCTTCTTCGGCCAGATTTTTTTGCTTTATTTCTGCGATCAGAGCCAGTTCTTGATTCTTTTTTTCCGCAATCAGGTTGATGCGTTTTTGTTCCTGTTGTTCTCTTTCGCGCATGAGTTGTGCTAGCTCACAGGCTTCTTTGGCTTTTAATTTGGACAGTTCTGCCGTGTCGCGTTGCGAGCGAGCATGTTCGGCGAGTTTATCCAAACGTGTTTGCTCTGCTTCCAATAATTCGCGGCGCGCTTCTTTCGATTCCTTTTCTTTTTCTTGACGTAGTACTTGAATTTGTGCGTGCTCGCGTTCGAGTTTCGCCTTCTCTAAAACTTGTTCTGCGGCCTCGCGTTCAGCTTCTAATTTATCCTGATTGGCGCGTGCTAAATCACGCTCGGCCTCTAGCCGTAAGTGTTCAGCCTTGGTCATTTCGATAGCTTGACTTGCCTGTAGTAAGGCTAAAGCGGCGGCTTTACACTGCATTTCTTTTTGTAGCTTCGCTTGCGCTAGCCCTTCTTGCTCCGCTAGGCTCAATACCACGCTTGCTTGTTGCTCCTGCTTTTCGATTTCTTGCTTTTGTATGGCGTAAAGTAGTGCCTCTTCTTCCGATTTTAGCCGTGCCACCGCGGCATCAGCGGCTTCTTTTTCAATCACGAGTTTTTCTTCTGATGTCTTGAGTAATTTTTCGGCGGATTCTGCACGACGCTGCTCGTTAACTAATTTTTCTTGAATCAGCGCCAAGGCCTGCACTTCTTGTTCCACACGATGTTGCTGGGTTTCGAGTAGCGCTTGCGATTCTTCAGTTTTTTGAACTGCGATCATTGCTAATTGCTCGCCCAGTTTTGCGTTTGCCACTTCATTTTCCAAGGTTTTTTTATCGGCGATGCATTGTGCTTCTTGTGCGATACGTATCGCTTGTTTAGCCTGTCCTTGCATCACAAGTACCTCCGCTTGGGTTTGTTCGGTGAGAGCGATCGATTGGGTTTCTTCTAGAATTTTTTGTTCGGCCAGCACTTTCGCTTCTATAGCCTTTGCGGCTCTTTGTTCGGCCTGCGCACGTAATTTTTCTGCATTGGCTAGTTCGATGATGTTCTTGGCTTTGGACGTCGCCGCCAAATTGGCGATTTTAAGAGACTCTGTTTTTTGATTCACGGCCTCAAGGGCCTGTTGTTCGGCATCCGCTTTTTCTTTTGCGAGACGCACAGCTTCACGTTCTAACACTAATTTTTCATGTGCATATTGCTCTGCTCTTTGCTCTTCTTCTCGACGTTGTTTCGCCAATTGCGTCGCTTCCATTTCGGTTTGACGACGACGTTGTGCATCTTGATTAGCCTGTTCTTCGGCTTCTAGGCGCGCGCGGGCTTTGCTATCAGCGATATGTTCTGATTCGGCTCTGATCAAGGCTTTGTTTTGCAATTCACGTTCCGCTAAAATTCTTGATTCAGTTGCGATACGAATTTTCTCTTCGGCTTCGCCGCGTGCGAATGCGGCTTCGGCAGCTACTTTTTCTGCCTGTTCGCGCCGCTTCGCAGCCGATAGAAGTGCCTCTTCCGCTTGCAGGCGTAATTGAATCGCGTCAGCGGCTCGCTTTTCGGACTCGACCCGCGCTTGTGCGATGGCCTGATATTCTTGCTCGAGAATGACGCGTCCCCGCGCCTCTTCTCTGGCGCGGATTTCGAGTGGGGTACGATTGAGCGAGAGTTCTAAGGCCATCGCCTCAGCTTGATCGCGTTCGCGATTAATCTGTTGTGCTTCGCTACGTGTTTGAATCAAACGCTCTGCGTTGACCCGCGCCTCACGATCTTGTCGTCCTCTTTCTCTGGTTAATTCCGCGACCCGAGCATCGACTTTAGCTCTGGCAATCGCTTCTTGATTCGCCTCCTGCGCGGCGGCATCACGTTCCCGCGACCAATGCTCTGCCTGGTCACTATTTTTTCGCCAAACGCTGGCTTCTTGATGTGCTTGAAAATGCTGCTGCGTTTCGCCACGAATGTGTTCTAAAGACTGCGTGAGCGCATCACTCTGTTCCTCATTTTGCGTTTCATCTTGCGCTTCGGTTTGCTCCGCTATGGGCCTGCGGCTTGTTTGCTTAGGCGAGAATGCCTGCGCTTGTTCTTGCTCTTGTTCTTGGCGCGAATGCTGCGCTTCGATTCGCGCGATGGCTTCTCGAATGCCGCTGACATCAATTCTTGCGTGTGGCGGCAAACTGGTTTCCTCCGACGCGTGCAATGATGCCTGATGGGGTTCAGTCAGCGCCAATTCACCTAGGGAGAGTCGATTAAGAATTACTTGATTGTCATTCATCACACACCTCATTTGAGCCCAAATTTCCATTTGGCGCGCCATCATCACACTATGAGTGTACGCAATAGAAATAGAGGAAATTCGATGAAACCGAGGTTTGATTATGACGAACTAATTTTTGATTAAAGCTTGGAAAAGCGCCATAAATTAAAGGTAATTCGGCGCTTCCACTTTAATCGAGATTTCTATTTTTCATCACAAGAGGACAATATCGCGCTGCTGCGAGGACATATACGTTTGCGACTGCATTTCGATAATGCGAGAGACGGTGCGATGAAACTCATTTGCCAGTGCACCTTGGGTATAGAGTAAATCCGGTGCGACTTCGGCCGACATGATCAATTTGACTTTATGATCGTAAAAAACGTCTATCAGCCAGGTGAATCGACGGGCTTCTGAGGACATGCTGGCCGACATTTGTGGTATTGAAGATAAAATAACGGTATGAAAACGGCTGGCGATTTCGAGATAATCATTTTGCGAACGGGGCCCACCACATAAGGTAGAAAAATCAAACCAAACACTGGTACCCGAACGACGTAAGGTTTTGATTTGCCGCCCCTCAATATCGATCACGGGATTTTCATCTTTGCTGATTGCGATCTTGCTGTAAATTTGACGCAGGCGCTCATCGCTTGCCGCATTTAAGGGGCTGAGATACACGTCCACTTGTTCTAAAGCGCGCTGGCGATAATCGGTGCCGGAATCGACATTGAGTATGTCTAATTTATCTTTAAGCAGGGCAATCGTGGGCAGCATGCGATCACGATGAAGGCCGTCTGGATACAGTGTGTCAGGGTGATAATTGGAGGTCATCACAAATGAAACGCCCAAATCGAACAACGCTTGCATCAGGTTATACAGCAACATGGCATCGGCCACATCGGAAACATGAAACTCGTCGAAGCAAATCAAGCGATAACGTTTGGCGATTTTTTGTGCCACGTCATTTAATGGGTCTGCCACGCCTTTGAGTTCATCTAAATCACGATGCACTGCGCGCATGAATTCGTGGAAATGCAAACGCGTTTTACGCACCAAAGGCACGACCGAATAAAAACTATCCATCAAAAACGATTTGCCGCGCCCCACCCCACCCCACATATACACGCCACGCGGCAACTCTGGCGGGTTGAGAAGGCGCATGAGTCGATTTGAGCGCTTTTCCTTGTACAGCGTCCACTCTTCAAACGAAGTCTGCAGACGCTCCACGGCAAGCGCTTGCGCTGTATCGGCTTGAAAGCCGCGTTGCTTAAGGGACTCTTGATAAAACTCGGTGACGTTCATGCACAATACATGGGAAATTTCGATAAAACGAAGCAGAGAGACCTCAACACAAATATCTGCGGCGACGAAATTTAAAACTAGCGAAGTACGTTGTGGCTGAGCACAACTACGCTGCTAGTTTCAAATTTCGACCGCTTGCGATGCTCATGCAAAGGTCTCTAAAAAGAAAAACTTAAAAATTCAAGGAACGTTTATCAACCGCCAAGGCCGCTTCTTTAGTCGATTCAGAGAGCGAAGGATGGGCATGACAAATACGTGCGATGTCTTCCGATGAGGCACGGAACTCCATCGCCACAACCGCTTCCGCGATCAGCTCAGAGGCCATCGGCCCGATGATATGCACCCCTAAAATCTCATCGGTAGTTGCGTCGGCTAACATCTTAACCATCCCCGAAGTATCGCCCAAAGCACGGGCGCGTCCATTAGCCATAAAAGGGAAACTTCCCGATTTATAAGCAACGCCATCGGCTTTCAATTGCTGTTCAGTGCGCCCGACCCAAGCGATTTCCGGCGAAGTATAGATCACCCACGGTATCGTATTAAAATTAACGTGACCATGTTGACCTGCGATACGTTCGGCTACCGCTACGCCCTCTTCCTCTGCCTTGTGTGCCAGCATAGGACCGCGTACCACGTCGCCCACCGCCCAGACGTTGGGCAAATTGGTTTTACAATCTGCGTCCACCGCTACGAAACCACGCTCGTCCAATTGGAGACCGATTGCTTGCGCATTTAAGCCATCTGTATTCGGGGTACGCCCAATCGAAACGATCAATTTATCAAACACAGCTTGTTGCACTTCACCTTTTGCGTCGGTGTAATTGACGGTCACTTGTTGATCGCCTTTGACGATATCGCCAATTTTTACCCCTAGGCTAATTGCCAACCCCTGTTTGGTAAAGAGTTTATGGGCTTCCTTGGCGATCTGTTCATCGACCGCACCTAAAAACGTGGGCAGCGCTTCCAGTACAGTCACCGCAGCACCACAACGACGCCAGACACTACCCATTTCTAGGCCGATCACGCCTGCGCCGATCACACCAAGCTTCTTCGGTACTTCCGTTATTTTCAATGCGCCATCATTCGACAAAATCAAATCTTCATCAAATTCGGCTCCCGGCAATTGACGGGCATTGGAACCGGTCGCGACGATGATGTGCTTTCCGACGATCACTTCTTCTGTTTTTCCACTTACTTTAATTTCGTAGCCAGCGTCGACCTTTTGCAGGAAAGCGCCATGTCCGTGGAAAAAACTGACTTTATTTTTCTTAAAGAGATAAACAATGCCGTCGTTGTTTTGTTTGACGATGGTGTTTTTACGCGCCAGCATTTTTCCTACATTCAATTCCAAACCGGTCACCGCAATACCATGATCGGCAAACGCATGTCCGGCGTGTTCATAATGCTCGGACGATTGCAATAACGCTTTCGATGGGATACAACCGACATTGGTACAGGTTCCACCTGGCGCTGGGCCACCTTTTTCATTGGTCCAGGCATCAATACAAGCCGCCGAAAAACCTAATTGCGCAGCACGTATCGCCGCCACATAACCGCCTGGGCCACCACCGATGACCACGACATCAAATTGTTTGTTGTTCACATTACTCATTTCATTTTCCCTGTACTTAAGTCGACGCAAAGCGCGTTCAAAAACGCTAGCCTAGTGACATCGAAAGACGGCTTCTCACGATTCCTCTTCAGGTATAAACACCCAGAGAAACACATAAATTACGACACCTAAACCCCAAATCGTCGAAAACACGATAAATAGCAGTCGCCATATCCAAACGGGAATCCCAGTAAAACTGGCGAGTCCTTTGCACACACCGCCAAAGAACTGGCCTTTGAGTGGGCGACGTACATGACGTAATTTAAGAAAAGGATTTTTTCTCATCCTTTCCTCTTCAGCTTCGTCGCACAGTCGCTGTTCTGAACTATCACGCCCATCTGAAAACATCGACGCGTGAGCACCCGAAGGTGCGTGCTCTCCCGCAGCACACTCCGCACTATTTTCCGTATTTTCCATATTTAACGATGTCAACAAATTCGCGCGGGCTTGTGCGAACGCCTCATCGCTGAGCGCACCTGACTGGTGCAAAGCATGTAAGCGTTTAACTTCGTCGCCAATATTCATCGTTAGAATTTGTTATTTCGTTTTAGGTATACGTGGTTTATCAATACGACTAGAGGTCTAGTAATAAACGCGCTGGATCTTCCAAGGCTTCTTTCATTGCGACCAGACCCAACACCGCTTCGCGGCCATCAATAATACGATGATCGTAAGACATCGCAAGATAGTTCATCGGGCGTATCACGATCTGTCCATTTTCAACGACCGCACGGTCTTTGGTCGCGTGCACGCCCAAAATCGCTGATTGCGGTGGATTGATGATTGGCGTCGACAACATAGAGCCAAACGTGCCGCCGTTCGAAATGGAGAAAGTACCTCCTGTCAAATCGTCCAAAGTCAATTTGCCGTCTTTCGCTTTGGTGCCAAATTCACCGATTTTCTTCTCGATGTCGGCAATCGACATTTGATCTGCATTGCGCAAAATTGGCACCACTAAACCACGTGGCGAACCGACCGCGATACCAATATCAAAGTAACCGTGATACACAATATCGTTACCATCTACGGAAGCATTAATGATGGGGTATTTTTTCAAAGCAGCGACCGCAGCTTTGACGAAGAAAGACATGAAACCCAATTTAACGCCATGTTCTTTTTCGAATTTGTCTTTGTACTTGTTACGTAGCTCCATTACAGGTGCCATATTGACTTCATTAAAGGTCGTCAAAATCGCATTGGTCGATTGCGATTGCACCAAACGTTCGGCGATACGTGCGCGCAAGCGGCTCATGGGAACGCGTTCTTCGGGGCGATCACCTAAATTCGCCATCACAGGTGCGCTCACCTGTTGCAATGCTGGCTTAGCTACAATTGGTGCCGCCATTGGGGCAATGGCTGGCGTCGCTTTGTTCGCTACGGCCGCTAAAGCATCGCCTTTGGTAACACGACCATCTTTACCACTACCATCTACCCCGCCGGCCGACATATTATTTTCCGCCAAAATTTTAGCTGCGGCTGGCATCGCAATACCTGCCGCCGATTTTTCTGCGGGAGCCGCGGCTGCAGTAGGCGCTGCCGCTGCAGCTGCAGCCGCTGGTGCACCGCTAGCTGCGCCAGCAGACGCTTCGGTGTCGAGCATCGCAATGATTTCACCGGCAACCACGGTACTGCCGTCGCCCTTTAAGATTTGCGTAATCACGCCCGCTGTCGGTGCGGGCAACTCCAGCACGACTTTATCGGTTTCGACATCCACCAAGTTTTCATCACGAGCCACCGCCTGCCCGACTTTTTTATGCCATATGAGTAAGGTCGCCTCGGCGACGGATTCAGATAACTGCGGTACTTTTACTTCGATAATTGCCATGTTTATTCTCCGATTCGGATAGCAGATCAGCGCGACAGCTTCTGCCGCGCCGCCTTAAATTTATTTAGTCAGGATGTAGCCCTTGAGTTTTGAAAATGCTGCGTCGAGCAAAGCCTTTTGCTGTGCATAGTGCTTGTCGTAATAACCGACTGCAGGTGATGCACTTGCCGGACGACCCGCGTAGGCAAGCTTCTGACCTTCATCTAGACTTTCAAAAATATTGTGTTGAATTTGGAACCAAGGTCCTTGATTCTGCGGCTCATCCTGCGCCCACACCAATTCGACCATATTCGGGAATTTTTTCAATTCAGCCGCGAAGCTCTTATGGGGGAAAGGATAGAGTTGTTCGACCCGGATAATGGCGGTGTCATGCTGTCCACGCTCTTTGCGCGCATTGACTAAATCGTAGTAGACCTTGCCGGAGCAAGCAACGACACGCTTGATTTTTTTCGCATCGACCGTCGTGTCCACTTCACCGATCACGGTATGGAAAGAACCTTTAGCCAATTCAGACAAAGGCGACCCTGCATCTTTATTACGCAACAAAGATTTCGGTGTCATGATCACCAGCGGCTTGCGGAACTGACGTATCATTTGACGGCGCAAGAGGTGGAAAATCTGCGATGCCGATGTCGGTTGCACGACTTGCATATTATTGTCAGCACAGAGTTGCAAGAAACGTTCAGGACGCGCCGAAGAATGTTCAGGACCTTGTCCTTCATAGCCGTGCGGCAGCATCATGACGAGACCCGAAGCACGTCCCCATTTGACTTCACCGGAACTGATAAACTGGTCGATAACAACTTGCGCCCCATTGGCAAAATCGCCGAATTGCGCTTCCCATATCGTTAAAGTATTCGGCTCAGCGCTGGAATAACCATATTCAAAAGCGAGTACCGCTTCTTCAGATAAAACGGAATCAATGACAGTGAAAGGGGCTTGTTTGTCGGAGATATTTTGCAGGGGAACATAGCTACCGGCATCCCAACGCTCACGATTTTGATCATGTAAAACGGCGTGGCGATGAACAAAGGTACCGCGTCCCGCGTCTTGACCGGTCAAGCGAATCGCATAACCTGCAGAAACCAAAGAAGCGTAAGCGAGATGTTCACCCATACCCCAATCGAGATTCATTTCGCCACGTCCCATCGCAGCACGATCCGCCAACACTTTTTCGACCAAGCTATGCGGTTTAAAACCATCCGGCACGGTCGTGATGCGTTCGGCCAAACGCTTCAATTCGGAATTCGGCACCGCGGTGTCGGCAGCATCGGTCCACTTCCGATTGAGGAAAGGAATCCAGTCAACCGCGTACTTATTTTTAAAGTTTGAAATGACCGGGTCATTGGTATGTTTACCCGCATCCATCGCATCACGAAATTGTTTAATCATTTCGTCGCCGCCGTCAGCAGGAATGGTTCCTTGCGCTGACAATTTATCGGCGTACATTTTACGAGTGCCTGGATGTTGCGCGATTTTTTTGTACATCAAAGGCTGGGTCAACGCGGGAGTATCTTGTTCGTTGTGCCCCAATTTGCGATAGCAGATAATATCGACTACGACATCTTTTTTAAATGTCATCCGATAATCGAGCGCGATTTGCGTTGCCAACACCACGGCCTCAGGATCATCGGCATTGACGTGAAAGACCGGCGCTTCAATCATTTTTACAACATCAGAACAATAGAGCGTCGAACGTGAATCACGTGGGTCAGAAGTGGTAAAGCCAATCTGATTATTGATAACGATATGGACTGTGCCGCCTGTGCCATAACCGCGTGTTTGCGCTAAATTCAAGGTCTCCATCACCACACCTTGACCGGCAAACGCCGCATCGCCATGCACTAAAATCGGTAACACTTGTGAGCCATCTTTGTCGCCGCGTCTTTCCATCCTAGCTTTGACAGAGCCTTCCACCACGGGGTTGACGATCTCAAGGTGTGATGGATTAAATGCCAGGGACAAATGAACTGGGCCACCCGGCGTAGAAATGTCGGACGAAAAACCTTGGTGATACTTAACGTCACCCGCAGGTAAGTCGTCGCCATGTTTGCCTTCAAATTCGGCAAACAAATCTTGCGGCATTTTGCCCAAGGTATTGACCAACACATTTAAACGACCACGATGCGCCATACCGATCACGATTTCTTCGACACCGCGTTCGCCCGCACGTTGTATCGTCTCATCAATCGAAGCGATAAAGCTCTCGCCACCTTCCAAGGAAAAACGTTTCTGCCCCACGTAGCGGGTATGCAAATAGCGCTCCAAGCCTTCGGCTGCGGTCAAGCGATCGAGAATGTGTTTTTTCTTTTCCGCGGTAAAGCTAGGCGTTGAGCGTATCGATTCTAATTTCTCTTGCATCCAGCGCTTTTCGGCCGGATCGCTGATGTACATAAATTCCGCGCCTATCGAACGACAATAGGTGTCGCGCAAAGAATTAAGCAGATCACGCAAGGAGGCCGTTTCTGTCCCAAAATAGGTATTGCTGATATTAAACTGGATATCCATATCAGCGTCGCCAAGACCATAAAAACTCGGCTCTAATTCGGGCAAAGCAGGACGTTCTTGTCTTTGCAAAGGATCGAGATTGGCCCAGCGGCTACCGAGAAAACGATAAGCGGCAATCAGTTGTTGGGCTGCGACGCGTTTGCGTCCCATTTCGGCATCACCTGAAGCACTCACGGTGCGCATCGGACCTTGTTTAGCACGCTCCGCAAAGGAAGCGACTACGGGCGCATGGGCGACATCGGGTTTATTACTGCCATCAACCGCGGGAACGTGTTGCATGGCGTCGAAATATGCACGCCAGTTATCAGGAACCGAACCGGGATTATTGAGATAGGACTCGTACAGTTCTTCTACATACGGCGCATTGCCGCCGAACAGGTAGGAGTTGGCGTTATATTGTTGCATCATCTTGCTCACCTTTCTTCGCGTTTCGCGAGATTAGCGGGTTAATCTAACCTTCCGCGACACGGCCTGACCGGTTAGCGGATTGCACATCAAGTTGTGGGGAAGGACTCATTTGAAACGTGTTCATCCTCAAGTTAACAGCGGTTTTTTCAAATACCAATACCACTTAAACTTTTCGGCAATAAATACGGCGTTCAACTTAGCCGCGAGAATAACATATTTCGCTCAAAAAAAAGCGAGTAATTTCTACTCGCTTTTAGAAATGCCTAGCAAGCCATCGACTTAACGTTTGTCCATCGGTGTTACATCGCGTTTTGCAGCGCCGATAAATAATTGACGCGGGCGACCAATTTTTTGCTCAGGATCGGAAATCATTTCCTTCCATTGAGCGACCCAACCCACAGTGCGCGCCAGAGCGAAAATACCAGTGAAAAGTGCAGTTGGAATGCCGAGCGCGCGTTGTACGATGCCTGAATAGAAGTCAACATTCGGATACAATTTACGTGACACAAAATACTCATCTTCTAATGCGATTTTTTCAAGCGCCATCGCCAATTTGAATAAAGGGTCATCTTGTAAACCTAATTCATTCAAGACTTCATAACAGGTTTCGCGCATTAATTTTGCACGCGGATCGTAGTTTTTATACACACGATGACCGAAGCCCATTAACTTCACACCTGAATTTTTGTCTTTTACTTGCTCAATAAAGCGCGGAATATTATCCACGTTTCCAATTTCTTCTAACATTGAAAGTGCCGCTTCGTTTGCACCACCATGTGCCGGACCCCATAAACAAGCGATCCCCGCAGCGATACACGCGAAAGGATTCGCGCCTGAAGAACCGGCCAAACGCACTGTAGAAGTTGACGCATTTTGTTCATGATCCGCATGCAGAATCAAAATGCGGTCTAATGCACGCACCAAAACTTCATTGACTTTGTAAGGCTCGCAAGGATTGGAAAACATCATGTACATGAAGTTTGCGCTGTAGGACAAATCATTGCGTGGGTAAACGAATGGTTGGCCTATCGAGTATTTATAGGCCATCGCCACCAGCGTTGGCATCTTTCCGATTAAGCGAATCGCTGAAACTTCGCGATGATGCGCGTCATTGATGTCGAGCGAATCGTGGTAAAACGACGCTAATGCACCGACCGTACCGACCAAGACCGACATCGGATGCGCATCACGACGGAAACCACGGAAAAAGAACTGCATCTGTTCGTGCACCATCGTGTGCTTGGTCACGGTGTTGACGAACTTGGTTTTTTCGGTTTGGTTCGGCAATTCGCCGTTCAAAAGCAAATAACACGTTTCCAAAAAGTCGCCGCCATTTTGCGCCAATTGTTCGATTGGATAACCACGATACAGTAACTCACCTTTATCGCCATCGATGTAAGTAATCGCAGAATTACAAGCCGCTGTGGACATGAAACCTGGGTCGTAAGTAAATTTACCTGTGCTGGCATAGAGCTTACGAATATCAATCACATCAGGACCGATGGAGCCTTTGTAAATCGGCATTTCCATCGAGGGGGAGCCATCCGAAAAAGAGAGTGTGGCTTTGGTTGCAGAGATCGTATCAGGGGTAGTCATGGCTCTTCCTTCAGTGGAGGTGAGTCGTTAATCAAAAAACAGAAATAGCGTTTGCAGAAAAATTCACGTTCAAATAAAAATTAAGTCGATCTAAGCGTCCTGCAAACGCTTGAGCAAGCGATGTACATGGGGCAAATCAACTTCTGCTTCCGGCATTTTTTTTGCCATCAGCAAAGCCATCAATTCGTTGTCCGAAAGATCCATTAAGCGACTAAAAGCGTCAACATCTTCATCGCTTAATTCCGCTTCGTGTGCATCTAAAAAACGCGTTAATATCAAATCGTTTTCTAGCAAACCACGCCTAGCGCGCCAACGTAAGCGTGCGCGATTTTTCGGATCACTTTGATGTGCATGTGATTGAAGACTGGACATTCAAATTCCTTCAGTTACCCAATGCATGCCCTTAAACAGCACGCCTTAGCATCAACTCTTTAATCTTACCAATCGCACGGGTAGGGTTTAAACCTTTAGGGCAAACATCGACGCAATTCATAATGGTATGGCAGCGGAACAAGCGATACGGGTCTTCCAAATTATCCAAGCGCTCGCCAGTCGCTTGATCGCGCGAGTCGGCGATAAAACGGTAGGCTTGCAAGAGGCCAGCCGGGCCGACAAATTTATCTGGATTCCACCAGAAAGAAGGGCAGGAAGTCGAACAGCATGCGCATAAAATACATTCGTACAAGCCGTCTAATTCTTCACGTTCGGTCGGTGATTGCAAACGCTCTTTTTCGGGCGGAATGCTATCGTTAATCAAGTAGGGTTTAATCGAATTGTATTGCTTGAAAAATTGCGTCATGTCCACGATCAAATCGCGAATCACTGGCAAGCCAGGCAACGGGCGCAAAATAATCGGCTCGGTCAATTCATTGAGATTGGTGGTGCAAGCCAAACCATTTTTGCCATTGATATTCATCGCATCCGAACCACAAACACCTTCGCGGCATGAGCGACGCAAGGCCAGTGAGTCATCGACATCAGCTTTGATGCGTTGCAAGGCATCGAGCAGCATTTTATCGGTGTCTTGCAATTCTACGGACAAGTCTTGCATGTAAGGCTTGGTGTCCTTATCTGGATCGTAGCGGTAAATCTGAAATTTAAGTGTGCGTGCCATAATCTTCTCTATCGTGATTTCGTTGCGACGGGCTGCGCTTGAGCACACCCCGTCATGTTGCAAAGTTTAGAAGGTGCGAGCCTTAGGTATAAAGGTTTCTACGGTTAAGGGCTTAGTCACGACAGGTTTGTAATCTAAGCGATTGCCTTCGGAATACCATAAGCTGTGCTTCATCCAATTTTCATCGTCACGTTTTTCGTAATCTCGATGCGCATGCGCACCGCGCGATTCTTTACGTGCATTGGCCGAAGTAATGGTTGCCTTTGCCGTTTCGATCAGATTATCAAGCTCCAAGGCTTCGACGCGAGCGGTGTTAAATACTTTGGATTTATCTTTGAAAGAGACATGCTTGCGACGCTCATCTAATTCCATAATTTTCGTATAGCCCGTTTGCAGCAATTCGTCGGTACGGAACACGCCGCAGTATTGCTGCATCGTGCTACGAATCGCATTGGCGACATCTTGTACCCGTTCAGTACCGGTACTATTTTCGAGGCGTGCTAGACGTTCTAAAGCGCGATCGGTCGCATCTTTTGGCAGGTCTTTGTTGCTGCGCGCTTTTAAATTGCTAGCGACAACATGATTACCCGCCGCACGACCAAATACCAGCAGATCAAGTAAGGAATTGGTGCCCAAGCGATTCGCGCCATGCACGGAAACGCAAGCGCATTCGCCAATGGCGTACATGCCATTCACCACTTCATTTACACCATTTTTAGTCGTCACTACTTGACCGTGAATATTCGTAGGAATACCCCCCATCTGATAGTGAATCGTCGGCACGACTGGGATAGGTTCTTTGGTCGCGTCAACGTTGGCAAATTTATGTCCAATTTCGAGTATCGACGGCAAACGTTTTTGTATCGTGTCGGCACCGATATGGCGCAAATCCAGCATGACGTGATCTTTGTTCGGGCCGCATCCACGGCCTTCTTTGATTTCCTGATCCATAGAACGCGAAACGAAATCGCGCGGTGCCAAATCTTTCAGCGTAGGCGCATAACGTTCCATGAATCGCTCACCTTGGCTATTAACGAGAATGCCGCCCTCGCCCCGTACACCTTCAGTAATCAAGACACCTGCACCGGCCACTCCGGTGGGATGAAACTGCCAAAACTCCATGTCTTGCAGTGGCAAGCCAGCGCGTGCCGCCATCCCCATACCGTCGCCGGTATTGATGAAGGCATTGGTTGAGGCGGCAAAAATACGCCCCGCGCCCCCGGTTGCGAAAATGGTGGTTTTCGCTTCCAACATCATCACTTCGCCGGTTTCCATTTCGAGTGCAACAACCCCTAACACATCGCCGTCGGCATCACGAATCAAATCAATCGCCATCCATTCAACAAAAAAATGGGTACGTGCGCGCACATTGCGCTGATACAGCGTATGCAACAACGCGTGACCTGTGCGATCGGCAGCCGCGCAAGCGCGTTGCACCGGTTTTTCGCCAAAATTAGCGGTATGGCCACCAAAGGGGCGTTGATAAATCGTACCGTCTGCGTTGCGATCAAAAGGCATACCAAAATGCTCTAATTCGTACACGACTTTCGGCGCTTCGCGACACATAAATTCAATCGCATCTTGGTCGCCTAAATAGTCGCCACCTTTAACGGTATCAAACATATGCCAGAACCAGTTATCTTCCGACATATTACCTAACGAGGCACCGATACCGCCCTGCGCCGCGACTGTATGTGAACGGGTGGGAAATACCTTAGACAGTACCGCCACATTCAAGCCCGCCTCTGCTAACTGCAAAGAGGCGCGCATGCCTGAGCCACCCGCGCCTACGATCACCGCATCAAATCGACGCGAAGGAATCGCAGACTTATTCAAAAAATTCGTAGCAGCCACGTTTACACTCTCCACAAAATCTGTGCGGCATAGCCAGCACAAGCGACTAACCACACGATTGTGGCCACTTGAAATACCAAACGCAGTACGACTGAGTGCGTTACATAATCCATCCAAATATCACGCATTCCCACCCAAACGTGGTACAGCAAAGCGATTACGACAGCGAAGCTCAAGTATTTGAACCAGACCATCGCAAACACGCCCTGCCAAGACTCATAGGTGAACGTGGTGCCGGTCAAAAACAAAACCAAAATCACCAAAGTGTAGAGCGCCATTAAAATCGCGGTAACGCGCTGCGCCAACCAATCACGCAAGCCATAGCTCGCGCCGACGACAAGGCGCTTGGAACCAATATTATTGTTCGCCATTAAAATACTCCAAAAATTTTCAAGGCCACTAAAGCGGTCAAGCTCAAACTCACCAGCAAAACACCGACCGCCGATTGACGCGCCTGATCTTTATCTAAACCGACGTGAAAATCCATAAAAAGGTGGCGAATACCTGCGCAGAAATGATGCAAATAGCCCCAGACTAAAGCCAGCAACATCAATTTAACTAAACCACTTTGGGTAAAGTAATGCAACATGTCGAAGGACACCCGATTACGTAAGCTTTGATCGAGTAAATACAAGGCGAACGGCAACAATAAACACATCAACATGCCACTAATGCGATGCAAAATGGACACAAAACCCGCAAGTGGCAAACGATAACCACCGACCACCGCATCAGCAAGACGCATCACACCAAAACGCCTTTTATTTTTCACAGTTTCAGACATAAACAAACTCCCTCCAATAATTCTGTTCGCGAATACCGCAATTTTCGCCTATTTTGATGCATTGCACCAATACATTTCCAATTTTTATGGCGAATTCCCTAGATAGCATCAATACCAGCCTTGCTCTTCATTAGGAATTTTCAGCTCAATTCATTTCGATAATGGTGCGCTAGCGTCAAATACCAGCCACGGCGCAACTCCACTGCCCGATCACCATAAGTGAAGGAAATGCGCTCAACACTTAACAGCGGCTGCCCGAGTTCAATACCTAATAATTGCGCCGCCACCTCGTCCGCACAGACCGCACGTATCGCTTCGCTAGCGCGTATCATGTGCGTCCCAAATTCGGATTCAAACAAGGCATACATCGGGCCTTTGTAGGCGTTGAGACGCTCCATCGTCAGACCTTTAAAGATCGAACCTGGCAACCACAACTCTTCCAGAATAGTCGGCACACCTGAAAAGGATTGAACCCGTCGAAGAAAAACAACAGATTCGCCCGACTTCAAATCCAGTAAGCGCGCCACATCGGCGGGCGCGCGCAAACGGCGCACCTCAATAATTTTATTTTCTGGATAACTGCGCTCGCCCTGATCGGGTTGCAAACGCAGGAAACGAAACTGAGAACGGGCTTCGTTATGGGTCGCGACAAACGTCCCCTTACCTTGTCGCCGCACCACCAAATTTTCTGCAGAAAGTTCGTCAATCGCCTTGCGCACCGTCCCTTGGCTCACCTTAAAACGGGCCGCCAACTCGATTTCGCTGGGAATCAATTCACCAGGCTTCCATTCGCCCGATTGCAGACTATGGGTGAGCAAGCCTTTAATTTGCTGATACAGCGGGCTAAAGGTCGGCGCAATCGACGAAGCCATGCCCATATCTAGGCTTTGCGCGCTTTCGCTGTCAATTGAAGTTAAAGTGGATGATCCGATTATGCTCATAGTCCGTAATTTCACCACAAAACCGCGAGGAAAGTCTAGAGAAAAGTAAAAAATTAATCATGTCTTATATAAGACATATGATATTGATTGACAGCGCGTTTCATAGACAATACACTGCTGCAGAATTTCGTTTTTTAAAAACCTCTGCACAAGCCATACACATCCAAATTGTTGGGCGTTATCCGATCTGTGATGTTCAAGCGGTCGTTCAAGCAGGATTGCAAACCGCCTTTTTTAACAGGTGTTGATCATTGATCAAACTCGTTGCAAATTGGATGCAAAAATGCGTGATTTTGAACAAATTTTGCACTTAAGTTGAGGTCAAACGAAGTAGAACTGACGCTTTAAAATTTTCGGCGCTATTATGAAAACTGGTCAATGCCGTGATTTGCCATTGATTTAGCTGGAAAGTAGCGCTTGCGGCACATTTGCACAGCACAAGAAATCGTAGCAAAGTCGAATCCATGCTTGCAATTTAATTCGACTATCCAGGCATTGCAATATTATTTTTACACCACTTCGGAGAAACACCATGTCAAAGTCCCCAATGCGCGTAGCTGTTACCGGTGCCGCTGGCCAGATTGGCTATTCCTTATTGTTCAGAATCGCCAATGGCGACATGCTAGGCAAAGACCAACCCGTTATTTTGCAATTGCTTGAAATTCCAGACGAGAAAGCACAAAAAGCGCTCAAAGGCGTAATGATGGAAATCGACGATTGCGCTTTCCCCTTGTTAGCGGGTATGTCTGCACACAGCGACCCAATGACCGCCTTTAAAGACATCGACGTTGCCCTGTTAGTCGGCGCACGTCCACGTGGCCCTGGAATGGAACGCAAAGATTTATTAGAAGCGAATGCCCAGATTTTTACTGTTCAAGGCAAGGCCTTAGACGCAGTCGCCTCCCGCAACGTCAAAGTTTTAGTCGTTGGCAATCCAGCCAATACCAACGCTTACATCGCCATGAAATCGGCACCGAGCCTGCCAGCAAAAAACTTCACTGCTATGCTACGCTTAGACCATAACCGCGCCTTGTCACAAGTGGCCGCCAAAATTGGTCAACCGGTTGCGTCCATCGAAAAACTCTGCGTATGGGGCAACCACTCGCCGACGATGTATGCCGATTATCGCTTTGCGGTCGCCAATGGCGTTTCGGTCAAAGACACGATCAACGATCAAGAATGGAATCGTGACGTATTTTTGCCTACAGTGGGCAAACGTGGTGCGGCGATTATCGAAGCACGCGGCCTCTCATCAGCGGCATCGGCAGCCAATGCGGCAATCGACCACGTTCGCGACTGGGTGCTGGGCACCAATGGTAAATGGACGACCATGGGCATCCCATCCGATGGTTCCTACGGCATCCCAGAAGGCACCATGTTTGGCTTCCCTGTCACGACAGTCAACGGCGAATACACCATCGTACAAGGTTTGGAAATCGATGAATTTTCGCGCGAACGCATCAACGTCACGCTCAAAGAGTTGCAAGAAGAGCGTGATGGTGTAAAACATTTGGTTGGCTAAATTAGGAAATTCGCCGGATAAAAGCGAAAGCGTTTGGGCGATCAAACGCATTTGCAATTGACGGCGAAGCCAGCGTTTGCAGGGAAATACAGCGATCGAGTCCGCGCTTTTTTCCTTGCCCAACTCTGGTGAACTTCTCACTCGTTCTCAACAGCTTACTCTCTACAAAACAACGCTAGATGCACCCATCACAGGCCTTATTTCAAGATCAAGCGCCACCGATATTTCTGCCAGTATGTGATCATTACGCTGGATCAGAAAAATTGATGCGCAAGTCTCTCGCTCTTCAACAAGAGCTCGGGGCGATATTTGATATTACTTTTGATCTGGAAGATGGCGCGCAAGTTGGCCTTGAAAAAGAAGCCCTACAACTCGCCTGCGAACTCATCAATTCAGATGAGAATCACTTCGAGCGCATTGGTGTACGGGTACATGACGCGCAGCACCCTCATTTTGAAGCTGACATCAAAACGCTCGTACAATCAAGTTCAGATCGCATTGCTTATATCGTTATTCCCAAAATTCAATCACACCAGGAATGTCGGCAAGCGATAGATTTCGTTCAGCACTGTAGCCAAGGGGTTTCACAACGTCAAATTCCTATTCACGTTCTGATCGAAACACAAAACGCATTGGCAGAAGTCAACGCCATCGCCGCACTTGGCTCAGTCGAATGCCTCTCTTTTGGTATTATGGATTTTGTTTCTTCGCATTGGGGTGCGATACCATCAAGCGCAATGCGCTCGCCAGCACAATTTTCTCACCCCTTGATCATGCGTGCAAAGCTCGAAATCGCAGCGGCCTGTCACCGCTACGGCAAGGTCGCTTCACACAATGTAACGACCGAGTTTCGCGACACGGCGATCGTCGCCGGTGATGCCAGCCGTGCCGCGCAAGAATGTGCCTACACCCGCATGTGGAGCATCCATCCAAGTCAAATTAAACCGATCGTCAAAGCACTGGCACCACGTAGTAGCGAAATCAATGATGCCATCGCCCTACTGAGTGCCGCGCAAGAAAATAAATGGGGCCCGATAGAATTTCATGGGCGCTTGCATGACCGTGCCAGTTACCGTTATTACTGGGCGATCCTTAAAAAAGCACAAATGAGTCAGAGCCAGTTACCGGAAAACGCGAGTCGTTTTTTATGAAAAGTATTACCGCTGTCCGAATTACCAGCAGCAAATTGAATAAAGGAGTCCTAATGAACCGCATCACTGTCCCCCTCTACACCCTTTTATTCGTCACCGGCTTCGCCCTCGCTGTGCCAAACACTGGCTTTGCAAGTGAAGAAAAAGCACCTGCGAAAAAGCTAGTAAAAGCGAAGACCAGCAAAAAAAGCGCAAGCAAAAAAGCGCCTGCAGAAGCCAATGCAAGTGCTGCTGCCGACAGCGAAGACGAAGCAAAGTTAGCTGAGTCAACGCCAGTCGAATACAAGTGTGAGCTAGGCAATTCCTTGGTGCTTTACAGTCACCCAGAGCAGCCAGAAAGTTTGGCGCTACGCTGGAAAAACAAACTGTACAAATTAACCCGCGTTGGCACCACCACGGGGGCCAATCGTTTCGAAAATACAAAAAATGGTCTACTGCTGATCGACATCCCTAGCAAAGCCATGTTACTCGATTCGCTACACGGACATCAGCTTGCAAACGAATGTAAATCAACGACGAGCAAGAGCAAATAGCCGTCCGACGCAAAGGATTTTAATTTTGGAAGCGTAGAGAAAATAATTGATGCTCGCTCCCGAAAAAAGCTAAGCAAGTTTAGTCAAAATTTTTGTATCAGCACATCGCCAGAAATTAAATTCATCATCGAAAATAAGGAACTGCCATGACTCAGAAGAACGCACAAAATGCATATCAAGATGCATTTAAAACTCTCAAAGACTTCAAAATCAGTGACACTAAAAAAGGCCAATTTTTTTCTTTGCCTGCTTTGGAAAAAAACTTAGGCGTGAAGATTTCACGCCTTCCGATTTCCATACGTATTGTTTTGGAATCGGTATTGCGTAACTGCGATGGTAAAAAAGTGACCTCCGAACACGTCAAACAACTGGCTAACTGGAGTGCCAATGCGAGCCGCGTCGATGAAATTCCTTTCGTCGTTTCTCGCGTCGTTCTGCAAGATTTTACCGGTGTTCCTTTGCTGGCCGATTTGGCCGCCATGCGCAATGTCGCCGCTAAACAAGGTAAGAATCCAAAAAATATCGAGCCTTTGGTACCCGTGGATTTGGTGGTGGATCACTCTGTCAC
>JAHFQV010000008.1:0-35736 GCA_023259175.1 Oxalobacteraceae bacterium | reverse complement strand
TTTGAAGGCTATTTCAGAGCGCAGAAAATGTTCGGTGTTCCGAAAAAAGGCGAGATCGATTACAGTGAAGAATTGTCTTTGAATTTATCGACTGTAGCGCCTTCTTTAGCTGGCCCTAAGCGTCCACAAGATCGCATCGAAATCGGCAATGTGAAATCCACTTTTGCGGATTTATTCAGTAAGCCGGTATCAGAAAATGGCTTCAATAAAAAGGCCGAAGATTTGAACGCGGTGTACACCAATGCGGATGGCGTGAAAGTCAAGAATGGCGACATCTTGATCGCAGCGATCACCTCTTGCACCAACACCTCTAATCCTAGCGTCTTGCTGGCCGCTGGTTTGTTAGCGAAAAAAGCAGTAGAAGCAGGCTTGAAAGTAGCACCGCACATCAAGACATCTTTGGCACCTGGTTCCCGCGTGGTGACCAAGTATTTGGAAGCCGCTGGGCTCTTGCCGTACATGGAAAAACTTGGCTTTGGCGTGACTGCTTATGGCTGCACCACCTGTATCGGTAACGCGGGCGATTTGACTCCGGCCATGAACGAAGCGATTGCCGCCAACGATATCGTGGCTTCTGCCATTTTGTCGGGCAACCGTAACTTTGAAGCGCGGATTCATCCAAACATTCGCTCTAACTTCTTAGCATCGCCCCCTTTGGTCGTGGCCTACGCGATTGCGGGCAATATGACCAGAGACTTGATGACCGAGCCTGTCGGCCGCGTTAAAGGCAAGGACATTTTCTTGGGCGACATCTGGCCAACCAGTGCAGAAATCAACAAGTTGATGAAGTTCGCGATGAATTCGAAAACATTCAAAGAGAACTATGCTGACGTCAAAGGGGCACCTGGTAAATTGTGGGAAGACATCAAAGGTGTGGCGGAAGGTGAAGTTTATAACTGGCCTACCTCGACTTACATCGCTGAACCACCGTTCTTTGCAGATTTCACGATGGAACCAAAAGCCGCCGCCACTGGCATCACTGGCGCCCGTGCTTTGGGCGTATTTGGTGACTCCATCACCACTGACCATATTTCCCCTGCCGGATCGATTAAAGAATCGAGCCCAGCAGGTAAATGGCTAAAAGAAAACGGCGTTCTAAAGGCCGACTTCAATTCCTACGGTTCACGTCGTGGTAACCATGAAATTATGATGCGCGGTACGTTTGCCAATGTGCGTATCAAAAATTTGATGATACCAGCCAAGGAAGATGGCTCACGCGTAGAAGGCGGCGAAACCTTATTCCAACCAAGCGGCGAGCCTATGGCAATCTACGACGCGGCGATGAAATATGTGGCCGAGGGTACGCCAACGATGATCTTCGGTGGTGAAGAATACGGCACTGGTTCATCTCGTGATTGGGCTGCTAAAGGCACACAATTATTGGGCGTGAAAGCCGTGATTGCGAAGTCGTTCGAACGTATTCATCGCTCCAATTTGGTTGGCATGGGTGTCTTACCTTTGCAATTTCTTGGCGGCGATAGCGTAGCGTCTTTAGGCATCACAGGCAAAGAAAGCTATGATTTGAAGGGCATAGAAAACGAGATCAAACCGCAACAGGAAGTCACTTTGGTCATACATCGCGCCGACAATAGCACACAAGAAGTGAAGGTCTTATTGCGCATCGATACGCCTATCGAAGTTGATTACTACAAACACGGCGGTATTTTACCATTCGTATTGCGTCAATTATTGTCTGCATAGACTGAGTCCATCGCATATAAAAAAAGGCTGAAGTTAAAAAACTTCAGCTTTTTTTCACGCATACCGTTCCAATCGTGCGTTCTCAGAAGGTGGATAAGCGTAGAAGTGAAAATTGCACTCGAGCTAGGTTTTCTCCGCGAAGCTCAGTAAATCCTCACCTGCTAATCGGTAACGCACCCACTCCGATTGCGGCTTTGCGCCTACTGATTTATAAAAATCAATCGCGGGTTGATTCCAATCTAAAACGCTCCACTCAAAACGCCCACATCCCTCTTCGAGAGCTACTTGGGCTAAATGTTTTAACAGATATTTGCCAGCCCCTAAGCCACGATGTTTTTGCGCGACATACAAGTCTTCGAGGTACATGCCTTTGCGGCCTTGCCAGGTTGAAAAATTATAGAAATAAACGGCAAAACCGACCGCTTCTTCGCCAAGCATGCACATCAAGGCTTTGACCGGGGTGCCTTCGCCAAAAATACTTTTTCGAATTTGCCCGATGTCGGCTTTAACTTCCTGCTCAGCATTTTCATAGATCGCTAATTCGACGATAAATGCGTGAATTTGCGCAGCATCGTCCGGAGTAGCAGGTCGAATATGGAGTTTCAAATTTTGTCCTTTGCGTCAATATAGGACTTACGCAAAACAGACTCTGGCGTTGTTGTGTTCGCCTTGTCGTACTAAAGTACTGCCTTCGGCTCCACGCCTAGCCAGCGCAATTTTGCGAAAGTCCCTAATAATCAAACGATTATTTTATTGAATTTCCCGCGACATGGCTAGTCCACTCAAAAATGCATTTTCGATGCGACTCGCACCGTCTAAGCCGGACGAGAACCAATCACCGCAAACACCAATTTTCTTCTGCGCGTCCCAGCCACAAGCAGCATCGATGGGCATTAAGGTTTGTGCATAAGACCAACGATGCGCAACAGCGTGAATGGCTTGAATTACCGAACCAGTCCCTTGGTGAAACGCCTTAGTCAATTTTTCTTTGACCCGTTCAGCATCGTCATCAAAATGCTCGGTACTCCATTCGGGTGTCGCGTGACAAATCCAACGTTCCCCCGCTCTGTGTAGTGGTTTAGAGGTGTCGCGTGCGATCCAAGCCAAACGCGAATTGGTCAACCAAGCGCCATCAAACGGCAATTCCAGTGGCGACTGAAAACCTAACATCAAAGCCCAACAAGGCACGGTCTTCACCTGCTGTATCAGTGACATGAACGAACAATCGTGTGCACGCAATAAGCCCGAGGCGAGTTCGGCAGGCGTGGCAATAATAACGGCATCAAACGGGCCTGCTGTGGCCGCTATCGGCACCAAGTCAGACTGAATCGACAACAGCCATTTGCCATTAAGTGTCGCCAGCGCAGTTACTTTTTGCTCAGCATGCACATCGAGGCCGTCGGCCAGTTGCCGCCCAAGTGCACTCATGCCCGGAACGGGCACGAACCGTTGCGGCCCTGTGGGTAAAGACTTGACTTGACCCTGATCAAGTTGGGCTAACTTGCTTTCCCAAGCAACCACCCAAGAAGACTGACACCATTCATCGAGTTCCTTTTTAAAGCGATCTGTTTGCGCCGTAAAATACTGTGCGCCGTGATCAAAACCACCTAGCTCAGTATGGCGTGTCGCCATCCGACCGCTTACCTCTGCATTTTTTTCGTACACGCTGACTTGATGCCCTTGTGCCTGACATTGACGAGCCGCGGTAAGTCCTGCCAAACCAGCACCGATGATAGCGATATGCATATTTAATCCCCTTGAATTGTTTTTGGTAGTTTCTTTAATCTCGCTTGTATGCAATTCACAAGCTAAAACTCGGTCAAAAAAAAACCCACAAAATTTGTGGGTTCAGGTGCTTGTGTTTCATTTCTCGTCTTCAACAGGCCAGTCGCGAATATAAGCCTTTAACATTTTGTTTTCAAAACTTTGCGCTTCCAACACTGCGCGCGCCACGTCATAAAATGACATCACGCCCATCAGGGTATTTTGATCCAATACTGGCACGTAACGCGCATGTTTTTCTAACATTAAGCGACGCACTTCATTGACTTCCGTATCGGGTGTGATGGTCAAAGGATGATCGTCCATGCAGCTGCGCACAGTATCAGCCCCTAGAGAACCGCCATTTTTATGGATGGCGCGTATCACTTCCCGAAAAGTCAAAATGCCAGCGACTACACCCGCTTCCATCACGATCAGGGAGCCGAGATCTTTTTCATCCATGAAGGTCACGGCATCCATGAGTGCGGTGTCGGGGGTAATCGTAAAAAGTATATTGCCCTTAACCTGTAAAATTTCTGAAACTTTCATGTCTTCCTCCAGGATACAAAACCAGCGATTGTGCAGGACTAAAACTTCAAGCGAAGCGCAAACTCACGCTATTTTATGCTGCTTAAGCGTTTTGCCTGAACACGTATTAAGCACTTTTAATTTGAGGGATCAGAAAAACCTTGAGGGAATGCCATCGACCAAGTTTTTTCTTGCCTTAATACATCCTAATGTATCGCATGCAACCAGAAAAATCCAGTGATTGCACGCAAAGATAAACAATAATCAAAAAAACCCTGTTGTTTTAAAAAACCAACACAAAAACCAATACACAGACAGCCGGCAGTGGTTTAGCATGTCGGCTTTCTAATTAAGCCTATTTTCGCTGCAAAGCCCAATAGACTTTCACGTGTCATTTAAGGAACGACCGCCATGAGCGCTCCCAAATATCCCGGGTTTGATACCCTCGCCTTGCATGCGGGTGCCACAAGCGACCCCGCGACCGGCGCACGCGCCACACCGATTTACTTCACCTCTTCATTTGCCTTTAAAGATTCCGACCACGCCGCTGCACTATTTAACATGGAGCGAGCTGGCCATGTTTATAGCCGGATCACGAATCCGACTAATGCTGTTTTGGAAGAACGAATGGCGGCCTTGGAAGGTGGTGTGGCCGGGATTGCCGTGGCCAGTGGGCAAGCCGCTATGCATCTCGGATTATCCACCATTGCGGGTGCTGGCTCGCATGTGGTCGCCTCGCGTGCGCTGTATGGTGGTTCGCATAATCTTTTGTCGTACACGATGAAGCGCTTTGGCATAGAAACGACTTTCGTTGATCCGCGCGACCTCGATGCTTGGCGTGCTGCAATCCGACCTAACACCAAAGTTTTTTTTGGCGAAACCCTAGGCAACCCTGGCCTTGACGTTTTAAATATTCCAGCCATCAGCGCCATCGCGCATGAACATCATTTGCCTTTGATGGTCGACTCGACCTTCACCACACCTTACTTATTGCGCCCTTTCGATTTTGGGGCCGACCTGATTTTTCATTCGGCAACTAAATTTTTATGTGGTCATGGCACTGCCATCGGTGGCGTCTTAATTGATGGTGGCACCTTCGACTGGCAAAATGCCTACGAAAAAACCGGACGCTTCGCCGAACTCTGCGAACCATATGAAGGTTTTCACGGCATGGTGTTTAGCGAAGAATCGAGTGTTGGCGCATTTGCGTTGCGCGCGCGACGTGAGGGTTTGCGCGACTTCGGCGCGTGCATGAGTCCACACAATGCTTTCACGATTTTACAAGGCGTAGAAACACTAGGACTGCGGATGGAAAGACACATTGCCAATACCCGTCGGATCGTCGAATTCCTCGGTAGCCAAGCCGCCGTGGAATCGATTTCCTTTCCCGAATTAGCATCCCATCCCGATTACGAATTGGCAAAAACGCTCTTACCCAAAGGTTGCGGCTCAGTCTTTTCGTTTAACCTCAAAGGTGACCGCGCAGCCGGGCAACGCTTCGTCGAATCGCTCAAAATATTTTCACATTTGGCCAATGTAGGTGACGCAAAATCCTTAGTGATACATCCTGCATCCACCACTCATTTTAGGGTGCCGAGCGAACAGTTAGCCGCTTCCGGTATTACCGAAGGCAGTATTCGCCTTTCGATCGGATTAGAAGACGCAGACGACTTAATCGAGGACCTAACGCGCGGCCTAAAGATGGCACAAAAAGGAAAATAATATGCACATCAAAATTCATGGACATGAAGCTTATTGCTATACCGGCGGCAAGGCTTTCAACCCTAACTTGCCGACCATTATTTTTATCCACGGCGCGCAAAACGATCACTCGGTTTGGGCGCTGCAATCACGCTATCTTGCCCATCATGGGTTTAGTGTGCTTGCTGTGGATTTGCCCGGACATGGGCGTAGCAAAGGTGAGGCACTGCCTAGCATAGAACAAATGGCCGCTTGGATACTCGAACTCATTGAATTAAGTGGCGTACAAAATGCCTATTTAGTCGGACATAGCATGGGCTCTTTAATCGCTTTGGAGGCCGCCGCCAATGCCCCAGATCGCATCGAAAAATTAGCCCTACTAGGAACTGCATTCCCAATGAAAGTATCGGATACCTTGCTGTTTGCGGCTGAGAATAGTGAACAAACCGCAATCGATATGGTGACGATTTTTTCCCATAGCAGTATGGCGCACAAACCCTCCTGTCCGGGGCCTGGATTTTCAGTGATGAATGGCGCAGTACGGCTCATGCAAAGAATCTCGAGCATCAATCCAAATAAAGTATTTTTGAATGACTTTAAGGCCTGCAACGAATACGAAAACGGTGAGGTAAGTGCACAAAAAGTACGCTGCCCTAGCCTATTTTTGCTCGCAAAAAACGATATGATGACACCCGCAAAGGCAGGAAAAAAACTCAGCGATTCGGTTCAAAATAGCCAAGTCATCTCGATTGACAATTGCGGTCATTCTTTAATGTCGGAACAGGCTGATCTGGTGCTAGAGGCGCTGTTTCAATTTATGCAGGCACCTGTCTCCTCGTAAAGAAAATTGTCACGCAAAGCTTTCTTGCCAGCGCTGCCGTTTTTTCTCGAATGCCTGGGTCAAATCTGCCGCTGTTTTTGCCAGTAATTGCGCGAGCAGACTGCTGGCAACATCCGTTTTGCTCGCAGCAGAATATTCTGCTGCGAACTGCTCGGCTTGCGCTAACTGGGTCAATGTGAGTCGTAACAACTGAACCGGATAAGCCATTTCCTGACAACGCATCAGTTGTAAATAATCGACCTGCGCCCGACTCCATTGTTCGTCGGCCAAGAAGCGATCGTCGACATCGGTGCTGGACGTAAACTTGATCATAATTGCGACTAACTCTATCGTCAAAAACCAGATCAGCCACCAAATAAATTGGATTTGCCGGCTAGAATCTGTCTTCAATAAATCGGCCACGGCGACAAAGTCAGCGGCAAATCCAGAGCGGCTGGCTGTTTCTACTTTTTGCGCATAAATTTGATTTAATTCCATACTTTGTTTTCGCGCCTGATCGGCATAGGCTATCGCATTTGACTGGCGCTGGTTCAAGGCATTTTTTTCTAGACGTTTAGCATTTTTCCAAGCGAGTAATTTTTCAGTGACGAGTGCATCTGCATTCGAACAGGTAGTTTGCAACTGATCACGTTGCGCCTGCAATGATCGAGAACTTGTCACCCCCGACTTCTCACTCAAATTTTCCGCCGCACCCGCCACTTTCGCGAGGTTCGCACGCAATTGCTTTTCTTTGATGTCAAAACGTAGCCAACACTGCCGCGCCCGCTGTTTGAATGCAGCGAGTTCCGGCGGGTCTGAGCGCAATTGCGTTTCAATTGCGAGCTGCTCAAGCTTGAGCACATTTAATTCTTCGCTCAAAGCCGCGAGTCCCACCGCTTGCTCGCTGGCGGCTAAATTATAGGTCAAACGTTGTGTCGCAATTTCTCTTAAATGCAGATCGATCTCGGCGCGATTACTTTCAACAAAAAAGGGATAAACCAAACTCAAAGCGGAAAGCGCCGCGAGCACACTACGCCACGAGAAACCCCATAGCTTCTGCCACCAGCGTGCATCTAATGCGATGCTGAGTAAAATTTGCCGCTCTAAACACCATTGAAATAAACCCCAGACCAAACCACCAAGAGCGGCCGCCCAAACCGAGATGCCACTCATGGTAGCGAGTAGATGTCCCATGCCATAAGCTGAAAAACAGGCGAAAAAAATGACTAAGCAACCGAGTCCATAATATTTTTGCCGTCCGCGTCCAAATGCATAGTTTCCTGAAGCATTTCGCTCCTCCAAAACGGTGTAGTCAACCCCTGCACTAAGGGCTAGCGTGCGTTTTAAAGTCTCACATAAGAAGCTCATTTTGCCAGTTTGAATGGATTCCGCTCGCATCGATGGCTCACATATTTCTAAATAAAATCATGAAGGGCTGGCTCACGCTCAGTGTTTCTGGTCGGGTCTTGAGTTTGACTATCCCTTTTCCAGCATCGTCACGCGCAACCGAAGCGATGGCTTTGAAATTGACGATGGTCGAACGATGAATTTGTTTAAAGTGACGCGAGTCGAGCACATCGAGTAATTCACGGATGGGCTTTCGTAATAAAGATTCGCCCTCCGCTGTCATGACCACAGTGTATTTATTGTCCGATTTAAAGTAGGCGACATCGTCCACCATAATCAATTTAGTCTCCATCCCCGAACTGGTTGTCAGCCACACCAAGGCATCTTTCTTTTGCGTATGCACGAAGGGTGTTTGCAAGCTGAGTCCTAAATTTGCACTGAGATTCGACAACAACTTGGCGACCGCGTTGCCATCAAGTTCTGTCGCGCTCAAACGCATTTGTATTCGCTTTACTGTCGCTGAAAGTCGGTCGTAAGTGACGGGCTTCAAAAGATAATCAAGCGCACCTTTTTCAAAGGCATCAATCGCGTATTGATCGTAAGCAGTGACAAAAATAATTTGACTCTGCGGGCTACACTGCGCCATCGCTTCAGCGACCTCAATCCCACTCAAGCCGGGCATGCGAATATCAAGAAACACCACTTCAGGTTGGAACTCGGTAATCGCTTCTAACGCACTGCCACCATCGTCACAAGCAGCGACAATTTCCAATTCCGGCCAGACTTTACTCAATTGTTCTAGGAGTGCTTCGCGCAATAGATTTTCGTCTTCGGCAACGATACATTTAGGCATGTGAATCTCCTGCGATAAAACTGGTTGGAACGGTAATGGTCGCCGCGACACCCTCTGGAAAGTTAGCGACAATACCGAAACTCGCGTCGCCGCCATACGCCAAGCGCAAACGTTCACGGATATTTTTCAAGCCAATACCTGTGCCTGTATTTTCCACATTTAAACCGCGCCCATTATCGGCCACAGTCAGCGCCACATTATTCTCATGAGCACGCGCTAATATCCAAATCATACCCCCACCAATTTTCGGTTCAATGCCGTGTTTAATCGCATTTTCCACCAAGGTTTGCAGCATCATGCTGGGGAATAAAACCGGCTTAAGATATTCAGGGACTTCAATACTCACCTGCAAACGCGATCCCATGCGTATCCGCATGATGTCGAGATAGGCGCGGGTACGCTCCAGCTCTGCACCTATACTGGAAGGCGACTCTTCTGTTTTGGGTAAAGAATGGCGTAAATAACTGATGAGATTGCCTAACATTTCATCAGCTCGAACAGGGTCGGCGCGGGTTAATAATTGTGCGCTGGCTAAAGTATTGTAAAGAAAATGCGGCTCCACCTGGGCATGTAAGAGATTGAGTCTTGCCAACGCTAATTCTTTCTCGGTGATGGTCAAGCGCACATTGGCTTTTTCGGCTTGCCGATTGGCGGCAATACGACGCGAAATTGCGCGCCCTATCGCCTCTGCATTTTCGAGGTTGGTGCCGTTATCGACTAAAAATGTATCTGTCCAAGCGGCACGATTGGGTTCACAGATCAACGTTAAACTCGACACTTCGGCCCCGGGTGAAATCGTCAACAAAATTTGATTATGACCACTTTCCATCCATTGAAACAGACGCACATTTTTTGAAAAAATCGTTTGATAGGGATTAATCCTTTGCACTTTAGCGCGTAGCTGCAAACTATCCGGTGCACTCTCGACCTGCTCCACGCCGGGTAATTCTTTAATCGCAGCTTCAAGCAAAATAAACGCGTCATTCGAATCCAAGGGCAACTCAATTTGACGTCTTTGCCGATTCGCCAAGGTATCCCGATTGACTGTTGCGGCGATTAAGCGTACTCGGCGAATATGCGAAAACGCCGCAACCACTGCTGCAAATCCAAAGATCATAGGGAGTATTTCCATGCCACTGCTGTGCGAGAAAAACAGAACCTGTGTTAGCACCAAAATCATCATCAGGCCGCCGAGTACCCACGCCAGGCCGATTCGAAATACAAAAAATAAACTAGCCATCATCCCCATCCTTTAAAATTAAAATTCACTAAAGCGCAAGTATCCGCAAATTGGCTCTAATACCGCTAAGCGCATGTCCTTGCGCCAATCGCGCCGTCTTTATAAGACTAGTGTGCAAACGCTGTCGATGCGGGTATTATCCGATGAAACCCAAAAAGCAGAGATCAACTTCAAAAAAATAAGCCTGAGTGCCGACGACGACATCGCATACTTGCGATTTAAATTCTTTTAAATATCATGCCGAACTTAAATCATTCCCGTAGAAAAATTTTGCGAAACAGCTTACAAATGAGCTTGGGTTTATTGGGTGCAAATCTTTCACTAGCAAGCTTAGCTCAGTCTAGTGGCGCGAGACCAAACTCAGCATCACCATCAGCCACGACCACCCCTGTTTCATCACAAACGGGGGCAATGCGGCTCATTTTATTGGGGACTGCGGGTGGTCCAACGCCAAAGAAAAATCGTGCGGCGCCTGCCCAATTGATAATGATAGGCGAAGAGGCTTACGTGATTGATTGCGGCAATGGTGTCGCTCAACAAATCGTCAAAGCAGGCATTAAACTTTCTACGCTTCGGCATGTCTTTCTGACGCATCAACACTCCGACCACAATGCCGATTATGGCAATTTACTATTGCTGGCGTGGGCGGCTGATTTAAGCCATCGTGTTGATACCTATGGTCCTGCACCTCTACGCAAAATGACCCGGCTTTTTCAAGAACTCAACGCAGAAGACATTCGCATTCGCGAACAGGATGAAGGGCGTGTTCCATTTTCCACGCTCGTCCATCCACACGAAATTGTGCGAGCCGGTGTGGTCTTGCAAAATGATACGGTCACAGTACGCGCGGCTGAAGTCGTGCATCCACCGGTCCAACCCTCGTTCGCCTATCGCTTTGATCATGCGGGGAAATCGATCGTCATTTCTGGGGACACGACTTTTTCGGAGCGACTTTTAGAATTAGCCCAAGACGCGGATGTCTTGGTACACGAAGTCATGCACCTGCCTTCACTGGAAAAATTACTCGGGACGGAGCCGAATGCTTTGCGCTTAAAGGAACATCTCTTGGCCAGTCATTCCAGTTGTGAGCAAGTGGGACGGCTCGCGACGCGCGCCAAGGTTAAGAAATTGGTGCTATCGCACTTCGTACCAGGCGGATATCCTTATTTGGAAGATCAAATTTGGATAGATGCAGTGCGGCCTTTTTTTGATGGAGAAATCGTGGTGGGTTCAGACTTAATGGAAATCTTAGTTTAGCTTTAGGATTTCTTGCGCCGCGCGCTGCTCGGCTGCAAGGGCAAAATCATACGCGGTCATTCCTTCTTTGCTTTTGAGATCGCGTTGCGCGCCCTGTTCGAGCAATAATCGTAAAGGAGAAACCAAACCACGACGCGCCGCTAACATCAGTGGTGTCATTTGATTCGGGGTCAGCGCATTTACTTGCGCGCCGTGCTCTAGTAAGATTTTCATGATCGCTTCATTACCCACCACCGCGGCATAATGCAAGGCCGTCCAACCGTCTTGATCGAGTTTCGCGTGGCCTGCGATGAGCGCGCTCAGCATCGCTTCTTGCTCAAGATAGGCCGCTAACATCAGGGCGGTATCGCCGTTATTGGCGCGTAGATCGAGATTAATTTTATCGCTGGTGAGCAGGTGTTCAAACACCTTCATTGAATGTTCACGCACACATATCATCAGCAAAGTTTCTCCGCGATCTGTTTCGGTTTGATTCGGGCTTTGGCCTTGTTTGACTAATTCTTGAACCGTTTGCAGATCGTCGAAACGAACTGCTTTTAACAAACTTTCGCGTTCAGCATCTACCCTGGTTTGCGCAGCTAAAGTCAGCGATAGACTGCCCATAAAAACAAAGCAGCTGAGTCGTAACAAGGCCAGTATTTGCGCTTTGAAGTGAGATTTGAAGTGAGCTTGAAATCGAGCTTGAAAGCGCCCCATTTTATGCACCGACTTTTAAGTTAAACAAATCGAAGAAATTTTGGCTGGTTTGTTGCTGGACTTGGGTTAGTGGAAGCTGTTTGAGGTCGGCCAAAAATTCGCCTACATGGCGCACAAAAGCGGGTTCGTTCATTTTGCCGCGATGCGGTACCGGGGCTAGGTAAGGTGAATCAGTTTCGATCAAGATGCGCTCTATCGGCAATGCCTTAGCAACCGCCTGCAAATCCTTTGCGCTCTTAAAACTTAAAATGCCTGAAAACGAAATGTAAAAACCCATCTCGATGGCGGCCTGCGCCACTTCTAAGGATTCGGTAAAACAATGCATGACACCGGCCACACCGCCTTGATCTGTCCCAGCACCTTCTTCTCGCATAATACGTATCGTGTCTTCGGACGCAGCGCGTGTATGGATGATTAAGGGCTTACGGCATAGGCGTGAAGCGCGAATATGTTGACGAAATCGTTCACGTTGCCACTCCAAATCACCCTTGAGTCGGTAGTAATCCAATCCGGTTTCGCCAATGGCGATAATTTTGGGATGCTGCGCCAACTGCACTAAAAGTTCCGCGCTAGGTTCTTGGGTATCCTCGTAATCAGGATGGACACCGACCGACGCGTAAATATGGGGGTATTGCTCCGCCAGTGCCAATACTTGCGGAAAGTCGGCCAAATCTACCGACACGCACAGGGCATGGGTGACATGGTTTTCGGCCATGCGTTGCAAAAGCGCGGGCATTTGCTGCGCAAGCTCAGGGAAATTAATATGACAATGCGAATCGATATACATAATGGGCCTAGCGGCGTCCTGCCTTTGCGATGACATCCAACACAGCTTGCGCACTCAAATTGGCAGAATCGCGTAACAGGCTGTGATGTAATTCGGTGAAGCGATGCTTAAGCTTGCCTTGCTTGGCTTCGTCATTTAATTGCTGCCAAAGTGCATCGGCCATCGCTTCTGGCGTTGCGCGGGACTGCAAAAATTCAGGAACCAAAAATTCTTCAGCAAGAATATTCGGCAAACCTATCCAAGGCTGATAAGCCATATGTTTGAGCACATGCCAAGAAGCGGCCATCATTTTATAGGCAATCACCATCGGCTTCTTGTACAAAGCCACTTCCAAAGAAGCAGTGCCCGATGCGACCAATACCACATCGGCGGCAGCGATAGCGGTATGGGATTTACCTTCCATCAAAAGTATCGGTACGCCATCGAGCTGTGCATCTAACACCAGTTTCGAATAGTAGGCACGTTGCTTGGCACCGACCATAGGCACACAGATTTGCAATTGCGGATCACGTTGGCACAAAATTTTTGCCGTGCGAATAAAGGCAACCGTGTTGTATTTTAATTCCGACATTCGGCTACCGGGCAACAGAGTCAGCACTCTTCTTTGAGTATCTAATCCTAACTCATTGCGCGCGGCGGCGACATCAGGTTCTAGCGGTATCATTTGCGCTAAAGGATGTCCTACGTAAGTAGCCGGAATGCCCGCACGCTGATAAATCGCTTCCTCAAAAGGGAAAACCACTAGCATATGCGACACCGCCTCAGCAATTTTTTTGATACGCCATCCACGCCACGCCCAAATTGAAGGGCTAATGTAATGCATGGTCGGTATGCCCGCCTGTTTGAGCTTGATTTCTAAGTCAAGATTAAAATCCGGCGCATCCACGCCAATAAACACCGAAGGGCGTTCATCGAGTAATTGCTGTGTGAGTTGATCGCGTATGCCGGAAATTTCACGGTAATGCATCAGCACTTCAAAGACCCCGCGCACCGAAAGTTTTTCCATCGCGAAGTCACTGACAAATCCTTGCTCCGCCATCAAAGGTCCACCGATGCCGTGGGTTCGTGCGTCTGGGTTCAAGGCGCGTAGCCCCGACAGCATGCGTGCCGCGAGCATGTCACCCGAAGCTTCACCTGCAACCAGAGAAATGATGGGCGAATTCAAGACGCAATTTCCTTCATTTTAGCGAACAATACCGCGTGTGGAAGTATCGAGGAAATTTCGAAACAAATGCACATGGGTCGCATCTTCATCGGGCAAAGCGCTAGCATGCGCTTGCAGTTCAATTTTCGCTTCTTCCAAGGTGTAGCCCGATTTATACAAAATTTTGTAGGCTTGGCGTATCGCAGATATCTGCTCTTTGCTAAAGCCGCGGCGCTTTAAGCCCTCGATATTAATCCCATGTGCAGCTGCTGGATTGCCATTTAAAATCACAAATGGAGGAACATCCTGCGTTAAACTCGTGGTCATGCCGACCATCGCATGCGGACCTATTTTGCAAAATTGGTGGACATTCGAAAAACCGCCGAGTATCACCCAATCACTGATGTGAACATGCCCCGCCAGGGCCGCATTATTGGCAAAAATCGTGTGATTGCCCACCTGGCAATCGTGCGCAATATGGACATAGGCCATAATCCAATTATCATGGCCTAGGCGCGTCACACCGCCGTCTTGTATCGTACCAATATTGAAGGTACAAAATTCGCGTACCACGTTCCGGTCGCCAATCACCAACTCGGTCGGCTCACCCGCATATTTTTTATCCTGCGGCGCTGCACCTATCGAAGAAAACTGAAAAAATTGATTATTTTCACCGATCGTCGTATGTCCTTCAATCACGACATGCGAAGCTATTTTCGTCCCCGCACCGATACGCACATGCGGTCCGATAATGGAATAGGCACCGACCTCAACGCTGGAATCTAATTGCGCATTGGGATCGATAATGGCCGTCGCATGAATCTTCATCACACCGCTCCTGGCTCGGCTGGGTTTGGTTTTACTTCATCGGTGGTGCTACGCATGGTGCACATCAAATCCGCTTCTACCGCGAGCTGCCCATCAACACTTGCCACCGCTTTATATTTCCAGATGCCACGCGCGACACGGGTGATTTCCACGTCCATTTTCAATTGATCGCCAGGCCCTACGGGGCGTTTGAAACGCACATTATCGATACCTGCAAAATACACGATGGTGTTTTCATCGGGCTTTCTTCCCATCGTCAAAAACGACAAAATTGCAGCGGTTTGCGCCATCGCTTCGACCATTAAAACGCCAGGCATTACGGGTTTGTTTGGAAAATGCCCGTTAAAAAATTCTTCATTGGCGGTGACATTTTTGATTGCGGTAATTGTCTTACCACTCTCCCAAGTCAAAACACGATCCACCAAAAGCATAGGATAGCGATGTGGAAGGTATTGCTTGATTTGCGTAATATCTAGACTTTTATCTAGACTCTTATCTAAACTCTTAGCTAAGCTTTGGTCTAGGGTTTTATCTGAATTTTCCATTTGATTTTTCTTAAATAGTTTTTGATGATAGCGGTTCGAACTGAGCAATGATTACTCGGATCGATAAAAAGAAAATGCTTAGGCGAATAATTCTAAGATTTTGCCTTCACAATTTTTTCTAATTGTTTGAGTTTTTCGCGCATGCTGCCGAGATTGCGTACAATCGCTGCGGTTTTTTCCCAATCTGCATTTTTTGCAAGCGGATAAAAACCGGTATATTGTCCTGCTTCTAGAATGGAACGCGACACCATACTGCCGGAAGAAATATGCACATGGTCAGCAATCGTCAAATGTCCCAAAATCATGGCAGCGCCGCCAAATGTGCAATAGCGCCCTATCTTGGCACTACCTGCCACACCGACGCAGCCTGCCATCGCGGTATGTGCGCCAATATGACAATTGTGGCCAATTTGGATTTGGTTATCGAGTTTCACCCCATCTTCAATAATGGTATCGGCCAATGCACCTCGATCAATGCTGGTATTGGCACCAATTTCGACATCATTGCCAATCACCACACGTCCCGTTTGCGGTATCTTTAACCAGCTTCCTTTTTCATTGGCAAAACCAAAGCCGTCGGCACCAATCACCGCGCCGGAGTGCACAATAGTTCGTTCGCCCAAGACACAGTCTTGATAAACACTGACGTTGGCATATAAATGGGAATACGCTCCGATCTGCACGCCACGCCCAAGCGCCACCCCGGCTTCGAGATGCACGCCTTCGCCGATCACACAATCGGCCTCAATCGAGACATGCGGCCCAATGGTCGCGGAAGCGGCAAGGACAGCACGTGGGCTGACCCAAGCGCTAGGATGTATTCCCGTTTCAGGGCGTATCGCATTGAGCGTATAAAAATACTGCGCCAATTTGGCAAAATAGACGTAGGGATTGGCGGTGATAATGAAATTATCGACTCGCGGCGCGTTCAAAGACGCGTGCTCAGCCTCGGTGATAATGATGGCACAAGCGCGCGTCGTTTCGACTTGTGCTTTTAATTTTGAGTTGGAAAGGAAACTGATTTGGCGTTCATGTGCATCACCCAAAGGAGCAATGCCGACAATAGCGCAATCAGCGCTACCCAATAATTGACCACCAAAGCGATCGACCAACTCCCCTAGTCGAATGCTAATTTCTGTCATGAGTTACTTTGCTAAGGCTTTGATTACCTTATCGGTTATATCAATGCGCGGATTAAAATAAAACGCCTCTTCGATCACCAAATCGATCTTTTCTGCTTCGGCGATAGCGCGTACTACTTTTTGTGTTCGTTCGGAAAGAATGGCGCGTTCTTCTTGTTTTCGCTGCCCCAAATCTTCATTAAAAATGCGTTGCTTGCGGTTGAAATCGAGATCAAGGTCGTTGATTTCACGTTGCCGTTTAAGTCTTTCCATTTCACTCAAGCTCGGCGCTTCTTTATCAAGCTTACGTGCCAAAACGCGCAATTTATCGTTCAATTCATCGAGCTCTTTGGTCCGCTTCAAAAATTCCTGCTCTATCTTTGCGGTCGCCATTTTAGCAGGTAGGGATTCGTTCAAGACCCTTTGCCCATCGATATAGGCAACGCGAAAGCCTTGAATATCCACCTGCGCATAACACTGCGCCGTCATCGCCCCCATCGCGGCGAATAAAAACAGAAAGCGACTCAGAAAGTACCGTAGAAATTGAGTTGACATGATCTTTAACCTAATATCGTTTCCACACTGCCCAAATCGATCCACGCAATGCAATGGATCAAAATTCCACCTAAATCACTATTTTCGTTTGCGGCGTCCCGCCCACAATATACACCTTAGTCTTCGCAAATGCTGGGACGCTGCTAAAGATCTACTTTAAAAGCCGGTTCCCATTGTAAATTGGAAGCCTTGACGATGATCTTCAGGTTTCGCGTTCAAAGGACGGCCAAAACTCAGTTTAAGCGGCCCCATAGGTGAAATCCAGCTGATCCCTAGGCCCACTGAGGTTCGCATATCTTGCGCCCGGATTTTCTGACCTTCATCAAAAACATTACCCACGTCAAAGAAAGTAAACCAACGCAGAGATTTATCTGCGCCTGGGAAAGGCACTTGCAATTCGATGTTACCAACAACGCGGGTTGCGCCACCCAAAGTATTTCCATATGGGTCTTTAGAACCCAATGAAGACGGTTCGTAACCACGCACAGAGCCGATACCACCGGCATAGAAATTTTTAAATAGCGGGTAAGGCTTACCACTTAAACCATGACCGAAATCAAACTCCCCATTCATCGCCAAAATCACTGAACGATAAATTGGCTTGTAGTATTCGTGCTTGTAAATCGCACGATAATATTTAAATTCACCGTAAGCGGACAGTTCAAAATTAAAGCGCTGATAGCGTCCAATGGAAGGTGTCAAAACATTGTCACGGTTATCGCGCTGCCACGCCGCTGACAAAGGAATCGTGTTATTGGACGCAGTACCGATACCCCAAGTATCTAGCTTCGTTGGGTCTTTTTCTACACTAGCGCCACCAAAATCGGCCACGTATTTACGATAACGAAACGGACTATCGGTATAGGTATCAATTTTGGAGCGTTCTAAACCGATCCCGAAGAATACGGTATCGAATTCCGAGAAAGGAACGCCGTAACGGATATTGCCACCATCGGAACGTATCCGGTAGAAACCACTGAAACCAAGCGGTGGCAAAGAGGTTCGCACATACAAATCAATCGCGCGACTAATCCCTTCATCGGTCACATAAGGATCCATGTGAGATACCGAAATCGTGCGATTGTATTTACTGGTGTTGATATCGACGCCTATGGTATCACCGCTACCAAAGGCATTGACTTGCTGAATCGCACCGGTAATGGTGATTTTTTCTGCGCTGGAATAGCCAGCACCTAACATGATGTTACCGGTTGGTTTTTCAGTCACTGTGAGGTTCATGTCGACTTGGTCGACACTGGTTGGCACTTCAGGTGTATCGACCGTGACATCCTTGAAATAACCTAAATATTCGACGCGATCACGCGACACTTTAATTTTTTCACCATCGTACCAAGAGCCTTCAAACTGACGGAATTCACGACGAATAACTTCGTCACGGGTACGTGTATTGCCCGCCAAATTAATGCGGCGCACATAAACCCGCTTACCAGGATCAACGAAGACCGTGAAAGCGACTTCTTTTTTATCTTTATCAACCAGAGGATTGGCCACGACGTTTGCAAACGCGTAACCATAATTGCCCATACGATCGGTGATACGTTTGGTGCTGCTGGTCAACAGGGCGGCATTATAAACATTCCCTTTTTTGAGAAATAATAAGCTCTCCAACTCCGCTTCACGTCCAAAAGTCTCACCTTCGATTTTCATGTCGGAGATCGTGTACTTATCCCCTTCATCGATATTGATCGTGATGTAGATGTGCTTTTTATCTGGCGTGATCGAAATTTGCGTTGAGCTGATCTGCATTTCTAGATAGCCACGGTTTTGATAAAAAGATCGAATGCTCTCGATGTCACCGGATAATTTTTGCTTGGAATACTGATCGGCTTTGGAATACCAACTAAACCAAGTCGGCGTACTCAGTGCCAGCATATCTTTGAGTTCTGCGTCTGAAAAAGCTTTGTTGCCGATGATGTTAATCTCTGCGATGCGCGCGATATCGCCCTCTTCTACATTAAAGGTGACGTTGACACGATTGCGTTCAATCGGGGTAATGACGGTCTTTACTTGTGCGCCGTACAAGCCACGCGAAAGATACTGCTTTTTCAGCTCTTGCTCAGCCCGTTCAACGGTCGCTTTATCGAAGATATGCGTCTCACCGACACCGATATCTTTGAGCGCTTTAATGAGCTGGTCTTTTTCAAATTCTTTAGTCCCGACAAATTCTACGGTCGAAATCGTTGGACGTTCTTCCAGCAAAACGACGAGGACACCGTCTTGCACCTCAATTTGCACGTCTTTAAAAAATCCTGTCGCAAACAAGGCTTTGATCGTGGAAATACTCTTGGCATCGTTAAATGTTTCACCTACCCGTACTGGCAGATAGCTAAAAACGGTACCGGCTTCTGTTCTTTGCAAGCCCTCAACGCGAATATCTTTCACCGTAAATGCTTCGATGGCAGAAGCCTGTCCTGAGCACAGAGCGAGGGCTGCAAGAGCAAGGATATGGCGCGGAAAAGCGGGCAGTGTAAATTTCTCGAATTTTAATTTCATTGGGGTTTATTTCGTCTCAATATTTCTAAACGATGACAACTCAAAAACAAAAAAGCATCCCCGCTTCCTCAATGTGGAAGCGGATACACGATGTCGTTAAAAAACGCGAGCATCATCAAACACAACAGCACAACTAGCCCTCCTCGCTGTGCTATTTCTACAAATCTTTCGGAAATTGGCTTTCCGGTAAAAACTTCCAGCGAATAATACAACAAATGACCGCCATCTAACAAAGGTATTGGCAGCAAATTCATCACACCTAAACTAATACTGATCAAGGCCATCAGTCCTAAAAAACTCACTATTCCGAATTTCGCGGCCTGTGCGGCATAATTTCCTATCGAAATAGGACCTGATATATTGCGCAGAGATGCCCGTCCGGTCGCGATTTTCCCTAGCATGCTCAAGGTCATGACACTCGAATCCCAAGTCTGTGCGCTGCCTTTGACCAGGGCATCAAAGAGCCCATAAGCCACTTCTTTTGTCTCAACATGGCTATCTGGCTCAACTTGAATACGTCCGTGACTGGTTTCTTTCTCTTTTACTTCCATCGGTGTCATTGTGAACGTCAACATCTGATCGCCACGACGCACCTGAAACTGCATGTTTTTATTCGCCGACGCGCCGACTATTTCGATCAATTCAAGGCTGTCCTTGATGGCTCGTCCATCAATTTCTACTATCTGATCCCCCGCGAGCAAACCAGCACGACTCGCCACCCCACCCGCGACCACATTGATGATCTTTGCCGGGGGACGAAAATAATCAATACCCCACGCGCTCAAAAAATTTGCACCTAGTTCCTGTACCGGCATTTGACTCAGGTGCAAAGGTATCTCAATTACACTGGTGCTTCCTAAACGATCTGGATTAGCACGAGAAATCTTTACACTAGCATCTTGGTGATTTAAGCCCGCCTGCAATAAATGAGCGAGCATATCATCCCAAGCCGATACAACTTCACCATTGATCTCCAAGACTTTATCGCCACTGCGTAATCCAACTTGATAAGCCAAGCTTTGCGTGGAACCTATGCGAAGCTTGGCCAGCGGTTGCTGGGTTCCGTGCATCAATATTCCTGCTAAAAGCAAAATCGCCACCAAGAAATTACTCGCAGGTCCAGCCAGAATAATCGCGATTCGTTTCCATACATTGGCACTCGAAAAGTCGCCCTTAAGATCAATCTCCTGGCCTTCTATTGGCGCGATCAATTTGGCATCGTACATCTTGACGTAACCACCCAAAGGAATCATGGAAATGACCCACTCGGTCTCACTTTTCCCAAAACGTCGACTCCAAATTGGCTTACCAAAGCCGATAGAAAATCGCAACACGCGCACACCACACCAACGAGCGACACAAAAATGACCCAATTCATGCAGCACAATCAAGGGCCCTAAGACCAATGCAAATGCCCAAATCGGTTGCACGGCATCACTCAACATAATTCACTCCGCGCTTAGCAATTTGACTTTCCGCACAGCGACGGGCTAATCCATCCACCGCTAATACCGACTCCAAATCCGTCAGTGCACCCGCTCCAACTTGCCCAACTGCGTCCGCGAGGGTCTCACTAATCACAGCCTCAATCGAACGAAATCCCAAACGTCCCGCCAAAAAGGCCTCAACGGCTATCTCGTTAGCCGCATTGAGAATAGTGGAAGCAAAGCCGCCGACTTTGAGTGCTTCGTAGGCCAAAGCAAGGCAAGGAAAACGATCAAAATCGGGTTTTTGAAAATGCAAGTGTGCGAAACGGGTGAGATCTAATTGCGCAACACCCGAGGCGACGCGCTCTGGAAACGCCAAGCCGTAAGCAATCGGCGTGCGCATATCGGGATTACCCATTTGTGCTAACACCGAACCATCGGTATAGGAAACCATAGAATGCACTACGCTTTGTGGATGAATCAGCACTTCAATTTTTTCGGCAGGCGCTGTAAATAAATAATGGGCCTCGATTACTTCGAGTCCCTTATTCATCATGGTGGCCGAATCAACCGAAATTTTGCGTCCCATCACCCAGTTCGGATGGGCAATTGCCTCGTCGGGTGTGACATCGTGCAAGGATTCTAAGCTGCGTTGTAAAAATGGCCCACCAGAGGCGGTCAAAATAATTTTACTCACGCCGATGTCGCCCAAGCTGGCATCGTGCTGGCGTGGTAAACATTGAAAGATCGCATTATGCTCGCTATCAATCGGCAGTAATTGCGCGCCATGTTCCTTCACTGTGTTCATGAACAAAGCACCGGACATCACGAGCGCTTCTTTATTTGCTAATAGAATTTTTTTACCTGCACGCGCCGCCGCTAAGCTAGGCGCCAATCCAGCGGCACCGACAATCGCGGCCATCACCGTATCACAAGCGACATCACTGGCGATAGCACACAGCGCGTCGGCACCGGCCATCACCTGCGTTTTGCTATGCATTTGATCTAAGATGATCCGTAATTGCGCCGCCAAATTTGTGTTCGCCACGACCGCAAATTGCGGCTGAAATTGTCGACACTGCTCGGCCAATTTTTGTACTTGAGTGTGGGCGCTTAAAGCAAAAACTTGATAACGCTCTGGATGTCGGGCAATCACATCCAAGGTCGAAACACCGATCGATCCTGTCGAACCTAAGATACAAACACTTTGTTTATGCATACGCAGCGGGATTAATTATTCGGACCAACATTCGAGCATTCAATCATTCAATCATTCGAGCATTCAAGCTACCAACGTGAAACCAGTAGCGCAACCAAAGGCAAGACCGGGATCAACGCGTCAATACGATCTAAAACACCGCCATGGCCGGGCAATAGATGACTGCTGTCTTTCATTCCGACACGACGTTTTAGTAAAGATTCAAATAAATCTCCGACTACGCTGGCAGCAGAAATCAACAGCAAAATGCCGACGAAAAAGACCTCGTTTTCATGCTTTGCCAAAAGCGCTGGGAAAGTGTCGGCAAGGGCTGGCACGAAGCGACAGGCAAACGCAAACAGTAAGACAGAAACAGCCCCGCCTATTGCACCTTCCCAGGACTTCCCTGGCGAAATCGTCACCGCTAATTTACGTCGTCCAAAAGCACGTCCGAAAAAATACGCACCAATATCCGCCGCCCAAACCAAGGCCAATACGGAGAGAAGCATTGCAGGCGATTTTAAATACAAATACTGCATCGCGATAAAACAGCCAAAAATCCCTACGGCATAAATTCCGCTGATCAAACCACTCTGAAAACTGGTGGTCGCAGGCAAGCCGAAACGCAAACAAGGTACTAGGCCTAACAACCAAAATGCCGAGCACACAAAAAATAACATGGGTAGAGAAAAAGGAGCCTGCCGCACCGACAAAAATACAAATACAGCGGTCCAGATCACCGCGATCATCAGACCGGCCGGCTTATTGAACAGCCTTTGATTTTCCCACATGGCCGCCATCACAAATAAAGCACTCACCGCTGTAAATGCCAAGGGCGAACCAGAAAATAAAACCGGCACCAAAACAGCCAACAAAACCAATGCAGTGATTACGCGTGTTTTCAGCATAAAAATAGATCCAGTCCGATTTAGGAAGAGGTGGTACCGACTTGTGCGCTAGTACGGCCAAAGCGTCGCTCACGACCGCCAAATGAAGCGATTGCCAGATCAAGTGCGGCAGCATCAAACTCGGGCCAAAATTTATCTGTGAAATACAATTCGGTATAGGCTAATTGCCAGAGCAAGAAATTAGATATTCGGGTTTCGCCACCCGTGCGAATAAATAAATCTGGCTCAGGCGCATACGCCATCGACAGATTCTCCGCAATCATTTCTTCGGTGATTTGCTCCGCTTGATCTGCCTTGGCTCGCACACGATTAACTGCCTGTGTGATGTCCCATCGACCTCCATAATTCGCGCAAACCGTCACCGTTAATTTTTCATTCCCCAAGGTGAGTGCCTCAGCGTCCTGAATCGCTTTTTGCAAATCGAGATCGAAACGCGTCAGGTCGCCCACGATCTTGAGGCGAATACCATTCTCATGCATCTTACGTACTTCTTTTTCTAATGCGGTAACGAATAAACGCATCAAAAATGAAACCTCATCAGGCGGTCTGCGCCAATTTTCAGAACTAAAGGCAAACAAGGTCAAGTATTTCACGCCACGCTTAATGCAAGCTTCAACCACACCGCGTACTGCATCGACCCCTTTGACGTGACCCGCGACACGAGGCAAGAAGCGTTTGGTAGCCCAACGTCCATTGCCATCCATGATGATGGCAATGTGTTTAGGCACTTCTCCCGTTGCGGGAATTTCTTTTGTTGAGCTCGTATGCTTCATGTGATTCCAGTGGAGATGGATCTAAAAATCTGGAATTGAACCGCGATATTCCATTGAAAGTGAGCTCTAAACTGTCAACACTTCTTTCTCTTTTTCAGCCAATAATTTATCGACTTCAGCGACAAATTTATCGGTCAACTTTTGCACATCATCTTGCGCGCGACGCTCTTCGTCTTCGGAAATCGCTTTATCTTTCAAGAGTTTTTTAAAGGATTCGTTGGCATCACGACGAATATTACGAATCGCGATTTTGGCATCTTCACCTTCGGTCTTGACCAACTTAACCATTTCCTTGCGACGCTCTTCGGTCAAAGGTGGCGTAGGGACGCGTATCATTTCGCCTTGTGATGCTGGATTTAAACCGAGATCTGAATCACGAATGGCTTTTTCGATTGCGTTCAACATTTTCTTTTCCCAAGGCTGCACGCCGATCGTGCGAGCATCGATCAAAGTGATGTTGGCGACTTGAGAAACATGGGTAGGCGAGCCGTAATAATCGACCATGACGTGGTCTAAAATCCCGGTATGCGCGCGACCAGTTCTTACCTTGGCGAGATCGGCTTTTAAGGTCTCAATGGATTTTTGCATGCGTTGATCCGCACTACTTTTTACACTAGCAAGTGTCATGATGAACTCCTAAACGATTTGAGAACGGATCGCAAGCAAAGCCGTTCTCAATACAAATGAAAGCATTTAAAATCTGGGGTAATACGAAAACCAAATACTATGACTGAGCTGCTCGATGTTGGCGTAATTTGCCAGCACCAAAATGGCGCATTATACGTGGACTAAGGTCCCTTCGTCTCCACCCATGATCAGATTTTTTAAAGCACCGGGCTTTATAATAGAAAAGACTTTGATCGGAAGCTTTTGATCACGGCACAAAGCAAAGGCGGTTGCATCCATGACCTGCAAATGACGGGAAATCGCCTCATCAAAGGAAATCGTCGTATATCGAGTCGCAGTTGGGTCTTTTTTAGGGTCGGCCGTATAAACACCGTCAACCTTAGTGGCCTTCAAGACCAACTCTGCACCGATCTCGGAACCACGCAATGCAGCCGCAGTGTCCGTGGTAAAAAATGGATTACCGGTTCCAGCCGCAAAAATAACGACTTTTCCCTCTTCAAGATATTGCAATGCCTTAGGGCGTACATAGGGCTCGACCACCTGCTCAATGGCAATAGCAGACATGACGCGCGCGGTGATGCCCACCTGACGCATGGCATCACCCAGCGCTAATGAATTCATCACGGTTGCCAACATACCCATGTAATCCGCCGTCGCCCTGTCCATGCCTTGCGCACCGGGCGCCACACCGCGGAAAATATTACCGCCGCCAATAACGATAGCCAATTCCACGCCCATACGAGAAATTTCAGCAACATCGGCCACCATACGCTCAATCGTCGCACGATTGATACCGTAGGCATCATCGCCCATCAAAGCCTCACCAGAGAGCTTAAGTAGGACACGTTTATAAGCTGGTTTCATCACCTTGGGGCTCCTTTAGTTTTTGGTTGTTATTTAAAGTTTTGCAATGTAGCGGGAACTCACCTGAAGTTTATTCTTACCAGCGCCATCTCAAACTTAACCGAAAAATACTCGGTTTAAAAAAACGGGCCTTTCGGCCCGTTCTCTTTTTTGCTTACGCTTGTTTTGCAGCAGCGACCTGTGCCGCGACTTCCGCAGCGAAGTCATCTTGTTTTTTCTCAATCCCTTCACCAACGACAAACATGGTAAATGCTTTGACGGATGCACCAGCGGCAGCCAACATTTGTTCCACTGTTTGCTTATCGTTTTTCACGAAAGTTTGATTTAACAAAGAAACTTCTTTCAAAAACTTCTGAACTGAACCTTCCACCATTTTGCTGACGATATCAGCTGGCTTGCCGGATTCAGCCGCTTTTTGAGAAGCCACTGAACGTTCTTTTTCGATCAAATCCGCAGGAACCTGATCAGATGAAAGAGAAACTGGCTTCATCGCAGCAATATGCATGGCCACATCCTTACCGACTTGGTCGTCAGCGGCGTTAAATTCAACAACAACACCAATCCGTGTACCGTGCAAATAGGAAGTCACTTTTTGTGCCGTTTCAAAACGTTGGAAACGACGGATAGACATATTTTCGCCAATCTTACCGATCAAGGCTGCGCGCACAGATTCAACTGTACCATCATCCAAGCTCATTGCTGACAATGCAGCCACGTCGGCTGGATTGCCTTCAGCGATCAATTTTGCCAATTTATTGGCAAAAGCGATGAAGTCGTCATTCTTGGTCACGAAGTCGGTTTCGCAGTTAACTTCGATCAAAGAACCCACACCACCCGAAATAAAGGAAGCAACCACGCCTTCTGCTGTTACGCGGGATGCGGCTTTAGAAGCCTTGCTACCCAATTTAACGCGCAAAATTTCTTCCGCACGCTCCATATTGCCTTCAGCTTCGGTTAAAGCTTTTTTGCATTCCATCATAGGTGCATCGGTCTTCGCACGTAATTCACCTACCATCGCTGCTGTAATTGCCGCCATGTTTACTCTCCTGTTTCATTACATCACCGCCATCGGGCAATGATAAATTCAATTAGTTTATAGTCGATTTAAAAAAAGGGGCGAACCAAGTTTGCCCCTTTTTTACTTTTCAAACGCCCCATTTCGTAGAGAAACGGTGGCGTAAATTAAGCCTGTTCTACTTCGACGAATTCGTCAGCAGATGGCTTAACCGCTTCCAACACTTCATTGACAGCATTAGCACGGCCTTCCAAGATCGCATCAGCAACGCCGCGCGCATACAAAGCAATCGCTTTGGAAGAATCATCATTACCTGGAATGATGTAAGTCACGCCTGCTGGTGAATGGTTAGTATCGACCACGCCGATAACTGGGATACCCAATTTAGCCGCTTCAGTGATTGCACCTTTGTGGTAACCAACGTCAACCACGAAAATTGCATCAGGAACGCCGCCCATATCCTTAATACCGCCTATGGATTTTTGCAACTTGATCATTTCACGTTGAAACATCAAGCCTTCTTTTTTGGACAACTTCTCAACAGAACCATCTTGCACAGACACTTCCATGTCTTTCAAACGCTTGATAGAAGTTTTAACTGTTTTAAAGTTAGTCAACATACCACCCAACCAACGTTGATCAACGTAAGGCATGCCTGCACGGTTAGCTTCTGCAGCGATCAGATCACGCGCCTGACGCTTAGTACCAACCATCAAAACTGTGCCACGATTAGAGGACAATTGACGAATGAATTTCATTGCTTCTTGATACATCGCCAATGTTTTTTCCAAATTCATGATATGAATTTTATTGCGATGACCGAAGATATACGGTGCCATTTTTGGATTCCAAAAACGGGTTTGGTGACCAAAATGGACACCAGCTTCCAACATTTCACGCATTGTTACTGACATAATAACTCCAGGGTTAGGTCTTGAATCGCGTCAGTGATTCTCCTGCTCGAATATAAAGATATAAAGAACAGCGAAGAACACCCTTGTAGACCCGATTCGAATTTACGAACAACTTTACAAAACACGAATAAATCATACTTAGAATAAGACTTACTCGGATTTTCCGAATTTAACTTGAGCTTTTCTCAAGCTAACCATCTATTCTACACGCAAACATGCTCCTCAATCAAGTCAATCCAAGCATTTCTATGAGAATTGAAACTAACAAAGCAGGTATTCGCCAATAACGCTACATCACCCGCAAAGCGAATTTTCCATGCGATTGGGCGACAAGCCCTCTGTAGCTAGTCTATAATTCCCTAACTTCAATTATTTTCTCATTCGAATGACTACCATTTCCATCAAATCCCCCGCTGACATCGCCGGTATGCGTATTGCTGGCCGACTCGGTTCAGAAGTTTTGGATTACATCACGCCCTTTGTCAAAGCAGGCGTTACAACCGGTGAACTGGATCGTTTATGTCACGAGTATATGGTCAATGTCCAGGGCAGCATTCCTGCGCCGCTCAATTATTGCCCACCCGGCTATACCCCATTTCCTAAAGCCATTTGTACTTCGGTGAATGATGTCATTTGCCACGGCATTCCCGGCGATAAAGTTCTCAAAAATGGAGATGTCGTTAATCTCGACATCACGGTGATCAAAGATGGCTACCACGGTGACAATAGCCGTATGTTTTTCATTGGCGAACCTTCGATTATGGCAAAACGCTTAAGCGATATAACCTACGAATGCATGTGGTTAGGTATTGCGCAAGTTAAACCGGGTAATCATCTGGGGGATATTGGACACGTTATTCAGCAACACGCGGAAAAAGCGGGTTATAGCGTGGTGCGTGAATTTTGCGGACATGGCATAGGCACGGTCTTTCATGAGGAGCCGCAAATTTTGCATTATGGCCGCCCCGGCACACTCAATAAACTTGAAGCAGGCATGATCTTTACCATCGAGCCTATGATTAACGCGGGACGACGCGACATTCGTGAAATGAACGATGGCTGGACCATTAAAACCAAAGATCGCAGCTTGTCCGCGCAATGGGAACACACCATACTCGTGACCGAAACTGGCTATGAAGTCTTGACGCTTTCAGCAGGTTCACCGCCGCCGCCCGCATTTATTAAATCAACTTATTAAATCAACTTATTAAATCAGCTTATTAAGTCAGCCTATTAAATCAATCTAATTTTAAGTTAGCCGAATCCGCAATGACAGACCCGAAACACGCCATCGCATCGGCCTTGGCTTTCAAGTCCAAATTGAAAGCCGAACAGCAAGTCATCATTTCTGCATTCAAAGAAAAACCCAAAGCCGAAGTCTTGCTGAAAGACTTGTGTCGCTGCGTAGACCAAAATTTAAGCGAAATTTGGAAGAGTTTTGGCTTCCCCAAAAATGTGAGCTTAATTGCAGTCGGTGGCTACGGACGGGGCGAGTTATTTCCTTACTCGGATGTCGATGTTTTGATTTTGTTGGGCGAACATCCGAACAAAGAACTGCGAGAAAAATTAGAACGCCTCGTACAAATCCTGTGGGATATCGGGCTAGACTTAGGACACAGTATCCGCACCGTAGACGAGTGTATGCAGGAAGCGCATGCCGACATCACCGTGCGCACCGCTTTGCTCGAAGCGCGCTATATCAGCGGTAGTCGTAGCTTGTTTCGTCAACTCATGGAACGCTACGAACAAGACCTGCACGCGCAGCAGTTTTTCCAAGCAAAACTCTTGGAACTACAACAGCGCCACGTTAAATACGAAGATACGCCTTACAGCCTAGAACCCAATTGCAAAGAAAGCCCGGGCGGACTGCGCGATCTGCAAGTCATTCTCTGGGTCGCCAAAGCGGCCAAGCTAGGCAATTCTTGGGTCGAACTTGCTTCACGCGGATTGATTACTGCAACCGAAGCACACCAGCTCAAACGCAATGAACGCGCCTTCAAAGACATTCGCATTCGCCTGCATTTGCAAGCTGGGCGACGCGAAGACAGACTGGTTTTTGATCTGCAAAACGCAATCGCTGCGACCTATGGCTTTGAAAACACCGAGTCGCGACGCGCCAGCGAATACCTGATGCAGCGTTATTACTGGGCCGCCAAAGCAGTCACTCAACTCAACACCATTTTGCTGCAAAATATTGAGGCGGTACTGTTTCCACTCCCCTACCATGCACAGCGTATCAATGATCGCTTTAATGAAGTCAACGGCTTCATCGACATCGCCCATGAGGAAGTATTCGACACCACACCTGCGGCAATGTTAGAGGTATTTTCGCTGATGTCACAAGATGCCAATTTAAAAGGCATGAGCGCACGAACCCTACGGGCGCTTTGGCATTCGCGCAATTTGATTGACGCAGAATTTCGTCATGATATTTTTAATCGCGCTAGTTTTCTGCAAATTCTGCAATCGCCCCGCGGGATTACGCATGTGCTGCGCAGCATGAATCAAACCAGTATTCTAGGTCGTTATCTGCCCAATTTTAGACGCATCGTTGGACAGATGCAGCACGACCTATTTCACGCTTACACAGTCGATCAACACATCCTGATGGTAGTTCGTAATTTGCGTAGGTTCACCATGACCGAACATGCCCATGAATATCCGTTTTGCTCGCAACTCATGGCCAATTTCAATCAGCCTTGGGTACTCTATGTCGCAGCCTTGTTTCACGACATCGCCAAAGGGCGCAATGGTGACCATTCCGTTTTAGGCATGAGCGATGCTAGAAAATTTTGTCACGACCACGGCATATCCAAAGACAATACCGAATTAGCCGTTTTTCTGGTTGAACACCATCTAACGATGTCACAAGTCGCGCAAAAACAAGATTTGTCCGACCCCGCAGTCATTCAACATTTTGCCCAAATCGTCAAAGATGAGCGTCACTTGACCGCACTCTACTTACTCACCGTTTCCGATATACGTGGCACCAGCCCCAAGGTATGGAATGCGTGGAAAGGCAAATTACTTGAAGACCTCTACAAAATCACCCTACGGGTCTTAGGGGGCGAAACACCATCGGCTGATCGAGAACTTAAGAATCGACAAGACGATGCACTCAAAGCCTTGCGCCTAGTCGGTATCGAAGACAATGCCCACATACAGCTCTGGAATCAACTCGACATCGTCTATTTTTTGCGCCATGAAGCCTCCGACATCGCATGGCAAACGCGGGTATTACACGACAAAATAAATAGCCCCCATCCTGTCGTCAAATGCCGTATCGCTCCCATCGGCGAAGGCTTACAAGTGACCGCATATGTGCGCGATCAAGCCGATCTTTTCGCGCGTATTTGCAACTACTTTGACGGAAAAAATTTCGACATTTTGGACGCCAAAATTCATACGACAAAAGCCGGCTATGCCTTAGATACCTTTCTCGTCACCGCACCTAATTTTAGCGGCAACTATCGCGACATCATCAACTTGATTGAACATGAATTGAGTGAGGCGCTCAGCAAACAAACACCGCTCGGCGCGCCAAATCAAGGCCGACTATCACGAATGTCGCGCAATTTTCCTTTAGTGCCTACCGTTGAATTACGGCCTGACGACAAAGCCCAATATTTTTTATTGTCGATTTCCGCGAACGACAGAAACGGCTTGTTGTACTCCATTGCCAGCGTCCTCGCCAAGTATAAAATCAATCTACACACCGCTAAAATTATGACACTAGGCGAACGTGTGGAAGACGTTTTTTTAGTCGATGGCAGCGTCTTGCATAACCCCAAAAGCCAAATATTATTTGAATCCGAATTATTAGATACTTTACGGATTTAAGCTCTCCAACAAACCGATTACACCTATGACAGAACAATTACGATTATCCAAGCGCATGTCCGAACTCGGTCTTTGCTCGCGCCGAGAAGCTGACGAATGGATTGCGCGCGGCTGGGTACGGGTCGATGGAAAAGTAATTTCCGAACTCGGCACAAAAATTTTCCCAGAGCAAAAGGTCACGGTAGAGCGTCAAGCCGCCGCCGAACAGTCCAAACGTGTAACTGTCCTAATCAACAAACCCGTCGGCATCGTCAGCGGTCAAGCCGAAGATGGTTACCAACCCGCGATTGGACTCATCAACGCCGAAACGCGTTGGAGCGAATGCAAAGTGGAAAACGAATTCCACCCAACACAATTGCGCAGCCTAGTACCCGCAGGGCGACTTGACATTGACTCGGTTGGCCTACTCGTGCTCACCCAAGATGGCCGTATCGCCAAACAACTCATCGGTGAACATACCGAGGTCGAAAAAGAATACCTAGTGCGCGTCGCCTACAGCAAACCGGGTCGCTTACCCGAAAAAGACCTACGCTTGCTCAACCACGGCCTGAGCCTGGACGGCAAAAAACTCATCCCCGCCAAAGTACGCTGGCAAAACGAAGATCAACTCCAATTTATTCTCAAAGAAGGCAAAAAACGCCAAATCCGCCGCATGTGCGAATTGGTTGGCTTAACAGTCCTAGGCTTAAAACGCGTCAGAATAGGCAAAGTCCGCCTAGGTAATTTACCCGAAGGGCAATGGCGTTATCTGCGTGAGGATGAAGGTTTTTGAGGAGGGGTGAGATGGAACACCAGGTTTTTTGAGTTAATGCGTAGCCAGCATCAAGCTTGTCCGCGTGACGCAGTCTAGGTAGGCAAATTTCAGATTGAATTAAAGCTGGATTGAGGCTCGAAAGTGAATTAACCTCAGCGACATTGCTGTTTCATGCACTCATATGTTCTTGCAAGGGCAGTTTCTCATCACTGGTTTCTTGGTTTTTAAAAATAAGAATATCTCCAGGCTGACACTGTAAAAACGCACAAATACGCTCCAAGGTGTCAAAGCGCACGCCTTTCACCTTACCCTGTTTGAGCAGGGACAAATTGGCTTCGGTAATCCCGATGTATTCAGCCAAGTCCTTGGACTTGATTTTACGATCGGCTAAAACCACATCGAGCTTCACAATAATCACTTTTTTATCCCTAGAAAATCTGCTACAGGTAGCGCTTATATAAATTGCGAATTTTCTTCTGCAAGTGCAGCCGCCCTTGCCATAACGTTAGAAATTTGCCACATAATTCCGCCGATTAACAGCATCAATAATTCGTGTGAACCGACATTGATCGCCAGCGCACGTGTGCCGGCTGGCGCATTTAGCGTCAGGATAAGGCCAATCAATGGAGGCGAGATCAAGCCAGTCATGCCCGAAGTAAAAATGCCAACAGCAAATCCCCGTATGCACTTCACCGTTTTCAGGCTGAAATATTCTCCCCTGGCAAAGCCCATAAAAACACTACGCGCTGAAAATAAAGCGTAAGCCACGCAGGATACCGGCAGCATCCCCAAGGCAGTTACCGTGACGTGCTGCCAATTCGAGACCGACAAAACTGTATGGCCACCAGACGCTGGCAGAACAATTCCGAGTCGAGCCAGAATCATCTCCGGTGGGATTTTCAATAAAGAATATAAGGTTCCCACCAGCAAGCCGATCAACAGAATCAAGCACGCCGACGCCAATGTGCGATTCAGTGTGCTTGCTGGGATGGGATCCTCAGTCGACATCCCAGAGTGCGCTTTCGCATTAACTTCCATTTAAATTCCTTGAAAAAAAGAACGGCACTCTCTATAATTATCTTAAAACGATAATTAATTGCCCTACTGTGATAATTACTCATTATTAAAGGATGTCTATGTCTAGCTGTATTTTAACCTTATCTCTTAAAAAAAACCTCGTTCTTAAGGCACTTGCATCGCGAAAGTTTGTTGATGCGTCATATTTTCTATTGGGTGCGGTACTCCTTGTCTTGGTCGCAGCCTGCGGCGATGGGCATGCGCCTGCTGCTTCTGCCACCAATATCAGTGGTGAAATTATTCCGATCAGCGTCAATAGAGGACACGCATCGGTCAAGGTGTTTATCAATAATCAAGCATTTACCTTTCTGCTTGATTCTGGTGCCGATCAAAATGTGATTAACGCCCGCGCTGCAACGCAATTGGGCTTACCGCTGAGCGCGCAAACAGTACCAGGAAATGGCGCAGCGGGATCTTACGGACAAGTTCACTGGATAGACATTGCCGAGATCCAAATTGGTCGTGCGCGCTTGCCCAGACAAGCAGCGTTCGTCGTTCCTTTGCCGGAAGAAGCCACGTTCGACGGCGTCCTTGGTGCCCCATTTTTTCAAGCATTCGTCGTCCAGATGGATTTTCAGCAGAAGCAGCTACAGCTTCATTCGCACACATCCTTCGTTGCCCCTGTGAATGCAACGCCGGTTCCGATCAAATTCCAAAATAACAAGCTGCTAGTCAACGCAAGCGCCGCCGGTGTCTCTGGCTGGTATGTGATTGATACGGGAGATGCGAGCGCACTCACAATGTTTACACCGACCGTGGAAAAATACGCATTACGTCAGGCATTTTCCCCACGAGTGCGCATGGTGACGGGAATCGGCGCTGGTGGCGCTTTTACCGAAAATGATGTAGTGCGTGTGCCGGATTTGCAAATCGGATCTTTTCGAATGACACAAGTCATTACTGGACTCTCATTAGCCACAGAAGGTGCCTTCGGCCATCCTATGGCCGATACCATCGGCAATCTGGGAAGTGGCATCTGGCGCCGATTTAACGTCACCTTCGATACCGCCAACGAAGTCATGTATCTGCAAGCGAATGAGGCCTTTGCCCAGCCATTTGACGGGCCTCGCTCCGGTTTAACGGCTGCGCTAGATCACACCCGGCTAAAAGTAATTCAGGTGATCCCATCGAGTCCTGCAGCGCAGGCAGGCGTGCAGCTCGGCGACATCATCGCATCGATAGAAATAGGCGGCAGCACCTACCACGATAACGCAATGATCTCAGAGACATTACATGGGGCGGCAGGAGCCTTGATAGTGTTGCACTTGATTGGGGCCGACGGTCTCGAGCGCCAAGCGCCATTAATTTTGCGTGATCTTTTGTAAGGAGAAATTTTGATGAGGCCGCTGATCATTTTATTGATATTACTCCAGCTTTCCGCTTGCGCGAACGTCGACTGGCGCTACATACGAAGAAACTGGGCCGTATCAGCTTGCCGCAGCAATTCACACTGCACCGTCGAGTGCGATCCCACGGCATTGATTAGCGATCCAAATTCGCCGCTTAGCGATCCGCATTGCGATGCCGTCCGTGCAAAGCCCAAGGCATTCAAACGGCCTAGCGAAAGCCAGCCCGTCTATTAAAAAATATGACGCCAACGAATCTTCAACTACAACCATGTCCATGCAAAAAAAAGTTCCCTTAAAACGACCACTGTTTTTACTGCTATTAGCTTCTCTCTTGAATTTATATGCAGGATGCGCAGCAGTTGACACCGCTCCACTCATTCATACCAAACCAGAAAGTTCACCACAGTGGACATTGGCGCACCCGGTTGAAGTAGGGCTTGACGAAACTTTGATGCGGCAAGCGATTACGCAATTACCCAAGCCAATAGAACATGGCTTACACAGTATGCTCATAGTCCGGCACAACAAGCTAGTACTGGAAGAATATTGGAATGGATACGATCGCGACACCTTGCAGGATATCCGGTCCGCCACAAAAAGCATCACGTCGCTGTTAACAGGTATTGCCATCGATAAGCACTTTCTGGGCTCGACCAAGGATCCGATGCTGGACTATCTCGCTGGCGCTTATCCAAGCATCGATAGCGCAAAAAGGAACATGACATTAGCGGACTTACTCACGATGCGCAGCGGCCTAGCTTGCGACGACAGAAACATGCTGTCCCCCGGGCAGGAAGACAAAATGTATTTGACAAGGGATTGGGTTCACCATTTTCTGGAATTGCCTATTGCCACAGAGCCTGGAAAGGTCGCGCGCTATTGCACCGGCGGCGTAGTCGCATTAGGGCGCGTTATCTCGGAAGCGAGCAAACAATCCATTCCGGATTTTTCGCAGCAGTACTTGTTCGGCCCCTTAGCGATTGAAAATTTCCAGTGGAGCACATTTGACGATGGGAGGCAAATCGACACTGGTGGCCATCTATTTTTGCGTCCGAGAGATATGGCAAAGATTGGCCTGCTTGTACTTCAACATGGCCAGTGGAACGGCAGTCAACTCGTTTCAAGTGACTGGATTGATCAATCCATCAAAGAACAAACCCGTATCGATGACGGCCAGCCCTACGGATATCTTTGGTGGATGGCCGGCGCAGTAGTGAACGGCGAAACCTTCCGTGTCGTCTATGCTTCAGGCAATGGCGGACAATACATTTTTGTGGTGCCTGATCTAGATCTAATCGCAGTATTTACCGGCGGTAATTTCAACTCCAAGAAAGCAAACCTTCCATTCGAAATTTTTGGGGAATATGTATTACCAGCAGCCCTGCTCACGAAATGATTCCGTACACCTTCTAGTTGCCCTGCAAGTCCTGTAGCAAATTCAAAACCTGTGCCTGGACCAAATCAATGGGTACAGACGTTCGTAGCAACAGAAATTTAGCTAACGGGTTAAAGCCCCGTTCGAGGAATTGTCCATACGCCTCGGTGGCACGAAAGAGCAGCATTTGAGTAATCCCGGCTTCAGAACGTTTCCA
>JAHFQV010000187.1 GCA_023259175.1 Oxalobacteraceae bacterium | reverse complement strand
GTCGCATGATTTGCAAAGCGCCGCCACAGTTCTTGACTTACGCCCGCATACTCAATCGCACGTCCGTCGTCTAACTCGACTCGTAGAAGCTTTGCGCGCACATCGTAGCCGATGGCGCGCAGCTTACCGGAATTGAGGGGTTTAATTTCCATCTTAGCTCCTTCGTGTTGGACTAGCTGAATGTCTTAATGGATGCTTTGCGCTTTTTCGGTTAAGGACTGCGCACTTCCATCAATCAGTGGTTCAATCGCTATTTCCACGGCGCGAGCACTTAAATTTGCGGCTTTGAGCGTTCGCATACGCTGCGTAATTCTGGCTTGTTCTTTCGCGTCCACCAGTGCCGGCCAGGTCAAGGCTAGTTGCCGTAAAATCTGCATGGTGAGGCGATCTAATTGAGGCCGGATATCCGATTCCAAGTTCGGCACATGCTCAAATGGAGCTTGCCGACGTGCCCGCCATTGGACAAAATACTCGGTTTGTATTTGTTTAGCGGCCTCGATTTGCGCACGAAAAAAATGTTCAGACCAGCTTGCAGGCACACCTAAAGTGTCAGCTTGTTTCTGTAAAGACGTAATAATTTTTTGTTCGCGCGCTAAGTCTTCGATACTGCCTTGCTGATTCCATTTGTAACGGGCGACCTGTTCCATCAGCGATAAGCGCTGTGCCAGCAAATCGCGTAAATCATCAACTTGAATCAAGGCCGGATTGGTTTGCGGCCATGGGTGAGCCAGCCATTTTTCTAAAGTTTGGGTGACGATGCCCGTCTCTATTTTTTGCTGTAACCAGTCATCGACGACCGCTTTCCACGCAGCGTCTTGCGGTAGTAGGTAGGCTTTTTCTGAGAGATTAAACGGCCGCTCAGGATGCAGTGCGCACAGCGCTGGTTTCAAGTGCTGTTGCAAACGCGCTTCGATTGCGTCGGTAATCATCAGATCGGCCTTGCCATCGATAATCTGATCAAAAATAAGATTATTGTCGGGATAAAACACGATTTGTGCTTGCTTTAGATTTGCCCTTACGAACTGCGCATTCGTGCCGCCCGGGTTGACCACGACCCGCACACTGGGTTGATCAATTTGCGCCAAATCTTGAAAATCTGCTTGATGGGCGCATAGCGTAATCGGGGTTTTACCATCCTTCAAATAGGCCAGCGAAAACATGGCCGAGTTTTGCCGCTCACTCGATATCGATATTCCACTCATTGCGATATCAAAACGCCCTTGCTGTAGATCGCGCATTAAATCCGGCCAAGAAGTCATGACCCATTCTAGCTGCACGCCCAAATGAACAGCCAAAGCCTGCGCCATCGCAATATCAGAACCGATTAATGGACTTGCTGCATTGCTGCGATAACTAAAGGGTTTGTAGTCACCGGTGGTACCTACTTGCAAAGTGCCTCGTGCGAGGATTTTTTCCAATTGCGATTGCGGCTTAGCACCTTGTTGAGCTGCTGCCACCGGGGTGGCCATCGCGGGTGCTGCCATTAAGCTCAGCCACGACAAGCAAAACAGAACGGCGATATAGAAATTACGCATATCGAATTGAATGAAGAATTTCAAAGCAAGCGGACGCTACAATTTATGCGCCAAACTTTGCTTGTGTATCCCCCATTAGCGCGCGTAATTCCTTGATGCTGAGATCACTCACTTCATGCATGGCTAGCAGTAAGGTGGGGCCTATCGGTAATCGACCGTGGCGAATTTTACTAATAACCGGCGGCGCAACTTCCAGCGCCCGCGATAGTGCGGCATCATTTCTTAGATTGAGATGTTTAATAAGTGCATCTAATAGATTGCTCGGCTTAAAATTGAGATTTCCAGAACGACTTTCAGTGACTTTTTTTATGCGAACGCCCTCAAATTCATTGAGTTTAAAACGCATTTTCAGCTGCTGCAATTTTTCTTTCTTTTCCTGAATCTGCGCAATTTCCTCACTGCTCTGCAGCGATGAATTGATGACGGAAACGGCCTCAAATACTGCAATATCCCGTTCCAAGGAAATGATTTTTTCTAAGTCGTTCTTTGATATGAATGGCATAAATCCCTCCGAATATTATTTGAAAATCCCTCCCTACTCTAACGCTAACCCACCATTTCGCGTTGCAAACGGCGCGGCACTTCCCAGTCTAATTCCCAATCACGCTTTTTTTCCAAGCTATCGACGTGCTTGAGTTTTTTGCCTTCAACAAATTGACCGGATAATAGGAAACGAGGCTTGCTAGGCGCAGACACAAAGCCGCGCGTTTCCCAGAGCGAACGCTTGATGGTAGTGGCGGCCAAAATGCCGTAGTCCGCGCCACAGTTTAGACCTTTTTCGGCAACGATGGCTTCACCGGCCTTGATGTATTTTGCTGCGTAAATCGTGGCCTTGGTTGCAATCCAACGACCGCTATGAATTTCACCATTCAAGCTGGTAATTTGACCCGTGGCACGGATGCTGCCCCAGGCACTGATGTCACCGTGACTGTGTACCGAGCCGACGCTGAGATTGCCTTGGCAGATCACATCGCCCGCATACAAGCCGCCCGTTACAGCGATATCGGTTTCACTAAAAATTTCGCCTTTAACATTGACATCTCCATCAGCATTGATCGCGATGGCACTGAGATGGCCACCTACATACTGCACTTCACCGACATCCAAAACATCATCTAATTGCAGGTTGCCATGACAATCTAAAACATCGCAAGACAAATAACCCAAGACTTGCACATCGCCATAACCGCCTAGATTTTCTTGATGGGCATCGCGTTTTAAAATGGCCGGATGTACGAGACGGTCGATATAGTTCGCTGATTTTTGAGCAGCTTTACCTTGATCCAATTCCAACAATCGCGCCATCCATTCGGCTTTGCAGGCGGTTTTGAGGAGAAATTCGACTTCAACATCGCCCGCGCAATCGAGTGCCTGACCCACATAAAGTGACTGCACGCGTATGTCACCCGTGACGGTGAGCTTGCCCAGACAATAGACTTCTTCTGCTTCCAAATCACCATCGACCAAAAGATCGCCGCCATTAATGAGTTGGTGCGTGATCAGCACGTCACCTTGAATATGTGCGTCGCCATCATGAATAAATTGTTTGCGCTTGAGTTTTTTCGACAAAAAAGCAATCGGTGTTTGCATCATGATTTCAACCTTCAATAAAAATAAAATGGTGGGGATGCGTACTTCTATTGCGCATCCAAGCGTCCTGTTTCAGCAAACTCGCGAATAAGCCGCATCGTATCAATATCGGCCTCGAGATAGGCTGATCGTCGATATTCATTCAGCATTTCTGCTTCGCTACCTGGCTCGACTGCGATGCCATCGGCATAGCTAAAGCGCACAAACAGCGCACCAGAATTCGGTTCTTCGATTCGCATACAAAGTGAGGAAGCGGGAATTTCACCCTGCGCTGGAACCGCATAATGGACTGCCTGCATGGGTTCAAAATGGACTTGATCTTCAACTTGCAATTGGCCGTAACGCAGGACACGCCGCAGACCATTTTCACTTAGCTCCCTTAAATCACAGGCATCTAAGTAGGGCACAAATAGTTTCGGCGACTCAGCCCGCAAGCGCAAACCCTGCCATAACTGGGCACGGGTAATGAGCAAGGCCGCAAAATTGTCAAAGTCGTTGACTTCAACTAGATGTTCGAAATTCATAAAGGTTCCGGTGCTGCCCATGCTAGGAAAAAGCAGAGCAAACGCAAGCCAAAAAAGCGTAGTTTACACCGGAACGGGTCGATACAAAAAAAGATTGCACTACATCATCGACCAGTAAGCCTATTAAGCCTATCTTTTCCCATCAAGGTTGACTTAATTTCACCCGCCAAACTCCGCCATTGTCACGATAAAATTCTCGCTTCCAGCGACTTACATCGACATTCGCTTGATTTTGATCGACGGGCGATTTCCAAGCGTAATTGTTTTGATCTGCATTGAGATTGAGGCGCAGGATTTGGCTGGTCGTACCATGAGTATTGACGATGTACCACACCCCGGTCGCTTGTACCTGAAAAAACATCCAGTCAAAAGTCGGGCTGGTATTTTCTAATCGTTTGCCCACCTGATAAGCCAAATCACCGCGCATGTTCTCGCGGCCATCGGCCGACACTAGGCTGATGACGGAATAACTGCTCTGACTCGCATCAACCCGCCCAAATCGCGCGACGCTATTTGAAAAATCCATCGTAGCGATGCTTTTGCCATCCCCCAAACTAATCCACGATGCATGCTTTTTGCTGTTGAGCCCTAAGCTGTAGGCCGTGCCACTGAGCTCGCCGATATACC
>JAHFQV010000094.1 GCA_023259175.1 Oxalobacteraceae bacterium | reverse complement strand
TCCACGCAATTGGCGTTTAGAAGCCTCCAACGATGGCACTACCTGGCTCAGCATTGACAGCCAAAGCGCGCAAACATTTTCGCAACGTAAGCAAAGGCGCGTCTTCACACTCAATCCCAGCGCATCGTACAAACAATACCGTCTGAATATACTGAACAACAACGGTGCAAACGAAACGCAAGTCGCTGAAATCGAATTGATCGGCAATTTTGATAGTACGCCACCGACGGAAACTGTCTTACAAAACGGCGTGGCCATCAACAATATTTCTGATGCAAAAGACGGTGTAAAAAAATTCCGCGTCGACCTGCCTGCCGGTCAAAAGAATCTGCAAATCAAAACCAGCGGCGGGTCGGGTGATGCCGACATGACGGTCAAATTCGGAAGTTCGCCCGGCAATACGACAGGCACTTACGATTGCAAATCCGATGGCGCAACCACCACCGAAAACTGTAGTTTTGCCACCCCACAAAGCGGCAGCTATTTCATCAATCTGACTGGGTATAGTGCTTACTCAGGAACGAGTCTTGTCGCGAGTTATGAAAACGCCGGATGTACTGGCAATTGCGGTGGCTGGAACAAGCCGACCGTCGATTTCCGCAATGATCTCTCGCCGGGTGGACTGCAATTTAACCAACTGGTTCCTGACATCAATAGCTACATCCAACTGATCGCGGAAAACGTACAAAAGACCATCTACCACAATGCCAGTGAAGTGCCGGCTTTTTCAACTTTAGAACTGCACGTCGAACGCTGGAACGACGATCCACAAGGGGTCGCATGGAAAGCAGGCGACCCGCCACGCATCACGGTCAACGTCAACGCCTACCATCTCGAACGCATCTCTGCGGCAGGCGGCAATGTAGCGGAAGAAGTGCGCGGAATCTTATTCCACGAAATGACCCACGCCTACCAATTTGCCACTGGCACTGAGTTACCCGCCATTGAAGGTTTAGCCGATACCGTGCGTTACCTCAACGGCTATATTCCAACATCCTTCCGTCAAAAGGGGGGTAGCTGGACCAGTAGTTACAAAACCACTGCTTTCTTCTTCGCTTGGATCAAAGAGCGCAAAGGTTTTCCTGACTTCCCTTACTGCTTCAACCAGCAATCTCGCCCTGGCAATAGTGGCTGGACTTGGGACAAAGCGATAGGCGCATGCACCAGTGGCGCAAGCACAGCAGCGCTTTGGAATGAGTATCAGATTTGGTTAGGAAACGGCGCACCTTAAGCTGTTCGCTGTTCGCTGTTCGCTGTTCTGTTTTGAACCGTCATTCCAGTTAGGCAAACTGGAATGACGACAAAATCGGCTGGCGGCAACAATCAGGCTAAGGGTTTTTCCACACGCGAACTGGGTAGAAATTTCGCGATGGTCGCCAATAATTCATCCTCACTCACGGGTTTATTAAGGTAGGCATCGCAGCCCGACCAAGTGCCGCGAAATTTGTCGATCATGGACGATTTACTGGTCAGCATAACGACCGCAGTCTTCTTGCTGTGTGCTTTGGTTTTGATGCGCTTGCACACTTCATAGCCATCGATACCCGGCATCATGATGTCAAGAAAAATACAGGTGAAATTTTTCTTACTGGCTTTTTCTATGGCTTGTTCGCCGGTTTCGGCAAAATCCACATCGAACTGAAAATCGGCCAACTTAATACGCATAAACGCACGCACCGTAGCGCTATCATCGACCACTAAAACAGACTCGCGCTGGGGCGCAACATTGTCCGCGTTCTCTTCGGCCACTAATTGATCGATGAGTCGGCGTTTGCTTGCGCCGTCCCAATTTGGATTCGCCACTGGGCTTTGCTCGTCACGCTGCTTTCTTTCCAGCAGTGCGCGCTGCATTTCACTATCGAGATTTTCAAATAAGCGCATCCAATGGATAGGCTTGGTGACAAAGGGCCAGTTAGTTTCAACGGCTAATTTTCCGACCACCACCGCAGGCGAATGGGCATTCGGCACGCCGATATCGCGCTTCGCCAATTCTTGCAACGCCTCTGGATTGTCGCCGTTGACAAGGTAAATGTCGGGACGTTCGCCGCTTTGATTCGGCTCTACGTAACACATTTCGCGACGACTGGTCAGGCGAAAAGTGGAGGCGAGCATACTCCTTTCCGCATCCGTAAAGCCGCGCATTTCTAATACAAAACGCTGACTGATTTTTTCAACTTTTGCCATAGGCATGGTTTGACTCATTCTGTTCATTCTCAAGTAGACGTAGGCAGGAGCATCATACAATAAACCCTAAGGCCACCAAATTGAAAGCAGATGAAAGGCAGTGTTTAGTCGATAATTCCACGACTTCTTAATTGTTTTCGCAACACTCTGCCCCAAGCATCACGCGCAATCTTTAAACAGGGAAACTAATTTCTCAACAGCCACTTTAACGAGCGGCGCCGTATAGACGTAGGAAATCACGGCCACCATATCCGCTCCCCGTTCGACCAAAGGACGCGCCAAGCTATCTGTCATGCCGCCAATCACCACTTGGGGCAAATGAATTTCAGGTCGCGCATCGCGCAAGATATTCAAATCCGTCGTTACCGGATATTGTTTAACCAAGGACGGATAAAAACCACCAAAAGCAACATAGCTCGCGCCCTCGTTCTGCGCTTGTCGCGCCAGATCAAGATCGCCGTAACAAGATGCGCCCAAGATTTTTTGCGGTCCTAATATGGCACGACTCTGTACGACGGACATATCCGTTCCGCCGACATGAAGGCCATCTGCATCGAGCTGCAAACACAAGTCGATGTGGTCATTGATAATGAATGCGCAATCGTAACGCCGACATAAAATCTGCAGCGCACTCGCTTGCGCGAAACGCAATGCATCGTTGGCCGTCTTATGGCGATACTGCAGCAGACGCACGCCAGCCTGCAAAGCTTGCTCGGTGACTGTCAATAATTTTTCGGTATCATCCCAATTCGGGGTGACCAAATAAACGCCTCGCAAATCAAATTTAGAATTCATTATTTTGAACCTGAGTAGTCAATAGTCGTTGTGGGATACGCTGCCCATCCCCAATAAAATACGATGCTGCCAACGTGCTTTGGGTGTATTGCTGCGCCTCCGTAAGACTCGCCTCCATTGTCTTCCCGAGCGCGAGCAGAGCCGCAATCGCAGACGCGAGCGTGCAACCACTGCCATGAAATTCGTCCGGTAAACGCCGCCAATTCCAAGCTGTTTCTTTGCCCATTACCGCACTTTGAAACCACCGATTCACCACACCAGCCTCATCAGCATGGCCGCCTTTGAGTAGCACATGGGTGCAAGCACCGCGCAACAAAATCTGCGCAGGCGATAAAGCAAGATCGGGTCGCTTAGTCAGGCCGTCGGATTCACCTACAAGCGCCGAATAAAGTCGATTCATCTCGGGCAAATTAGGGGTGAGCAAAGTCGCATAGGGCAGCACGTGCAACACTGCACCCACCGCATCGTCCACCCCCAAGGCATTGCCACGTCCGCTACTTAAAACCGGATCGAGAACGACAGGAATATCGCCATTTTTTTCTTTCACTTCGGCGATTAAGCGGACGATTTCTTCAGCCATTTGTATCGATCCGAGTAAGCCAATTTTAATCGCGGCGATCTTGAGTCCCGCGATCAAACAATGCGTTTGTTCACGCACAATTTGGATGTCGACGGGATAGACATTGAACACTTGATTATGATCTTGCACCGTCAAAGTCGTAATCACGGTCAAAGCATGTGCGCCTTGAGCGGCAATGGCTTCGATGTCCGCCGCAATACCGGCTCCGCCGCTAGGATCATGCCCAGCAAAAACCAATACGCAAGGTCGCGCTAAATTCTGGCGCGCCGCCAGCTGCATTAGGCTACACGTCCGGCCATAGGCGAAGAGGGTGAAGCTGCAAATCTTTTAGCGATACGTCCCGCCAAAAATGCTTCACGTCCCGCTTCCACCGCCAGCCCCATTGCGCGCGCCATCCGAATCGGATCACGCGCCCCGGCAATGGCCGTATTCATCAGCACCCCATCACAACCCAGTTCCATCGCAATGGCGGCATCAGATGCGGTGCCGACACCTGCATCGACAATAATAGGCACGTTCGCCTGCTCGATAATCAAGGACAAATTCCAAGGATTTAAAATGCCCATGCCCGAACCAATCAAAGAAGCCAGCGGCATCACCGCAACGCAACCGATGTCTTCCAACATCCGCGCCTGAATTGGATCATCGCTGCAATACACCATCACATCAAAACCATCTTTGACCAACACTTTCGCCGCTTCTAAAGTCTCGGGCATATTGGGGAATAGGGTTTTTTCGTCACCCAAGACTTCCAATTTACAAAGCTTATGTCCACCCAATAATTCACGTCCCAATTGCAAAGTATAGATCGCGTCTTTGGCGTTATAACAGCCCGCGGTATTGGGCAAAATCGTGTACTGGGAAGGCGGCACCACGTCGAGCAAACTCGGCGCGTTCGGGTCTTGTCCTATGTTCACACGACGGATCGCCACGGTAATAATTTCCGCGCCACTGGCTTCCGTGGCAAGCTTGGTTTGATCCAGATCTTTGTATTTCCCGCTGCCGACCAAGAGTCGCGAGCGATAGGTCTTGCCGGCGATGGTGAGTCCGGTTTCGTTTTGATTTGTCGTCATAGCTACTTTCGATTGATAGGTTTTACCTGACTTGAGTCTATGCTTACGTCGATATCGTCCATGCGCCTAGGGACGGCATCAGCCGCCCCCGATTGCGCGCACCACATCCACCTGGTCCTGTGCTTGCAACTGGTGCTGCGACCACAGAGGGCGGCTGATCACTTGACGATTCACCGCGATTGCGACCGCTTGATTTGCAAGCGCAAGTGCTTCGATGAGCTGTCCTAAATTGCTGTCAGCTGCAATGCTTCGTGCTTCACCGTTGAGTATGATTTCCATGTTTCACCACTTAGGACTTTTTGTAAATCTCAGCGCCCGATTTAACAAATTCGATGGCTTTCACTTCCATGCCTTTTTTCAAGGCATCGATTTCGCTGATGCCTTGTGCCGCTGCATACTCACGCACTTCTTGGGTAATCTTCATCGAGCAAAAATGCGGGCCGCACATCGAGCAAAAATGCGCCACTTTGGCCGAATCTTTCGGCAAAGTTTCATCATGAAATTCGCGTGCCTTGTCTGGGTCTAAGCCAATATTAAATTGATCTTCCCAACGGAATTCAAAACGCGCTTTCGATAAGGCGTTATCACGAATTTGTGCACCCGGATGCCCCTTTGCCAAATCCGCCGCATGCGCCGCAATTTTATAAGTAATGATGCCGTCTTTCACATCCACCTTATTGGGCAAGCCTAGATGCTCTTTTGGCGTAACGTAGCACAACATCGCGGTGCCATACCAACCGATTTGCGCAGCGCCGATACCCGACGTGATGTGATCGTAGCCCGGTGCAATGTCGGTGGTCAGCGGTCCTAGGGTATAAAACGGCGCTTCGTGGCATTGCTCCAATTGCAGGTCCATATTTTCTTTGATGAGATGCATAGGCACATGACCTGGGCCTTCTATCATCACCTGAACATCGTGCTTCCATGCGATTTGCGTGAGCTCACCTAAGGTTTTTAATTCACCCAATTGCGCTTCGTCATTGGCATCGTAAATCGAACCGGGACGCAAGCCATCACCCAATGAAAACGAGACATCATAGGCTTTCATGATTTCACAAATGTCTTCAAAATGCTCGTACAAAAAACTCTCTTTGTGATGTGCCAAACACCATTTCGCCATGATCGATCCACCGCGAGAAACAATCCCTGTCATACGCTTAGCGGTCATCGGCACATATTGCAAACGCACGCCCGCATGGATCGTGAAATAATCCACGCCCTGCTCGGCTTGCTCAATCAAGGTATCTCTAAAAATTTCCCAAGTGAGGTCTTCGGCTTTACCGTTAACTTTTTCCAGTGCCTGGTAAATCGGTACCGTACCAATCGGCACGGGTGAATTACGAATAATCCATTCACGGGTTTCATGAATATGTTTGCCAGTAGAAAGGTCCATCACATTATCGCCGCCCCAGCGAATCGCCCAAGTCATTTTTTCGACTTCTTCACCGATCGATGAGGTGACGGCGGAGTTGCCGATATTGGCGTTAATTTTCACCAGAAAATTACGACCAATAATCATCGGTTCGATTTCAGGATGATTGATATTGGCAGGGATAATGGCACGGCCACGCGCAATTTCATCGCGCACAAATTCGGGCGTCATTTCCACTGGAATCGCAGCGCCGAAAGCTTGTCCAGGATGCTGCCGCCCCATCATGGCCGACAATTTTTCGCCCATAGGGCCGGAGGCTTTGAGGTTTTCCAAGTATTCGCGACGACGCATATTTTCACGAATCGAGACAAATTCCATTTCAGGTGTAATGATGCCTTGTCGTGCGTAATGCATTTGCGAGACATTTTTGCCCGGCAGCGCGCGGCGTGGGGCGCGACTTAAATTGAAACGCAATTCGTGTAGCTTAGGGTCATTTAAACGTTCAACGCCGTATTGTGAACTCGGTCCAGCGAGCTCCTCGGTATCTTGACGCTCAGCGATCCAAGCGCCACGCACCGAAGCTAAGCCCGAGCGAATATCAATTTTCACATCAGCGTCAGTATAAGGGCCCGAGGTATCATAGACATAAATCGGTGGATTTTTTTCCGAACCGAACATGGCGGGTGTATCGGCTTGACTAATCTCACGCATAGGGACGCGGATATCGGGACGACTGCCTGTGACATATATTTTGCGCGAGTTCGGTAAAGCTTGAATAGCCGCTTCATCAACCTTGGCGGTCGCGGATAAAAATTGGGGATTGGCGTTCATGTGACTCCTTCGATGGGTGTTTAGGGCACCAACAAAGGAGAGATCTCGGGCGATACAAACAATCTTAGGTATAAATATTGTTCGTCACTCGGCGGCTTCCCTTCGCTGGCATTATCCAGATCAGGTACAAGGGTATTTCTCACCCGACAATTTATCAGGACCCCTAGCGTGGTAATAAGCGCACATTATAACGCGATCAGGTCGAAATACCAGCAATACCATTTCGACCCAAAAATGATAGAAAAACGCAAATCAAAAGAAAACTCAAGTTCGCGACATCCATAATTTAATCCGGATTTTTTGATCAGGACGCGCGGATGAATTCAACAAAATATCAACGATGCCTATCTTTTTCCCATAGCACATCGCTGCCGCTATGAAGTTGATTGAGTACCCGCGACAACACAAACATTAAATCCGATAAGCGATTCATATACTGGCGTGGCGCCTCATTAATCGTTTCCGATTTACCGACGGTCACAATCGCCCGTTCTGCGCGCCGACACACCGTCCGACAGACATGCGCAATAGCGGCTGCACGCGAACCGCCCGGCAAAATAAAATCCTTCAGCGGCGCAAGACCTGCATTGTATTCGGCGAGCAATGCGTCCAAACGTTCTACCTGCGCATCGGTAATGAGCGTGTAACCGGGAATACATAATTCGCCTCCCATATCAAACAGATCGTGCTGGATGGAGAGCAATTCCTGACGCATTTTTTCAGGGATATCTTCGCAGATCAATACACCTATTTGTGAATTAGTTTCATCCACGTCCCCCATTGCATGCACGCGCAAAGCATCTTTATCGACCCGAGTACCGTCACCTAAACCGGTAGTGCCTTTGTCGCCCGTTCTGGTCGCAATTTTTGAAAGTCGATTTCCCATCACACTACCCCTTAATTTTCAATCCCAGATTTTAACCGAGAATACGAAAACCGCCCAACATCGCTCAGCTGCATGCTCAGGGCGATTGCATGAAGCCGTATCAAAACATAAAACCACTCAACACTGAGGCACAGAGACACGGAGGAAAATCAAGAGGAGTTGATTTTGGAGTGTTTTTGCGTTAATCATTGTAACTTTATGAAGTTCTCATGAGCTTCTCTGTGTCTCAGTGTTGAGAGGTTTTAGCTTTTTCTCTATATTGAGCCTGATAAACTTTAACAGGGCAAAAATAAACTCACCGTCAAGCCACCCGAGCTTCGGTTATTCAAGGCAATGCGCCCACCGTGCGCTTCGACAATTTCACGCGCCAAGGCTAAACCTAAACCTGTGCCATTGCGTTTAGTTGAATAAAACGGAACCAGCGCATTGGCCATCACATCTTCATTCATACCGCTCCCTCCATCATTAATATCGATACGCAAGGTCTCGTGCATGAGGCGCACTTCAACACTAATTTGATCAATATCAGAACCCGATTCGTGTGCGTTCTTGAGCAAATTTAACAGCGCTTGCTCCATTTGCGCGGGGTCTAGCATCACGCTCACTTCGGGCAAATTGCCCAACAATTGAAAGTCAATCTGCGTTTGCAAACTCAAAATAAATGCGGCGCAGGGGCGCTTTTCCAAACGTGGCGCAGGCATTTTGGCAAAGCGTGCATAGCCATGAATAAAATTTTCCAAATGCACCGCGCGATCAGCAATGGTCGCCAAAATTTCAGGTAGTCGTTGGTATTGTTCACGCTCGACCAAGGCGTTGGCAGAACGTGCCAAGGAGGCTACTGGCGCTAAAGAATTATTCAATTCATGACTAATGACACGTATCACTTTTTTCCAGGTTTGCACTTCCTGCCGCCGCAATTCCAAGGTCAATTGCCGGATTAAAAATAATTCATGCGCACACCCATTGAGCGTAAAACTACGACGTGACAAATGAAAAATTTCATCCTCCGCCAACTCCTCATTGGCTGTCGCGCCAAGGCTGGCCACGGTAAATAAACCATCCCCCCCCTTGGCAATGGCTTCGCGCAAAGGGCTTGCCCAAACTGGCAGCAGCGATTCCAAACGATGACCCTCAAGCTTACGCCCTTCATTTAGAATTTTTCGTGCAGTGATATTGGCAAACACAATTGGTCCGCGTTCGGAAACCAATAACATCGCAACAGGCGTATTTTGCAACATGCTATCGAGCAGCAATTCGCGTTGTACCAGCGCGAGGCGCTCTTCACGCAATACTTGGCCTAGTTGATTATGTGCGGCAACCAAGTCTGCAAGTTCATCTGCTTGATCCCAGTGGATACTAAATGAAAAATCGCGGTCGCCATAACTCAGTACCGTTCCACTCAAGGCGCTAAATAATTGCAGCATTTTACTCAATCGTCGGCGCAAATAAAGTAGCCCACCACAGAGCACCAAGCCGGCCGAAATAATCTGCAGCCAGAAAGCATTATCGGGAAAATAAACGCCTATAAAAAAAATGGAAATCCCTTGAACCAGCGTAAGGGAAATCAATAAAATAGACAGGCTGGCAATCAGCCCCAAGGCTTTTTTTGAAGAGGGAAGGGATGCTGTTTGCTCATGGGTGGAATTCATGCCAAAACTAGCCTAAGAAAAAAATCAACGAGAGATACCAAACCGTTCCATGCGCCGATACAAAGCTTGCCGACTCAAGCCTAATTGCGCTGCAGCCTGGGCTACGACACCACGCGCCTGTTTGAGTGCTGCGTCTATCGCGGCCTTGTCTGGTTCGCTCATTTCACGAAATTCCCGCAAGGCGAACGCCTGTGTTCCGACCCCTGTGGCCTCTGCAGCTCCTGCGGCAACTGCGCTTAGCTTGGGCAGACCCAAATCCTGCACGTCCAAACAATCCGAACGCGCTAATAAACTCGCACGCTGCATCACATTTTTTAGTTCGCGCACATTACCGGGCCACGCATACGTCATCAATGCACTTTGCGCTTCGGAAGATAAACTTTTCCCTTGCGCTAAAAATGCCATCGCCAAGGGTAAAATATCATCAGGTCGTTCGACCAAAGGCGGTAACTGCAATTGAATCACGTTGAGGCGATAAAACAAATCCTCTCTGAATTGTCCTGCTTTAATCATCGAAGGCAAATCGGCATTGGTCGCGCTGATGACACGCACTTTCACCTGGCGCTCTTTGTTTGCGCCTAAGCGCGTAAAGCAACCCGTCTCAAGCACACGTAAGAGTTTCATCTGCCCTGCCAGAGGCAAATTACCAATCTCATCTAAAAATAAAGTGCCGCCATCGGCTGCTTCAAATTTACCCTCGCGTGCCTTTGCCGCCCCCGTGTAAGCACCCGCCTCCGCACCAAATAATTCAGCCTCGATCAGCTCAGCCGGAATTGCGCCGCAATTGAGCACCACAAAAGGCCCCTGCCGCACCGATGAATTCGCTTGTATCACCTTGGCGATGCCTTCTTTTCCAGCGCCATTGGGACCCGTAATCATGACAGGCAAATCTGAACGTGCCACCTGACAGGCCACGCCTAAAACCCGTTCGGTCGCGCTATCTTGCCAAATCAAGCCACACAAATCATAGTTTTTTTCGAGTGTGATTTTTTGCTTCAGCTCTCGCTGCAATTTTCTTTGCAAACTACGATTTGCCTGCCCTAATTCCAAGAGATTGCGCACCGTCGCAATCAAACGTTCATCATTCCAAGGCTTGGCTAAATAATCCGCAGCACCCGCCTTAATCAAATTCACCGCCACATCTAGGTGCGTCCAAGCCGTGAGTAAAATGACCGGAAGATCAGGATAAACACCACGAATCGCCTCAAACAAAGCAATCCCCTCGGTGCCTGAAGTCGTGTCGGCCGTAAAATTCATATCCTGTATCACCAAGTCCACTGTTGTATGCGCCAACATCGCCAAGCCCTGCTCGGGTGACTCCGCTTTCAAGCTGGCGATGTCATAGAGCGACAGCAGCACATCCAAAGCAATGGCAACCGAGGGATTATCGTCAATGATCAAAACGGTAGGCATAGGGGCTCAGTGAAATTTGAACGGTGAATTCTGAATAGTGAACCTTAATTATAAACATAGGAAAGCAGCTGCGGTACCTTAACTTTACTCACTCTAGCGGTCTATGCGCGAAACTCAGCATACGGCTTGCTTGCCACTGCTCAGTACCTTTGGCCGTATTTTTTATGCGCCGCCAGATCGTAATAAATTCCCCCTGCCCAACGCACTTACCCGTCGCGACTTCGCAAAACCGATGCGCGCCTTGCTCCATCGCGCCGTAGTGACCGATAGGGTAAATTTTCAAACTGCCTGCGATCAATTCCCGTCGATAATGACCACACACATTCTTATGGGTATTGCGTAGCATGGTGGTGCGATTCGAGAGTCCATCTTTATCGTGGTAAAACTCCAAGTCAGTTGCTAGTAGACGGGAAAATAGTTTGAATTTCGCGGGCGCATCGCAATGATTGAATGCGTCAAATAAAGTAGTATCCAAATCCAAGATGGTTTGTTCCAAATGTGGGTCGACCGCTTCATCAGCATACACAGTACCAAAACCAGTACCAAAAACAGTGCCACCCATACCAAGCATCGCAACGGCCGCTAGCGACCGCAGAAAAACACGCAAAATGACAGAATATTTTTTCATAGAAAAGTCTCGATTCAAATTAAACGCTGCGGGTTGCAATCGAAGGTGCTGTATTCGCGGCACGCCACGCAGGTGCCAATACGGCCGCCAAACCTAAGGGCCAAAACAACAGTGGTGCGATTACCAGATAAGACATTGGTAGTTTAGGCAATTCAAATTGCGCTATCAAGACTTGATTTAATCCCAAAGCACACAAGACACCCAAGCCTATTCCTATCGTTGTAATTAAGCAGTTTTCACTCATAAAATAAATCAAAATATCGCTACGCTGCGCCCCAAGCGCACGCCGCACACCGATCATTTTTCGACGCTGCGCCACCCACAAACTACACATGCCTACGATACCACTGAGCATCACGATCACCAACAACACGCTCACGGTTAATAGCATCCACGCCAAACCTCTTTCGGCGCGATAGCGATCGACACGCATTTCTTCAACCGAACGCAAATTCACATTAATCGGATCGCTCGTGCTTTTGCGCAACGCAAAATCGACATCTTTCATCACCCGATCACGCTGTCCCGCTGCGGTCTTCACTGAGTAAGCAAAAAAAGCGTAGTTGGACAAACGAACCGGAACCAGCACAGCATATTCTCCTTTTTCTCCCGCTTGCGCCGACGGCGTTTGCAAGGTTTCCACCACGCCGACAATACGCAGAGCGTTTGCACCTTGACCGGTTCCAATATAAAACTCTTTGCCCACGAAGTTTTGCGTATTGGGGTACAACTTACGTGCCAAACTCAGTGAAACAATACCGGTCTTGGGGAAATCCTTACTAACGCTTGCATCTAACTCCATCAGGTCGTCGGCTTGAAAATCACGTCCCTCCACCAATTTCATATCCCAAGTTTTCACCAAAGAGTCTGAAGACAAATAAATGCCTGCGGTCGCGGTTGGATTACTTTGGCTGCGATCAGCTGAGATGCCCGACATACTGCCCGAACGCGAAATCGGCAAAGAATCTACCCGTGCCACCGCCAGCACCCCTGGGACAGCCGCAATAACGGCCGCTTCGCGTTTTTGCATTGCGATTTGATCGTCATGACCACCGAGTTTTTGATTGCTAATAAAAACCTTAAATGCATTTAACTCATCTGCAATTCCACTGGGGCGTGCCGCGACTTCCAATCGCAGGTGTACGATATAGGCCGCGTTGACTAAAATCGCCAAACACAAAGCCACTTGCAGCGCCACCAAAATAGCGCCTGTTTTATTACGTAGCATGGACGACACGATCGGCCCCATTGCAAAGAAATTTTTCATGGTATTTCCTCTCGAAAAATGAGCCTAAACTACTGTGATTTCAATTGAATGGCGGGTGTCACCTGACAAGCACGCCAGGTCGGTAACAGTCCTGCTAAGATCGAGGAAATGATAGACAGTAAAACCGCAAGAAAAACCATCTGCCAATCCAAATGAGCTACTTCGGTTAAATATTTTGATTGCACTCCAATCAAATATAGTGCGCCGAAAGCAAGCACAATTCCGAGACAAGATCCGACCAAACCGACCACACTACTTTCGATTAGAAATTGCGAGAAAATCTGCCCACGAGAAGCGCCCAGAGCGCGACGCACACCAATTTCGGGAGCACGTACCGAAAATTTCGCCAACAACAAACCCACCGCATTAACCAAGCACAACAATAAAAATCCAAATGCCAGCCAAGCCGAAAGCTTACTATCGTCCGCAATGATTTTCATCTCATCCAACCACTCACGCACATTAAACAATTTATTGGATGCGCGACGTTGGAAACGACCCAATTTTTGTTGTTCTCTAACATAACTGTCTATGTAGTTCTTCAAATCCGCACGTTCGTGAGCTGATTTCGTTTCAAACCAAAAATGGAACCAAGTACACTCAGAATCTAACAAAGATTGCCAGCCTGGATCTCGCGAGTTAGAACAGCTCATATTTCCATTATGAGGAATTTCACGTCGAATCGCATTACTAAGAGGGACAAAGAATTCGTCTTCATGCGTGAACGCGACACCACGTCCGTTAAAGATAAAGAACCTTGGGCGTTGAACCCAATCATCGGTAACGCCAACGACCGTATATTCACCTTGCATCATACGCACCTTCTTCCCAACCGGATTTTCCTTACCAAAAATTGTTTCGGCTTTTTTCTTGCTAAAAACGACCACATCAGCAGCATTCTTATCTTCACTCGCCTGCCATCCTTGCCCATACAAAAATGAAACATCAAACATGGAAAAAAAATCCGCATTTGCCGCCACACCTTCAACCATAGTAACGTTTAAATCTGAACGTATAGGATCCACGACACCGAGAATCCCATACATGCCCGCCCGACGCACACCTTGACTGCTATTCAAAAAGGCAAGTGTATCTTTATAAGTCAGCTGATGGTCGGCATACGTATCACCTTTCGTATAGCCTTCCAAAGGACCATTGTCGAGAATAGCAGCAAACAGACGATCACTCTTTTGTGGAATCGGATCACCGGACATGACATGCAAAATCGTCAGCGTCGAAACACTGGCTGCAACGCCAATGGCCAAGATCATGACCATCAGAGTGGTCAAGATCGGATTGCGTTTTAGGCTGCGTAAACCTAAGAAAAAATAGTAGCTCAACATGATGATGTCCTAGGCTTCCGTTGTTTCAGTTGTTTCGATAGTTTCGGCGCCTGGATTTGCATCGACCGATGGTTCGCTGACTATGTGTAGCGAACTCGTTTTGCGTACCAAGTCAGATACTTGACCGTCGATAATGTGTACATTGCGCTGAGCCCGCACCGCCAGTTCAGGATCGTGAGTGACCATCAAAATGGTGGTGCCGCGCTCATTAATTTCTTCCAGCAATTCCATCACACTGCGCGCCATTTGCGTATCTAGATTGCCGGTAGGCTCATCGGCCAGTAGCAATTTGGGTGAACCAGCCAAAGCACGGGCGATCGCCACCCTTTGTTGCTGCCCCCCTGAGAGTTCAGAAGGGTAATGGCGCATCCGCGACGCTAATCCGACCTGCGACAAAGCGTCTTCAATACGCTCTTTTCTTTCCTTTGCAGAAAAGCCGCGATAGCGCAAAGGCACATCAACGTTATCAAATAAATTTAAATCAGGAATCAAGTTA
>JAHFQV010000093.1 GCA_023259175.1 Oxalobacteraceae bacterium | reverse complement strand
AAGCGGCATGCTGCGACCAGAGGCACAGAGGATAAGCAAGAGAGAGCGAATTTTGGTATGTTTTTTTGCGTTAGCCGTTGTAACTTTATGAAGTTCTCATGAACTTCTCTGTGTCTCTGTGCTGAGTGGTTTTATGTTTTGATACGGCCTCATGCAATCGCCCTGCGTTTTTCCATTGGGCGAAAAAAAAGCCGTTCATCATTAGAACGGCTTTTTTACTCAAACTTGGCAACAGCGAAGACTTAATCTTCAACCGGTGCATCAGCCTGATCTGCGCCTTCTGGACGATCAAGCAATTCAACATAGGCCATCGGTGCATTGTCACCAACGCGGAAACCCATTTTCAAAATACGCAAGTAACCACCGTTACGATTTGCGAAACGTGGGCCTAATTCTGCGAACAATTTTTGAACGATTTCACGATCGCGCAAACGATTGAATGCCAAACGTTTGTTTGCCAAAGTGTCGACCTTACCCAAAGTCAAAATAGGTTCTACAACGCGACGCAATTCTTTGGCTTTTGGCAAAGTTGTTTTGATCGCTTCGTGACGCAACAAAGACACTGTCATGTTGCGCAACATCGCTAAACGATGGGAAGAGGTACGATTGAGCTTACGTAAGCCGTGACGATGACGCATGATATTTCCTTTCAATATGTTTAAAAATTCCAGCTCTTCTATCGTCAACCATTTGACGCGGGCCGGTAAAAAAACCACATAAAATCTTTTCGCCGCAGAGGCGCAGATTACGCTGAGTTGTTTATATCCAAAAACTCTGCGCCCTCTGCGCCTCTGCGGCAAAAAGGCTTGTTACTTCTCTAAACCAGCTGGTGGCCAGTTTTCGAGTTTCATACCCAAAGACAAACCGCGGGAGGCGAGTACTTCTTTGATTTCGTTCAAAGACTTACGACCCAAATTCGGTGTCTTCAGTAATTCATTTTCGCTACGTTGGATCAAGTCCCCAATGTAGTAAATATTTTCTGCTTTCAGGCAGTTAGCTGAACGAACGGTCAATTCCAAATCGTCCACTGGACGGAGCAAGACTGGATCAACTGCTGGTGCGCGAGATGGCGCTTCTGCAGCCGCTTCAGTACCTTCCAAGGCAGCAAATACGTGCAATTGATCGACGAGTACACGGGCCGATTGACGAATCGCTTCCTCAGGCGTGATCACACCGTTAGTTTCGATGTTGATGATCAACTTATCCAAGTCAGTGCGTTGTTCAACGCGAGCAGATTCAACAGAATACGATACACGACGCACTGGTGAAAAAGAGGCATCCAAAATAATGCGGCCGATGGTTTTGTTCGCATCTTCAGACAAGCGACGCACGTTACCAGGAACGTAGCCGCGACCTTTTTCCACTTTGATTTGCATGTCGAGTTTGCCGCCAGCAGTCAAATTAGCGATAACGTGATCTGGATTAATCAGTTCAACATTATGTGGCAAATCGATGTCTGAGGCTAAAACTGCGCCTTCACCTTCTTTTTTCAACGTCAATGTAACATCATCACGTTCATGCAATTTGAAAACGACACCCTTCAAATTCAACAAAATATCCACCACGTCTTCTTGCACACCATCGAGTGTCGAGTACTCATGTACTACGCCAGCAATTGTCACTTCGGTAGGCGCATAACCCACCATCGAGGACAATAAAACACGACGCAAAGAGTTACCCAAAGTGTGACCGAAACCACGTTCAAACGGTTCCATCACCACTTTCGCTGAGCCTGCGCCCAACATTTCCACATCAATAATACGGGGCTTAAAGAGATTGTTTTGCATAATTTGTCCTTTTCAATACCCTCGGCTCATTACACCGATAAGGCTGATGGATTTAAAAAACTTCCCCGTCGTAGAAGGGAAAGCTTAAGACTGAACTGCAGGTAATACAAATACTTTAGAAACGACTAAACCGCAGAGGCGCAAACAACGCAGAGCAATAAAATTAACTCTGCGTACTCCGCGCCTATGCGGCCCAAACTTTTCTTATTAACGTGAATACAATTCAACGATCAGAGATTCATTGACATCATGCGCGATGTCACTGCGATCTGGCATAGATTTGAAAGTACCTTCCATTTTTTTGGAGTCAACGGATACCCATGATGCCATACCGATTTGCTCTGCCAAAGACAAAGCCTCGACGATACGCGTTTGCTTTTTGGATTTTTCACGAACCGCAATCACATCACCAGACTTGACTTGGTAGGAGGCGATATTCACGACTTGACCATTGACTGTGAATGCTTTGTGGCTGACCAATTGACGTGCTTCAGCGCGCGTGGAGCCGAAGCCCATACGGTAAGCCACGTTATCTAAACGGGATTCCAACAATTTCAGCAAAGTTTCGCCAGTATTGCCTTTTTGACGATCGGCTTCTGCGAAGTAACGACGGAACTGACGCTCTAATACGCCGTACATACGCTTAACTTTTTGCTTTTCGCGCAATTGATTACCGAAGTCAGAGGTACGTGCGCCAGATTTCGCGCCGTGTTGACCTGGTTTTACATCTAATTTACATTTTGAATCCAAAGAGCGACGTGCGCTTTTCAGAAACAGATCCGTGCCTTCGCGACGGGATAATTTTGCTTTAGGTCCGATATAACGTGCCACAATAATTTCCTTTAAAAATGACGTAAGGGCGACGTGCCGCCTACGCTAGTCTGGTCTGCTTGCTACCAAACAGTGGTCTTACAAATGCCTTAAGTCCGAGTCATTACGGTACTGCCTTTCGTCTAGGTAAGACCAAGCGCAAACCGAAATCCTGAGATCTCAAGGAAAATTCACAATAAAAACACCCACCAAATCAATTGGCGGGCTGCATTCTAACATAAAGTTAGGATGTACGGGCATTTGGGATTACTCCCCATGCCCCGTTTATTAGATACGACGACGCTTTGGTGGACGGCAGCCGTTGTGTGGAACTGGCGTAACGTCTTGAATCAAAGAAATCTTAATACCCAAGTTGTTCAAGGCACGAACGGAAGATTCACGGCCTGGACCTGGACCTTTGATACGTACTTCAAGATTTTTAATACCGCATTCAACCGCCACTTTACCGGCTGTTTCCGCTGCAACCTGCGCTGCAAACGGTGTTGATTTACGCGAGCCTTTAAAACCAGCGCCACCCGCAGTTGCCCAAGACAAGGCATTGCCTTGACGATCAGTGATCGTGATGATGGTGTTATTAAAAGATGCGTGAACGTGTGCGATACCTTCAGCTACATTTTTCTTAACTTTTTTACGAGCGCGGGCTGCGGCTGCGTTATTTTGTGCTTTTGCCATAATTGGTTCCTTGAATCCAGTTAATCTTCAATAAGCTGGATTATTTTTTCAACGATTGCGCTGCTTTACGTGGGCCTTTACGTGTACGAGCATTCGTACGTGTACGTTGACCACGGCAAGGCAAACCTTTGCGATGACGCAGGCCGCGATAGCAACCTAAGTCCATCAAACGTTTGATGTTCATCGAGACTTCGCGACGTAGATCACCTTCGACAACGTATTTTGCAATACCGTCGCGTAGCTTCTCTAGTTCACTGTCGTCTAGATCTTTGACCTTTTTAGTTGTCAACACACCCGTTGTTTCACAGATTTGCTCTGCGCGTGGGCGACCAATACCATAGATAGCTTGTAAGCCGATTACGGTATGCTGATGATTTGGGATATTAACCCCTGCGATACGTGCCATTCGTTATTCCTCGTTCAATAACGTTAATTAACCTTGGCGCTGTTTATGGCGCGGTTCTGTGCAAATAACACGAACCACACCTTTGCGCTTGATGATCTTACAGTTGCGGCAAATCCGCTTAACTGATGCGAGAACTTTCATTTTTGCCCTCTTTCCTTCTTGTTCAATTTAATGCTACTAAATGCGTTACTTGGTCCGGAACACAATTCGTGCTCGGCTTAAATCATAAGGTGTCAATTCTACTGTCACCTTATCTCCAGGCAAAATGCGAATATAGTTCATGCGCATTTTTCCTGAAATATGGCCAAGCACAACATGCCCATTTTCCAACTTAACTCGAAATGTTGCATTCGGAAGATTCTCAAGAATCTCGCCCTGCATCTGTATAACGTCGTCTTTTGCCATTCGCTCTACTGTCCTCTGAGTGCCTACCTTGTCGGTACGCCGCCCTTGAAATTGGCTTTACGAAGCAGCGATTCGTATTGCTGTGACATAACGTAATTTTGCACTTGCGCCACGAAGTCCATCGTCACCACTACGATAATCAGTAGCGATGTTCCACCGAAATAGAAAGGAACCTTCCAGCGTGCTACCAATATTTCTGGCAACAAACAAACCAAAGTAATATAAGCGGCACCAATTAAAGTCAAGCGCATCAAAATTTTATCGATATAGCGAGCTGTCTGATCACCCGGACGAATGCCTGGAACAAACGCGCCGCTTTTCTTCAAATTATCCGCAGTCTCTTTACTATTAAACACTAAGGCAGTATAGAAAAAACAGAAAAATATGATCGTCGCCGCATACAACATCGCATGAACCGGTTCACCCGGAGCCAGAGACAATGATAGTTCTTGCATCAGACCGACAACCTTAGAATCGTCCTGTGGATTACCTTTGGAAAACATACCAACGATGGTTGCAGGCAACATGATGATGGAAGAGGCGAAAATAGGAGGAATAACACCTGCCATATTCAACTTTAAAGGCAAATGACTGCTTTGCCCACCATACACTTTGTTACCGACTTGGCGTTTCGCATAATTAACTAAAATCTTGCGTTGACCTCGTTCGACAAACACCACCAAATACGTTACTGCCGCCACCAACACACAGATGATCAAACCAGAAAACGCGCCAATGTTTTGACTCGATACCATATTAGCCAAATTCGCTACCGCACCTGGCAAGCCCGATACGATACCGGCGAAAATGATAATTGATATGCCATTTCCCAAACCACGCTCAGTAATTTGCTCACCCAACCACATCAAAAACATGGTACCTGTGACCAAGGTCACAACACTAGTGAAGCGAAATGCTGCGCCAGGATCCAACACCAAACCAGGTTGCGATTCCAAATTGTAAGCAATCACGAACGCTTGGATCACACCCAATAACAAAGTACCGTAACGGGTGTACTGCGTAATCTTCCTACGTCCAGATTCGCCTTCTTTTTTCAAAGCTTCCAACTGCGGCGACACCACGGACATCAATTGCATAATGATCGACGACGAGATGTAGGGTGTAATGCCCAAAGCCAAAATTGTAAATTTCGACATTGCGCCACCGGAAAACATGTTGAACATACCCAAAATGCCGTCTTGATTCTTGGTATACAATTCCGCCAGTTTGGCAGCATCAATACCAGGAACAGGGATATGTGCACCTATCCTATATACAACGAGTGCTGCGAGTAAAAACCAGAGTCTTCCCCAAGGAAAACCGCTCGCAGAACTTTTAGATTGTTGAGGAGATGTTGCCAATTATTGCTCCAGAGGTTCGCAGAAATTTCCGATAACGTGAAGAAGCTTAAGCGACAGTGCCGCCAACAGCTTCGATCGCAGCCTTTGCGCCTTTTGTGACGATCAGGCCGTTCAAGCTTACTTTCTTGCTGATTTCGCCTGACAGTATCACGCGAACTACGCGTGCTAACTCACCGACCACACCAGCTTGCTTCAACGCCAAGATATCAATTTCTGTCACTGGCAATTTTTCCAAGTCAGACAAACGAACTTCTGCTTTGTAAGGTGTTGCCAAAGATTTAAAACCGCGCTTAGGAAGGCGACGTTGCAAAGGCATTTGACCGCCTTCGAAACCGACTTTATGAAAACCACCTGTACGTGATTTTTGACCTTTATGACCACGGCCCGCTGTTTTACCGATACCAGAACCGATACCACGACCAACACGACGTTTGTAGTGTTTAGCGCCATCAGCTGGTTGGATTGTATTTAATTCCATAATTTGCTCCGATCGCAAACCCTAAGGGCTTACGATACAACCTTCACAAGATACGAGACTTTATTGATCATACCGCGCACTGCTGGTGTGTCTTCCAATTCAGAGACTGAATTGACACGACGCAAGCCCAAGCCGCGTACAGTCGCACGATGTGACTCGCGCGTACCGATCAAACCCTTGACCAATTGTACTTTTACTGTTTTAGTCATTGCGCTCACCTTAGCCCAAAATTTCTTCAACGGACTTGCCGCGTTTCGCCGCGATTTCCGATGGTGTACTCATTTTTGCCAAGCCATTCAAAGTTGCACGCACCATGTTGTATGGATTTGTGGAACCGTTAGACTTAGCAACAACGTTTGTTACACCCAAGACTTCGAAAATAGCGCGCATTGGACCACCTGCAATCACGCCAGTACCTTCTTTAGCAGGCATGATCATCACTGAAGATGCGCCATGTTTGCCGGTAACTGAGTGTTGCAATGTACCGTTTTTCAACGTTACTTTGATCATTTTGCGACGCGCTTCTTCCATCGCTTTTTGTACAGCCACTGGAACCTCTTTCGATTTTCCTTTGCCCATACCGATACGGCCGTCACCATCACCAACAACTGTCAATGCTGCGAAACCCATGATACGACCACCCTTAACCACTTTGGTTACGCGGTTGATCGCGATCATTTTTTCGCGCATGCCATCATCCGGCTTGTCGGCTGCTGTTTTTGCTTGCATTTTTGCCATGACGAATATTCCTTAGAACTTCAAGCCGGCTTCACGCGCGGCTTCTGCCAACGCCTTCACACGACCGTGGTAACGAAAACCGGAGCGATCAAACGCGACTTCGGTAACTCCTGCTTTCAATGCTTTTTCCGCAACGCGCTTACCAATTAAAGTGGCAGCTGCTGCATTGCCACCATGACTGGAAGTCTTCGCCAACTCTGCACGTACCTCAGCTTCTGCCGTCGAAGCAGACGCGAGAACTTTTGCGTCTGCATCGATGATGCTAGCGTAGATGTGCAGATTTGTACGGTGCACGGACAAACGTGTGACCTTGAGCTCTGCGATCTTGGCACGGGTTTGAGTCGCGCGGCGCAGACGTGATTGTTTCTTATCCATCGTCTAACCCCTATTACTTCTTCTTGGTTTCTTTAATCACAACCACTTCGTCCGCGTAGCGAACACCCTTGCCTTTATAAGGCTCAGGACTGCGGTATGCACGAACTTCAGCTGCCGTTTGACCCACTTTTTGCTTATCAATCCCTTTGATCAGGATTTCAGTGGGTGTTGCGGTTGCGCATGTAACGCCTTCTGGCATTTGATGCACGACTGGATGTGAAAAACCCAAAGATAAATTTAATTTATCGCCTTGTGCTTGCGCTTTATAACCAACGCCAACCAAAGTGAGTTTACGCTCGAAACCCTTAGTAACACCGGTCACCATGTTGTTGACTAAGGCACGTAAAGTGCCCGTCATCGCATTGGCTTCACGACCGTCATTAGCGGGTGAAAAACTCAAGCTACCCTTGTCATTTGTGACTGCCACCAAGCCGTTTAAGCTTTGTGTTAGCACGCCCATTGGGCCTTTTACTGTAATCGCCGCTGCAGAGATAGCAACTTCTGCACCTGCTGGCAACGCGATTGGCATTTTACCTACTCGTGACATCTTGCACTCCTTAGGCGACGTAGCAAATAACTTCGCCACCGACACCGGTTGCGCGCGCTTTGCGGTCAGTCATAACGCCCTGAGGTGTGGACACGATGGCCACGCCCAAACCGTTCATCACACTTGGGATCTCGTCTTTACCTTTGTAAATACGGAGACCAGGACGTGAAACACGTTCCAAGCGTTCGATAACAGGACGTCCTGCATAATATTTCAAACCGATTTTCAATTCGGACTTACCAGCAGCTTCTACTACTGCGAAGTCTTCAATGTAGCCTTCGTCCTTCAGTACGTTTGCAATTGCAACTTTTACCTTTGAGGACGGCATCGCAACGGCAGTTTTTTGAACTACTTGCGCATTACGGATGCGGGTCAGCATATCGGCGATAGGATCGCTCATACTCATTGCATATTCTCCTATTACCAGCTAGCTTTTGTCATACCGGGAATTTCACCACGCATGGCAAATTCACGGACTTTAATACGGCCCAATCCAAACTTACGGAATGTGCCACGGGGACGACCTGTCAAGGCGCAGCGATTGCGCTGGCGAGTCGGGTTGGAATTACGCGGCAATGCCTGCAACTTCAGACGAGCTAAATAACGCTCTTCATCAGTTTTTGATTGGTCATCAATGATGGCCTTCAATTCGGCGCGTTTGCCGGCGAATTTCTTCACCAAATCTGCACGCTTTTGCTCACGATTAATCAGTGCCAGTTTTGCCATGGCGACCTCAGTTTCTGAACGGAAATTTAAATGCGGCGAGAAGCGCTTTTGCTTCTTCGTCGGTCTTCGCTGTCGTGGTGATACTAATATTCATACCACGCAACACGTCAATCTTGTCGTACTCGATTTCAGGGAAAATGATCTGTTCCTTGATACCGATGTTGTAGTTACCACGACCATCAAATGCGCGACCAGATACACCGCGGAAATCACGAACGCGTGGCAAAGCAACAGTGACCAGACGATCCAAGAATTCGTACATATGCGCACCGCGCAATGTCACCATACAGCCAATTGGATAGCCTTCACGGATTTTGAAACCCGCAATCGCTTTACGTGCCTTAGTTACGACAGGTTTTTGACCTGCAATCTTCGTCAAATCGCCAACCGCGTGTTCGATAATTTTCTTATCGGCAATCGCTTCGGACAAACCCATATTCAGGGTGATTTTCAAGATGCGAGGAACTTCCATTGCGGATTTGTATGAGAATTTCTCAGTCAAATCAGCAACGATTTTATCTTTATAGAGTGCTTGTAGACGGGCCATGACCTTATGCCTTCACAACTTCGCCAGAGGATTTATAGATGCGGACTTTTTTACCATCCACAACTTTAAAACCTACACGGTCTGCTTTACCAGATGCAGCATTAAATAACGCCACATTGGAAACATGAATCGGCATCACTTTATCCACGATGCCACCAACTGCTCCAGTCATTGGGTTAGGCTTAGTCGCTTTTTTGGCGACATTAACACCTGCAACAACAACGTAATCACTGTCGATACATTGCTGCACCTGACCGCGCTTACCTTTGTCTTTACCCGTCAAGACGATGACTTCGTCGTTTTTACGAATCTTATTCATCACGACTCCTTACAGCACTTCAGGAGCAAGCGAAACGATCTTCATAAAGCGCTCAGTACGCAACTCACGCGTAACTGGGCCAAAGATACGAGTTCCGATAGGCTCGAGTTTTGCATTCAACAACACCGCAGCATTGGTATCGAACTTCACCAAAGAGCCATCTTGACGACGAACACCTTTAGCAGTACGAACCACAACTGCATTGTAAATTTCACCTTTTTTAACGCGACCGCGTGGTGCAGCAGATTTAACCGTTACCTTGATAACGTCACCAATCCCTGCATAACGGCGCTTAGAGCCACCCAGCACTTTAATGCACAAAACTTCGCGCGCACCAGTGTTGTCAGCCACTTCTAGCCGGCTTTCTGTTTGAATCATATTGTTCTCTTTCCCAACTTAATCCACACAATCCGCACATTGCAAATCTGTAGTCAGTCTTGGTCCTGCCAGCCAACCCACTCATCACCCAATCACTAGGATTAAGTAGCAATGCACGAGTCAACCGATTAGGTGGACGTTTTTTTAACCACTCCCAGCATAGCACCGAGAGACATTTAGGCTGCCATTTACGTACTTTGCAAATGACAGCCCATCATTATTACATCAAAAGACAATTACCGCAACTACTTTATACGATTTGCGCAATTTGAACAACGCGTGTCAATGTCCAAGCTTTAGTCTTGGAAATTGGACGACCTTCTTGAATCTCAACAGTGTCGCCAGCTTTTGCTTGGTTTGCTTCGTCGTGTGCATGATATTTCGCTGTGCGCACGATGATTTTGCCGTACAAAGGATGTTTAACGTGACGCTCAACGAGCACCGTCACAGTTTTATCCATCTTGTCAGAAACGACTTTGCCAATCAATGTGCGCTTGAGCGCTACTTTCGCTTGTTCACTCATTATTTGGCATCCTTCTGATTCATGACTGTTTTAACTCTTGCGATGTCACGACGTACTTTTTTGAGTTGTGAAGTGTTATTCAGTTGTTGCGTAGCGATTTGCATGCGCAAGCTGAATTGAGCCTTCAACAATTCGTTCAGTTCTTTCGTCAAAGCGGCTTGATCCTTGCCTTGGAGTTCAGATACTTTCATTTACAACTCCCTCTTATGTACCGACTTGACGGACGACGAACGTTGTCAACAACGGCAGTTTAGCTGCAGCTAAGCGGAACGCTTCACGCGCCAACGTCTCATCTACGCCATCCATTTCGTACAGCATCTTGCCTGGTTGAATCTCGGCAACATAGTACTCTGGATTACCTTTACCATTACCCATACGAACTTCAGCAGGCTTTTGGGAAATTGGTTTATCTGGAAAAATACGAATCCAAATACGGCCACCACGTTTGATATGACGAGTCATAGCGCGACGCGCAGCTTCAATTTGACGTGCAGTAATACGACCACGTCCAATTGCTTTTAAACCAAATTCACCGAAAGATACTGCGGTACCGCGCTCATGGGAAATACCCTTGTTGCGGCCTTTTTGTTCTTTACGATATTTTCTGCGTGCTGGTTGCAGCATGATTATTCTCCTGCTTTCTCAGCTGGAGCGGCTGCACCTTCAGCGGCTTTCGTGCGAACACGTTTAGCTGCTGGAGCTGCTGCTATTCCAGTTGGCGTTTGTCCTTCAGGACGCTTGGCGCGTGGACGACTCGCTGGCTTACCATCTTCGCGACGCGGGCCACGACGTTTTTTATCGTCTTCTGGTGCAGATTCGATGACAGGTGCATCACCGTTTGCAAGACGATCGCCTTTGTATACCCAAACCTTGACACCGATAATGCCGTAGGTTGTCGATGCTTCGCTAGTACCGTAATCGATATCAGCGCGCAAAGTATGCAGAGGCACGCGGCCTTCGCGATACCATTCTTTACGAGCAATCTCAATACCGTTCAAGCGACCGCTTGACATGATTTTGATACCCTTAGCACCCAAACGCATTGCGTTTTGCATCGCACGCTTCATAGCGCGACGGAACATAATACGCTTTTCGAGCTGCTGAGAAATGGAATCAGCAATCAGTTGCGCGTCGATTTCTGGCTTACGAATTTCTTCGATATTGACATGCACAGGCACGCCCATAATTTTGGCCAAATCCGCTTTCAACAATTCAATGTCTTCGCCTTTTTTACCGATCACAACGCCCGGACGGGAGCTGTAAACTGTAATGCGGGCATTCTTAGCTGGACGTTCAATCGTAATACGACCTACAGACGCTGCTTTTAATTTCTTTTTGAGGTACTCGCGTACCTTCAAATCTTCACCGAGCATAGTGGCAAAATTTGCATTGCCAGCATACCAGCGAGAAGACCAATTACGAGTCACCGCTAAGCGGAAACCGGTTGGATGTATCTTCTGTCCCATCGTGACTCCTTAGTTGCCTACAGTCACATAGATGTGACAGGATTGTTTAGAGATACGATCACCACGACCTTTTGCGCGCGCTGTGAAGCGCTTCAAGATCGCACCCTTTTCAACATAGATAGTCTTTACTTTCAGCTCATCGATGTCAGCGCCATCATTGTGCTCGGCGTTTGCAATTGCAGACTCCAACACTTTCTTGATGATCGTTGCACCTTTCTTTGGGCTGAAGGCCAAGATGTTCAATGCTTGATCTACTTTTTTGCCGCGGATCAAATCTGCAACCAAGCGACCTTTTTGCTCGGACAGACGTACACCGCGTAGAATTGCTTTAGTTTCCATCATTGCACCTATCTCTTAGCCTTTTTATCGGCAGCGTGACCCTTGAAAGTACGAGTCAACGCGAATTCGCCAAGTTTATGACCAACCATGTTTTCGGATACATACACAGGTACGTGTTGCTTACCATTGTGTACGGCGATAGTCAAACCGATGAAATCAGGCATGATTGTCGAACGACGTGACCAAGTTTTAATTGGCTTTTTGTCCTTATTTGCTTGCGCAGTTTCGACTTTCTTGACCAAATGGGCGTCGCAAAACGGCCCTTTTTTAGCTGAACGTGTCATGTGTTACCCCTTATTTCTTACCACGGCGTGAGACGATCATGGAAGTCGTGCGCTTATTGCGACGCGTCTTCTTACCCTTAGTTTGCTGACCCCATGGAGAAACTGGATGACGTCCTGCTGCCGTTTTACCTTCACCACCACCGTGTGGGTGATCGATAGGATTCATGACAACACCGCGAACGGTCGGGCGAACACCGCGCCAACGCATCGCACCAGCTTTACCAATCTTACGCAGGTTATGCTCACCATTACCGACTTCACCGACAGTTGCACGGCATTCGATATGGATACGACGCACTTCACCGGAACGCAAGCGAACTTGAGCGTAAGTACCTTCACGCGCCATCAAGACCACACCAGCACCTGCGGTACGAGCGATTTGCGCGCCCTTACCTGGCAACATTTCTACGCAATGCATCGTAGTACCCACTGGGATATTACGGATCGGCAAGCAGTTACCTGCTTTGATTGGCGCTTGTGAGCCATTCATGATCTGATCGCCAGCAGCCATCCCTTTGGATGCAATGATGTAAGCACGTTGACCGTCGGCGTAGCACACCAAAGCGATGTGCGCTGTACGGTTAGGATCGTATTCAATGCGCTCAACTGTCGCAGGAATACCATCTTTCGAACGCTTGAAATCCACCAAACGATAATGTTGCTTATGACCACCGCCGATATGACGAGTAGTGATATGACCATTATTGTTACGGCCAGCAGTTTTGTTCTTCTTTTCCAACAGCGGAGCATAAGGTGCACCTTTGTGCAAACCTTCTGTAACCACTTTTACCATACCACGACGACCTGGCGAGGTTGGCTTCATCTTAACGAGTGCCATGCTTATGCCCCCTCGGTAAAGTTAATTTCTTGACCGGGCTTCAAGCATACAAAAGCGCGTTTTGTATGATTGCGACGACCATTAAATTTACCAGTACGTTTTTGTTTGCCCAAGCGGTTGGCTACTTGTACAGATTCAACTTGAACCTTGAACAGCAATTCAACTGCCGCTTTGATTTCTGGCTTAGTTGCGTCTGGCATCACCAGAAACACGACTTGCTCATTCTTCTCTGCAACCATAGTGGCTTTTTCAGAGATGACCGGAGCCAGCAACACCTTCATCAGGCGTTCTTCACTATGCTTCATCGTTGTACTCATGCCAGCATCTCCTCAATCTTTGCCAAGGCCGCTTTAGTGATCAACACTTTCTTGTAGTGAACCAAAGAAACCGGATCAGCATAACGTGGCTCAACAACCAATACGTTAACCAGATTGCGAGCAGCCAACATCAAGTTTTCGTTGAAATCTTCATTGATCAACAAAACCGAATCCAAACAACCCATTGCCTTCAATTTTTCAGACAATAATTTTGTTTTTGGCGCATCAACAGTCAAGCTGTCAACGACATTCAAACGACCTTCACGTGCCAACTGGGAGAGGATAGAGCAGATACCTGCGCGATACATCTTCTTGTTAACTTTGTGAGAGAAGTTCTCATCAGGGGAATTCGGGAAAGCGCGACCGCCTCCGCGCCACAAAGGCGAAGATGACATACCCGCACGAGCACGACCCGTACCTTTTTGACGCCATGGCTTCTTGGTTGTGTGATGCACTTCATCACGACCCAATTGCTTACGATTGCCGCTACGTGCATTCGCTTGATAAGCAACCACGACTTGGTGAATCAAGGCTTCATTGTAGTCACGACCAAAAATAGTATCTGGTGCAGCGACGTTAGAATCAGCTTGACCTTCTGCGTTTAGGAGCTTGAGTTCCATAAATTAAGCCCCCTTCTTTGCTTTAACTTTAACAGCCGGCGACACAATCACCTGACCGTTTTTCGCGCCTGGAACAGCACCTTTCACCAACAACAATTGGCGATCTGCGTCCACGCGAGCGATAACGAGATTTTGCACAGTACGTGTATCGTCACCCAAATGACCAGTCATGCGCTTACCTGGGAAAACGCGACCAGGATCTTGCGCCATACCGATAGAACCAGGCACATTATGGGAACGAGAGTTACCATGCGTTGCGCGGCCAGACGAGAAGTGGTGACGCTTAATGGTACCGGCATAACCCTTACCAATCGTCACGCCTTGCACGTCTACTTTTTGACCAGCTTCGAACAAGCCAACAGGCACAACATCGCCCGCTTTCATTTCGGAAGCTTTAGCAGCGTCAACACGGAATTCTTTCAGAACGGTACCAGCTTCCACACCCGCTTTTGCGAGGTGACCTGCAGCCGCTTTAGTTACACGGGATGCACGGCGCTGACCGTATGCAACCTGAACAGCGGAGTAACCGTCTGTTTCAGGAGTTTTGATTTGTGTCACGCGGTTGTTGGATACATCTAATACTGTGACTGGAATTGAATCAC
>JAHFQV010000186.1 GCA_023259175.1 Oxalobacteraceae bacterium | reverse complement strand
GACGGTGGCGCAGATCAAGAGGCAAGCTTCACGGTGCCACCTACGAGTTGTAAATAAATAGGACGAGGCATCCAAGTTAACTCCGCCATGCCGCGCGGACACTAGGAAAGCTCGAATCTTTTCACCATTTAACGAACACAAGAATGAAAAAACTCCTGTTCTTCGCATTGATCCTTATCGGCGGCTATGCCCTCTATACCGAAGCTAGCAAACGCAAAGCGGAATTTTCCAAAGTCTACAATGAAGCCTGCGAAGGAAATCCTTTTAAGGACACATCACAACGCGAGCAGGCGATGGAAGATGGCTATGCGATTAATGAGCAATATAAATGTATCGACAAAAAATCGTATCAAGCCGGGCAAGTACAACGCAGGAAATGGGATCAAGCAAAACTGGAACGCGAACGACTTGAAAAAGTTTTAGCGTCACAAACACTTGCAGAGGCGCGCAAGAATTACCTCACGACTACTGAGGATGATACGGATGAACGTGAGGCCACGCCAACGCCGCCAGCCAATCTGTTTATTCGCAGTGATTACCAGACCGCAGATGGTTTGAGCTTGGTGAGTTTCATTTCACCAGATCCGAAAGACCAAGTAAAGCACCCCGCGATCATTTGGCTCACAGGTGGCGATAGCAACTCTTTGGGTGATTTTTGGACACCCGGCCCGAGCTCTAATGACCAAACTGCGAGTGCCTTACGTAGAGCAGGATTAATCATGATGTTCCCATCTCTTCGGGGAGGAAACACAAATCCAGGCAAGCGTGAATTTTTCTTTAATGAAGTCAATGATGTAATCGCAGCCGCGGCACATTTGGCGCGCCAGCCTTATGTCGATCCCAAAAAAATTTACCTTGGTGGTCATAGTACGGGTGGCACGCTGGCATTACTTACGGCAGAAATGGGCGCAAAATTCAGTGGCGTTTTTGCGCTTGGTCCGGTGGCTGAAATTGATAGTTATGACCGCCTCTTTCCACAACTTCGTTCGGGTGCACGAACCAAGGAAGTACGCTTACGCTCCCCTATCTATTGGCTACATGGTGTCACCTCCCCCACCTATCTCATTGAAGGAACAGAATCTCCCAATATTGATCCATTAAATCAGCTTTGCAGCAAATCAAAAAATCCACAAATACACTGTCTACGTGTGGAAGCCGCCAACCATTTTAGTGTGATCGATAGAGCCGCCAAAGCCATCTCCACTAGCATACTCACGCGAACTGGCGATGTCGAATTATCGCTACCAGAGTCTGCATTTCACCAGTGATAGGCTAAATGACGCATTAAGTAGAGTCGAGGGCAGGCACGGCGATCTAGATCCCGTTTCCTGTCCCCGCTCATCAAAACGCAATAAATGCAATCAATGGCAATCAATGGGGTCAGATTAAATTGATTTACCAAAATACTTCGCTACCTGTCATGTAGGGTGGGCACGATTTTGTGCCCACGAGGCAGTCAATAGGGTCATACAGTCAATAGGGCCAGATTAAATTGATTTTTTCAGATTGAATGGTTGAATGAAGAGGGGACGACTTTGGGTTGCTTTTTTTGGTGAATTGACGCTGAAGCCGTGTGTTTTTCGAATCTGTGATCTGCACTTTTTTCGATTCGCTTATACCTACTGTCTAACAGGTATAACCAGAAACAATCAAGTGTCATGCGGGCTTCAGAAGGATTGAAACAAATTGCATTTTTTTAGGCGGTCGGGTATCTTTGCATTTTGCGAAATTAAATCACGTTGGAGTTCTTAATCATATGCATCAACGAATCTTGGTCTCGCTTGCCCTTGGCCTTTGTTGTTCTATGGCTTGTGCGCAATACGCGAACATTGAAGGGAAATTTCGCTCACCGTCAACGACGCTTGACATCATTGCACTGGACACAGAAAAAGGCGTGATTGCGGCTTCCACGACCGTCGTCCAAGGCGCGTGCTCTGGTTCTATTGCTGGTGTCGGAAAGGTGTCAGGAAACGGGCTCAGATTCTCGCCCTACGTGAGGGAAGATAAGAATGATAAGTGCGAAGTAGTCGTGGTCTTCGATAAAAAACGAAACTCCGCCAAGGTCACTGCCGAAAGCTGCATGGCCTATCATGGTGCCGCATGTGGATGGGAAGGCAATACGCTTAAGCGCGCCAAATAGGTTCTCTGCTAATGCTCCAACAATGCATCCCAGCCGACGCCTACGGCGCGCCAGAATTAATAGGTTGAACTTCAATTTCTCCTATGAATCCTTACAATCCACCTGAACCTAGCGAAGATTTCCCATCGTTTATGAAAGGTAAAATCGATGTTAAGTGCCCACATTGCAAGCATGAATTTAGTTCACCCGCGAATCGAGGATATCGCATTACGTATTGGATAATCTTAATTTCCGCGATCGCTTACTTTATTTTTTCACGGTCGCAAGGAAAGCCTAGTATCTTTATTCTCATGATGAGCTTTGCCGTGCTTGCTGATATTTGTCTGATGTGGCTAAGAAAATGAGTGGGCATATGACCGTTAAGTTGGAGTTTACCAAGGTGGTCGATCGGACTGGCCGTGATGTGGTCAAGCGTTCTATTTACTTGTCTGCGGCCATCTGCTCATTTCGACGTTAAATTAAACCTATGCCGTTATCTCAAATACTTCCGGTTGGATTCATCGTTGCGGGATTTTTGCTTGCCGGAGCAATTTCGGTACACTCACTTCGCGGCGTTGATGAGTCGATTCAAGGCCGTCTTTTAAACGGATTATCGTTCTTGCGGAAATTACATTTGGTCGCGATACCTACTTTGATTCTTTGTGTCTATTTTTTTCCTGCCTCATTCTGGCCGAGCATCACAGTATATTTTGCCATAGGAACTTTGGCTGCCCTTTTCAAACTTCGTAAATTAGATCTACCGGGTAAGCTTAAAAGGTGGCAAGCGGCTTCAGTAACGTCTATTTTCATTGCAATGATTTTTGGTTGGATATCTTCATGGCTTCTTTGACGGTCCTCCAATTTAACTTTCCAATCGACACGGACGACTTCCACCTGTCATTTCGGTATTTGGCGAAACCAATCAATGCTGCGAGAAGAAAAATGAAGTCCATTCGTTGCCCCGGGATTGTTGCCTGCGTCTTAGCTGTCGCGTCGTTGGCACCATGTTTAGCCGCTCAGCCACCCGCAACAATGCAACTTGCGGATGTACAATACGGAGAATTTATCCGAGGGGTGGCGAGGCAAACGGCCCAAGCAAAGACTCGCGATCCAGACGCGGTCAAACTTCTCGGCTTGGGGATTAATGAGTCCGGCCATATTGTAGTTACGGAGATCGCTTTGGGTACAGATCATGGCGCATCGTTTGAGATCTCAGACCGTACGGTAGTGGTGGCACACATTCACAACCAGCATATGTCACCAGGACCTGAATTTGCGGATTTCGCCGCACTGAAAATTCTGGCACGGCCCTGCTTTGTGATAAGCGTCGATGGCGAGAAAGTGTGGGAAATAGCCGTACTCGAAGGCAGCAACAAATATCGCGAAGTGATGCAATCTGGCTTCGGCGAGTGGCAGGCAATCAATGAAGTTTACGCGTGGGCACGGTGAGGCTGTTCCCACCCTACGTTCTGAAATTCAAAATGGGTTCTTACGCGAACTTCGGGTTGGCTCGCGCCCACGCCCAAAAAACACCGATAAAACACGTCCCCAAAGAAAGACGACCATCATCATCAATCGCCCAAACATCTACGTTTCACCACAGGGCAAGACATTTCCTTGCTAATCTACTAGCAATCAAGCGATCAATTGGCATACAATCCCCTTAATCTATCGACTCGCAGTCGGTTCAGTCCAACAAGCTTAATCCGCCGCAATGATCGCGGATTTTTATTTTGCGTTTCCGGTGCGGCGGATAAGCGCAATTCGTTATACGCCAAAGAAAATATGATTCGCATTGAGTTCGAAGAACCGACAAATTCCAAATGTGATTGCTGTGGTAAGACGACGATTCGTCTTACGCGCTTTGTGTATTGCGATGATGATGCTTTTGCTGTGTACTATGCGCAGTACACACCAGATCATGAGGAAAAGAGGTTGGGTGGTCTCATCGGCCTTGGTGAATGGGGAGATGGTGGCGAGCCGGAAAACCGACTGGCTTTTCCATTTCAAATTTGGACGAACGAAAGCAATTTTAAGGTTGGCCTAATTGACGCGAAAGACTCCCCGTGGAGCGATGTTTCATTTCTTGGACGAATATTGGATCGTGCCGAAGCACTAAAGCATGATTGGATTAAGGATGTATTTCATATTACTGATCACATGGTTACGGATGATGCGGAAATCACC
>JAHFQV010000185.1 GCA_023259175.1 Oxalobacteraceae bacterium | reverse complement strand
ATATTCGTGCGATCTTCAATTTGCAAGAGGTACCGCATGGACTTTACGACTTGCAGGTCACGAATCCAGATGGGCAAAAAGTAACCGAGGCTTACCGTTATTTGGTCGATCGCATGATAGCGCCAGACGTGACGATAGGTATAGGCGGGTCTGACCATATAACGCCGGGCGAGAGTGGTAATTTTAGTGTGGCCCTGCAAAGCTTAACCAACGTTGACACCCCGTATGTTAGGTTCGGCGTGGGTGCGACCAATATGGGCAATAGCACGAATTTATTATCTGCTTTGGGTGTCCCTTACACCGTTTTTGCTAGCAATGTAACTGGGCAGCCAGATGGCAGAATATCGCCAGACCTCGCCAATACGCAAGCTTATGACGTAACGCCAAGCGATGGAACCGCGCGTAAGGATATCCCTTGGGCATCCCTAGATGGGCAAGTCAATACCAGTGGGTTTAATTTAACGCCGGGATACGCGTTTGATATTGCAGGAAATGGCATGGCAAGCGCCGCGTTTAATATCCAAACTTATCCTGGCTTCAACGAGTGGATGAATTACGACTTCCCTGGCTTGCGCACGCAGTTATATCGCCTGCGCCCCGATTGGAAAGCCTCAGGTTTGCTCGATAATGGTCCGCAAGATTTGGATAAGATTTCAAGTGGATTAACGGCGCGATTCCTGTCGAAAATCCCTGAAAAGCACCTGCTGCCAAGAGAATCAGTCAGCATGCCATTCCGCTTTAATATCGTTGGGGATGCGACGCCCATTACGCGTGAAGAATTCATCGCCGAACAAACTACCTACGCCCAAAAATTGCGCGCTGCCATTTTAAAAGACACGACGGCACCAGCGAATTTACAAGTACTTGCATCGGACGCAGAGCTTTGGACGCAAGGTTGGTTGGCGGCCTTAGAGGCAGCGGGCATGTTGCGCCCAGTTGATCAAGCGCCACCCATCCGTTTGCAGCCCAAGGTCCTTAGCTTGAACGCAGTTCTCGCAACGGGCATTTTGTTAGGTAAGGGCGGCGAGAGCTACAAATCGCAGGGCAGTGTGCTCGAATTTTTCAGCAAAATGCAGCAATGGTATGGCGATACCGCGCGCTATTCCGGTGACCCGCAAGCAAGGACAGCGGCAATCGACTATAGCGAAGTGCGCAAAGTGGATCGCGAAGAAGAAGTCTATGTGCCGGTACCCGTATTGCCCAATGCGGCAGACTACGACGCACATGCGGCTCACGACACACACTTCCTCAACTTTAATGTTTTTGTGGGCAATGTAGCTGAACAAGAGTATTTGCGTCATATCGGATTACTCGATCAGGACTTCAAACCGGTCGGTCCGCAAGCAGTGAATTTGGTCAGTTACTTAGCGCAAGCCGCGCTTGCTGAAAAAGAAAATACGGCCAGTATTAGCGTGAAGGGTCCACAAGCCATACTCAACACCCAAGGCGTTGCGTACGTACCTGCGAATGTCGATTTGCCCTTTACGCTCAACTTCCAAAATGTGGGTGAGCATGCGAAAGGACAAATTCGCATTGTTACCCAGCTCGATCCGGATTTAGATCCACGCACACTGCGTCTGAACGACATCAAGATCGGCGACATCAACGTTCATGTGCCTGCTGATAAAGCGGTGTTTCAGGCCGACTTCGATTTCACCAAAACGAAGGGCTACATCTTGCGTGTCAGTGGTGGTGCCGATGCCGAATCGCACACCGCCACATGGCTCTTGCAAGCGATCAATCCCGATACGGGTGAGGTCTTAAACGACTCCGTGCGTGGTTTGCTATTGCCGGACGATAAAGGGAACAACAAGGCTGGATTTGTTAGCTATACGGTGCAGGCTAAGTCGGTCTCGACGACGGGTGCACAAATAGAAACCTCGGCGCGCATACTTTTTGATGACCTGCCACCAATCGACAGCACAAAAAATACCCTAAATCTAGATGCCGCTCCACCGCAAACTTCGCTCACGGTAACGCAGTTGCCCAATGGTGCACAGGACAAATCATCCTATAGCGTCAAATGGCAAGCGAGCGACGACGCAAGCGGCGTTAAATATGTCACGCTTTACGTTGCGCAAGACGGTGGCGACTTCCATATTTGGCAAAAACAATTGGCCGATGCAAATGGGCAATTAGTCTTCACGGGAGACGCCGGACACCGTTACGAATTTTTAGCAGCGGCAACGGACTATGCGGGCAATCGTGAAGCCGCGATGATGAGCAATGCCGTCCTTCCAGACGATGGTGGCGGCAATCTCAATCTGGGGTCGAATCAAACCGTACAAAGCTCAACGGAGACCCCTGCGGCGAGTTTAGACCGCACCTATGTCAGCAATAGTTTATTTCAGACCGCGATGAGTGGTTTGCCAGGCTATGTTACGCCAGTACAAACCGGGGATTTGCGTACAGTCTTGGCGCCGATGAGCCTGCGTGGATTTGCCGATGGCTTCCAAAGTAGTCAAGCGGCGATTGGTGTCATGGCCATGGTGCAGTTAAGCGATGGGCGTGTGTTAGCAAGTGCGGGTAGTGCTCGCAACGAGCTTTTCGTATTTTCCAAAGATGGTGGGCATAGCGTCACGCCATTGGCCACACTCGATGCCCCGATACTCGATATGGCGCTCGATAAACTTGGTCAATTGTGGGTTATGACGGGCAGTGAGCTTTTGCAGCTTGACGCCCAAAGTGGGTCGATTATCAGCCGCCAACAAGGCCCGGGTGGCAGTACCTTGACGCATGCGATTGCGATCAATCCTGATACCGGTTTGATCTATCTCTCATCCGGTAATGGCATCGACATTTTCGATCCGCAGGCCAGTAATTCTAACAATGCTAACAACGCCAACCATGCTTGGAAACACTTCTCCAATACCAAAGTACGTGATCTCGCCTTTGCGAGTGATGGTCGTTTGTGGGCTGTGCGTTGGACTGATGGCGACATCGTCAGCGCAGTACCGAATGCCAGCAGCGACATCATTAGCTTTCCTATGTCAGGTCGCGAAATGGGGCGTCCACAATTAGAATATCGACTCAACGGCAATATTGATAGTATTGCTTTCGGCAAAGCGGGTACGGCGTTGGCGGGCTTATTGCTAGCCAGTTCCAGCCCAAAACAAATGCCGACCGCGGCAGGTACAAATACAGAGACGATCACCCACGACACCGGTGTCTGGATGCTTGAATTACAATCGCGTCGTATGATTCAAATCGCCAACGGTGGAACCCGTGGCGAAGCGATTGTCGCCACCGACGACGGTCGTATTTTAGTGGCGCAAACTTCCCATATTGATGAATTGAGTTTGCTCAAACCACCCCATGTCATGGCAGGTACAGTGCCAGAAGGTGCTTTGGTACCTTTACCGATGGCGCAAATGGCGATCAGCTTTGATCAAGCGATGTGGCTTGGTGCCGACGGCGAAGACCCTAGTGATGCCAATAGCGTACTCAATCCCAGCAATTACAGCTTTATCGCGGTGGGAACAAACAGTAATCTCACATTGAATCCGACAGCGGTACGTTGGAATGCAGCGACGCGTTCTGCGATCTTGAGCTTACCCGAACTCGTCGCGGGTAACTGGACGCTGCAAGTATCACCACAACTAAGAAGTCACCATCAAGTACCTTTAGAATTTGGCTACACCAGTCATTTCACCACCTTACTCAACTTTAGCACTAGCATCAAATTAGCCTTCAACAATACCAGAGCGAATCACGCCACTGGTGAAGTCAGTTACGACATCAGTATCACCAATACTGGTTTGGATGATTTGCATGGTCCGATCACCTTGCTGCTCGACCCGGGTCAATATTTTGGTGGGCAAATCAAAGATGCCAACATGAATGGTGGCGCACAATCAGGTTTGTGGAGTATTGACTTAAGTGCCGCTTTAGCAGCGCAAGGGGGGCAGTTTAAAGCGGGTACGACCTTGTTGAATCAAACAGTCACGGTGCGTCCTGCAGCCAGTGTCGTCAGTAGCGATCTAGCCAGTGGGCAATTGGTCAAATTTAATATGGCACACAATGTGTATGCCGTGCCGTATCAAAACACACCGCCCGTCATTGCGATGATGACGGCCTTACCGCCTACCACCACAGTAAATGAAAACGGTGATCAAATCGTAGTGGATGATGGCGCATTGGTCGTGTCAGATAGCACACTCTTCTCAGCAGCCACAGTCGCGACCCCATGGACTGCACAACTCGCAGCGGATGATGCCGATGGCACACGCTTTTTCTGGGAAATCGTACAAGGGCCCGCCGGATTGCACATCACGCCAAGCAGTGTTGTAAGCAATACCGACAACGGCTATCGCAA
>JAHFQV010000092.1 GCA_023259175.1 Oxalobacteraceae bacterium | reverse complement strand
GAATTATTCGTCGCCATGATGAAAGGAGCCTATGTATGAAAGCCGTTGATTTGAGTTCAAAAAAAATGTGGTCGAAAATTAATACGATGATGTGGTTAGTGCGAAGAGAGGTGTGGGAGAATAATCGCAGTTTTGTTTGGGTTCCAATCGGAGGTGGCCTAATTTTCGCATTGTTTGTTTTGTTTATGTGCGTACGCGCGGGTTTCACGAACCCAGATCATTTTGGTTATTTTTATGGGCCTATCGGGGCGACCTCAACTTTGAACGGCAGCTTTGACGTGTTTGGCAAAGTCAGTTTGAGTTCAGCTTTAACTGAGGCTCAGAAGTCGCACTATAGTGGTGTGCTAGGGAGTGCTTTCCTGATTATGAGTGCACCTCTTTGGGGCATTTATGCCGTGATCGCTTACTTCTACGCGAGTATGGCTTTGTTTAATGAAAGAATGGATAAGAGTATTTTCTTTTGGAAGTCTATGCCATTCTCTGATGCCCAAAGTGTGAGCGCGAAATTGCTGACGGTTTTGCTTGTGGCACCTCTTCTGGTATGGCTGAGTGCGACAATAGTCTGGTTCCTAACCTTGTTTATTGGTGCCCTCGTTTATGCTTGTTTTGGGCATGGGGTCTTCATCACTTTCTTCACTAGTCCAAACGTGTATTTGGCACCACTCTCAGAGTTGGCAATGCTTCCGGTTTTCATCGTCTCAGCCTTGCCAGTCGCCACTTGGTTTTTAATGGTGTCCGCTTGGGCGAAAAAGAGCCCACAGGCTTGGTCGTTTGGCGTGCCTTTGTTATCGATCATGGTCTTAGGAGCGCTAGCGAGCAGCCATTTTTTTGGTTACTTGGATGAACATCATCCATGGGTCGACTTGAGTCGTTCCGCGACTGAAACTTTGGCTAGGCAAAGTGGTGGTCTGATTCCAGGCGCTTGGTTAGCCAATTCATCTGTAACAAAATTACCGCCGCTTAGTCATGGAGGATATTCGATACCTGACTTGGTAGCTTATTCCTGGCAGTCATTAAGTGCGATACGGGTTGGTGTCGGCTTGTTGTTGAGCACGCTCTTTTTTATGGCGACGGTAAGACTGCGCAGAACACAGGTATTGGCGGGATAGTTGTCGATGGGAATGAGTTTTGAGAGCGACGATAATTTCGTCGTCGCTATCGAAAGCTTCATGCTTGAAAAAGCGATTTTCGTCTGATGGATACGCAGGTGTTTAAATATTTGCTATTCTTCGGAACTGTTTGATCTTTTCTGCATCATAAGCAGACAAGAAAACGCTAGATTTTTTTTGTTTTACCGAGGTTGTTTTTAAGCAATAACCTCGGCTTCAATTTAACCAGGGAGTAAAAATGAAATTAAAACCAGTTTGTCTCGCACTTGCTGTGGCCTTGGGTGCGGTGTGCGCGCCAGTCGCTTTTGCGGCCGGTGCCAAGCCAGTTGCTGCCGCCAAGTCTTACACCAGTGTTGAGGGTGTTACCGAATATCGTCTCGCAAATGGTCTGCGGGTATTGCTTGCACCGGATGCGTCTAAGCCGACCACCACTGTGAATGTGACTTATCTCGTGGGTTCGCGCCATGAGAGCTACGGTGAAACAGGGATGGCGCATTTGTTGGAGCACATGCTGTTTAAAGGCACTAAAACCAGCGGCAACTTGATGGATCAATTGAGTAAGCGCGGTATGCAATTTAACGGTACTACCTTTTTTGATCGCACCAATTACTACGAGACTTTTCCCTCAAGCGAAGATAATTTGCGCTGGGCTTTGAGTATGGAAGCGGACCGTATGGTTAATTCAAAAATTGCGCGTAGCGATCTCGATACCGAGTTTTCAGTGGTGCGCAATGAAATGGAACGCGGCGAAAACAGTCCGTTTCAAGTTTTGTGGAAGCAATTGAGTGCAGCCACTTTCGATTGGCATAATTATGGACACAGCACCATTGGTGCGCGTTCTGACGTTGAAGGTGTGAAGATCACGAATCTTCAAGGCTTTTACCGTAAATTCTACCAACCCGATAACGCGGTGTTGATGGTGGCAGGTAAATTTGACCCAAGTAAAACCTTGGCGATGATAGAAAAGACCTTTGGACATGTTACGAAACCGACCCGTGAGTTAGAAAAAACTTGGACCCGTGAAGCGCCGCGTGATGGTGTGCGTGAAGTGACCGTGCGTCGTGTCGCCGATCAGCAATTCGCGGCTGTTTTATACCCGACAGCGCCCGGTAGTCACGCTGATGCAGCCGCGCTGGCAGCACTTGGCGATGTTTTGGGTTCAGCACCCAACGGTCGTTTGCATAAGAATTTGGTTGAGTCAAAAACGGCGGTCGGCGTAGGTAATATCGCCTTTCAATTGGCTGAGCCAGGCTACAGCATGTACTTGACGGTTCTGAGTAAAGATCAAGACATGGCAGCGGCGAAAAAAGTTTTGATTGAAACGGTGGAAGGCCTGGAAAAAAATCCAGTGACCGAAGCTGAACTCAAACGCGCTAAAACGAATTTGCTCAATGAATGGGAAAAGACCATTAATGATCCACAGCGTTTGTGCGTAAGTATGTCCGAATCGATTGCTTTGGGTGACTGGCGCATGTTTTTTGTGGAACGTGATCGTGTCGAAGCTTTGACACTGGCGGATGTAGCGCGCGTCTCGAAAAATTATTTTAAAGAAGATAATCGTAGTTTTGGTCAATTCTTGCCGATTACAACACCGAACCGTGCAGAAATTCCTGACGCACCGGATGTCGCAAAATTGGTGGATGGCTATCATGGCCGCGCGAAAGTCGAGTCTGGTGAAGTTTTTGATGCGACCACCGCTAATATCGATAAGCGCACCGAAAAATCAACTTTGGCGAGTGGCACCAAAGTCGCTTTGTTGAGCAAGAAGACTCGCGGTGAAACGGTCGTTGGTCGTTTAACGATACGCTATGGTGATGAAAAGTCCTTGTTCGGTCAAATGACCGTTGCGGATTTGGCCGCCGATATGTTGATGCGTGGTTCTAGCAAATTTACCCGTAATGAGCTCGACACTAAATTGGGTGAATTAAAAGCGAAATTGACGGTCAGTGGTTCGGGCCAAGCGATGAGCTTTAACTTTGAAACGGTGCGTTCGAATCTGCCAGCCTTGTTGGATGTTTTGCGTGAGGTCTTACGCTCGCCAAGTTTCCCACAATCTGAATTTGACTTGCTGTTAAAGGAAAATGTCTCCGCCTTAGAAGGTAATCGCAATGAACCACAAACGGCTGCTTCGGAAGCTTTGAAGGGTTTGCAAAACGCGCCTTACAAAAAGGGTGATCCACGTTATTCAGATTTAGTTGACGATGCTATTGCTTCGTATAGCGCTGCTAAATTAGAAGATGCGAAAAAATTCTACCAACAATTCTATGGCGCGAGCAACGCGGAGTTTTCTTTGGTCGGTGATTTTGATGCCGCTGCAGTGAAAACAAAATTGGCGACTGTTTTGGGTGATTGGAAGAGCACCGCTAGTTTTACCCGCGCCCCTCGATTGCTGCACGCAGCACAAGGGATGCAACGTCAAATCGAAACACCCGATAAAGCCAATGCATTTTACATGGCTGCTTTGCCGATAGACTTGAATGACCAAGCTGCAGAATATCCAGCATTAGTAGTGGCTGATCATGTCTTAGGTGGTGGTATTAAGTCGCGTTTATTTGGCCGCTTGCGTCAAAAAGAAGGCATTAGTTATGGCGCTGGTAGTGGCTTGTCCGTGACCGCTTTGGATCGTGCAGGGAATTTGAGTTTGTATGCGATTTACGCACCACAAAATCTCGGCAAATTGCAAAATGGCGTGAAAGAAGAATTGGAACGCTTTGTTAAGGACGGTATTTCGGCAGAAGAATTGGCTGATGCAAAATTGGCGATTGCGCAAACTAAGACTTTACGTCGTGCGCAAGACCCAGCCTTAGTGGGCAGTTTGGGCAGCAATTTGTTCATCGGTCGTACCATGGCTTTTGATGCAGCGCTGGACGGAAAAATTGCAGCCTTGACTTTGGACGAAGTCAATGCCGTGATTCGTAAATTCATCAAACCTGAAAACATCGCGCATTTCTATGCAGGTGATTTCTCAGGTGCAGCGAAAAAAGTAGCGGCAGCAGCAGCGGCAGCAGCGACAAAATAAGTTGTAGGTAGTCGCTCAGTTGAAAAAAGCGCGGGACTCGATTGAGTCCCGCGCTTTTTTATAGTGTTGAGAGTGAAGTAATAAGATCAATCCAATACCCAGCGCCCTTGTTGATTGCGGACATGCACTTGATCACCAATGCGCAATTGTCCCGGATTGTTGGTTCGGATGCGGATGTTGCGGCCAGAACTTGTTTGGAAGGTGATTTCAGTTTCTATACGCGATCTTGAACCATGTTCTGAATCGCGTTCGATTTCATTGCCTATCATTCCGCCTATCAGTGCGCCGCCCACAGTGGCCGCGGCGCGTCCGGCACCGTCATCGTCGTGATTTCTATAATTTCGGCCGTAAGAATAAGGGTTTCCTCTGCCACGGTGTTCAGAATGATCATCGCCTTTGGCAATTTGATTGCCGATCAATCCGCCAACAAATCCACCAATAATCGCGCCCACCAAAGCACCCCCGCCGGTATGCGCGTCTTCGCGGCGAATTTCTCTGATGTCGATGATTTGCGCCATTTCACTATTATTGCGTTCGTCAAGGTAAGGTCTTTGCGATTGATAACTATCGCTATAACTTCGATCAGCACGATCAGGGTAAGTTTGCGGGGGGAGATTTGGGTAAGCCCGAGTCGTATCGTAGTTGTCTTGGTAGGGGGCGCGTTCGACATTCGACGAGGCGCTTTGATAGCGATAGTTGTAGCGTGAATCGGGGGTGCCGTTAGCGTAGGAGCGATGCACCACGCATGCGCTTAATTGGCTGCTTGCAATGAGCAAGGCGATCAGGGTGGGAATGCGCATGCGTGTTCTCCTAAAAGAGTGGGTTTCTCTGAGAACGCCAATTTGCTCCTTTCTGTTGACCGCCCTAGGATATTTCCTTCTAGGCTTAAGTATCAAGGCGCACAGACTTACCCGACGATACCTGCTGTAGTCAATTCGGAAATTTGTTCCTCGGTATAGCCCAATAAATCACGCAGCACCTCTTCTGTATGTTGCCCTAAGAGTGGGGGGGCTTGCTCGTAAAGGATAGGGGTTTCGGAAAGACGTATCGGATTACCAACCAATTTAACTTTTCCTGCGCTTGGGTGCGGTAGCTCGATTTGCATTTCACGCGCCAGAATTTGTGGATCGGCAAAAACTTCGTCGAGATTGTTGATCGGGCCGCAAGGCACACCTGCGGCTTCCAGTTGCGTTATCCATTCTTTTTTGCTTTTGCGTTTGACCATCTCGGACAAGATGGGCACCAAAACGTCGCGATTTTGTACGCGCGCTGGATTGGTAGCGAAACGCATGTCCTCAGCCAGTTCGGGACAGCCGCCCACTTGTACAAATTGGCGGTACTGACCATCATTGCCCGCAGCGACGATGATATGGCCATCAGACGTGGCGAAGGTTTGATAGGGAACGATATTTTGGTGGGCGTTGCCCCAACGTTTCGGTGCCTTGCCGGTGGTCAGGTAATTGGTGTTCATATTGGCGAGCATGGCCACTTGCACGTCGAGTAGTGCCATATCAATGTATTGGCCTTCGCCGCTACGTTCCCGGTGGTTGAGCGCTGCGAGTACCGCGATGCTGGCATACATGCCGGTCATTAAATCGGCAATGGCAACACCCGCTTTTTGTGGGCCACCACCGGGCAAATCATCGCGCTCGCCAGTGAGCGACATAAAGCCGCCCATGCCTTGCACAATAAAATCATAGCCTGCACGATGGGCATAGGGACCATTTTGACCAAAACCCGTGATGGAGCAGTAAATCAAATCAGGTTTAATTTGTTTGAGTGCCTCGTAATCGAGGCCATACTTTTTGAGTTGGCCTACTTTGTAGTTTTCTAGCACCACATCCGATTGCAGTGCCAATTCACGAATGATGGTCTGTCCACTTGCGGTTGAAATGTCGACCGTAATCGCTTTTTTTCCACGATTGGCCGCTAGATAATAAGCTGCCTCGGTGGTGTTTTCTCCCTCGGCATCTTGCAAATAAGGTGGCCCCCATGAGCGGGTATCATCACCTGCACCAGGACGTTCTACCTTAATCACTTCGGCACCTAAGTCGGCCAAATTTTGCGCGCACCAAGGGCCCGCTAACACACGGGTTAAATCTAAAACGCGAATATGACCGAGTGAGGTCTTGTCTTTTCTTGAGTTCTGCATATATCCTGTTATTTGAGTTCGTAAGTTTTAGGGACTTAGGTAAAATCACTTCGCACTTGCGGCGCACCGCACAGCAAAAAGACGTTTTGCCTAATGCCTAATACCTAGTGCCTAATGCCTAATGCCTAATGCCTATTAGCGATGACCTATGGTTTTATGAACATCCGTAGTCAATACAATAAAAATCGGAGTCGAGTATGTGGTCTTATCCCAGAGTTCTTGCGCATCGTGGAGCAGGTGTTTTAGCGCCAGAGAATACCTTAGAAGCGATGCAAGTGGGTTGGGAGCATGGTTATCGCGCCGTTGAATTTGACGTGATGTTATCAAAGGATGGCTTTCCTGTCCTTATGCACGATCCATTTTTCGGCAGAACTGTCGCTGGGGCAGGTGAAGTGTGCAAGACCTTGGCGCAGGATTTGATGAAAATGGACGCTGGCTCTTGGTTTTCGCCGGCTTTTGCCCATGCGCGTGTGCCGAGCTACGAAGCGGTATTTCGGTTTTGTTGCGAGCACTCCATTTGGATGAATGTAGAAATTAAACCAGCACCGGGTCACGAGCAAGAAACCGGTCGCGTCGTTGCGGAAATCACACAGCGACTCATGCAAGTGACACGAAGTAAGGCCGCGGCACCCCTGCTATCTTCTTTTTCGTTCGATGCATTGATGTCTGCAAAGCTGGCTGCACCTGGTCTCGCGCGTGCGTTTTTAATGGACACCATCACCAATGATTGGCGTTCATGTTTGCAACAACTTGACGCAATCGCACTGCACACCAACCAGAAATACTTGTCGCCGATCTTGGCTAAAAAAGTGAAGGAAGCGCGTTACGGTTTATTTTGCTACACAGTCAATAGCCCGGAAAGAGCACGCGAAATCTTTAATTGGGGTGTCGATGGTTTTTGTACCGATAGGATTGATTTGATCCCTTTTAACTTTCGAGGGGACAAGCTGTTCTAGCCGGTCGCAAAGCTCAGTTACAAATGCTTACTTTGCTTACAGAATTGAAGTCATCGATTCGCTGACCCTTGCGTTATAGTCGCATGGGCTTGCGGCTCATACGCAAAACGAACTTCAACTACTCTCTAAATGAGGACTCACATGAAATCCATTAAGTTTTTATCCCTGATTTTGGCAACTGCTTTTTCTATCTCTGCTTTTGCTCAATCGACGAATACGCCCCGCATCGATAAACGCGAAGTGCATCAACAAAAGCGGATAGACCAAGGTGTAAGTTCCGGCACGCTCAATGCGCAGGAAACTGCAAATCTAGAGAAAAGGGAAGCAAAAATTGAAGCCGATAAACAAGCGGCTAAAGCGGACGGCGTTGTCAACAAGGGTGAACGCGCAAAATTAACGAAAGAAGAAAATCACGCCAGCCGCAAGATTTATGCGAAAAAGCACAATTAATAAATCTGCGTTTTATCTTCTCTTTAGCCCTACCTTAGCTGCACATAATTAGCTTGAACCGCAGCTAAATACCGAGCGAGTCCGGTCCAAGTGACCGGACGTTTTTTTGGATTTGGCGCAAAAGCAAGGGGCAGTGACGTATAATTAAAGATTATATTCACTTTTTTGCTGGGCCCTTGCCTAAAATCCTCCTATGAACTCGTCAGAAATCCGCGATAAATTTCTTAAGTATTTTGAATCCAAAGGACATAGCATTGTCCGTTCCTCCAGCCTCATTCCGGGCAATGACCCTACTTTATTGTTCACAAACTCCGGCATGGTGCAATTTAAGGATGTGTTCTTAGGACAGGATAAGCGCAATTACACCCGTGCCACGACGGCGCAGCGCAGTGTGCGTGCGGGCGGCAAACACAATGATTTAGAAAACGTGGGTTATACGGCACGTCACCATACATTTTTCGAAATGTTGGGTAATTTTTCCTTTGGCGATTATTTCAAACGAGATGCGATTAACTATGCTTGGGAATTGCTCACGGTGGTGTATGGACTGCCGAAAGACAAATTGACGGTGACGGTGTATCAGGAAGACGACGAAGCTTACGACATCTGGAAAAACGAAATTGGTGTTCCGGTCGAGCGCATCATACGCATCGGCGATAACAAGGGTGCGCGTTACGCGTCGGATAATTTTTGGCAGATGGCAGAGACCGGTCCTTGCGGTCCTTGCAGTGAAATTTTCTATGATCACGGCGCTGAAATTTGGGGCGGCCCTCCGGGTTCGCCTGACGAAAATGGTGATCGCTTTATCGAAGTGTGGAACTTGGTCTTTATGCAGTTCAATAAAGACGAGCAAGGTGTTTTGCATCCTTTGCCTAAACCTTGCGTCGATACCGGCATGGGTCTAGAACGCATAGCGGCGGTTTTGCAGCACGTTCATTCCAACTATGAAATCGATATTTTCCAAAATCTAATCAAAGCTGCTGCGCGCGAAACTGCTTGTACGGATTTGAATAATAATTCCTTGAAAGTGATTGCTGATCATATTCGTTGTGCCGGATTTTTGATTGTAGATGGCGTTATTCCTGGCAACGAAGGCCGCGCTTATGTGTTACGTAGGATCACGCGCCGGGCTTTGCGTCACGGACATAAATTAGGTCAAACCAAACCGTTTTTCTACAAATTAGTCGCTGATTTGGTGAAGGAAATGGGTGAGGCTTATCCCGAGTTGGCCGAAGCCGGTGAGCGCGTCGCTCAGGTCTTGAAGCAAGAAGAAGAACGCTTCGGTGAAACCTTAGAGCATGGCATGAAAATTTTGGAAGCCGCACTTGCCAAAGATAGCAAAAACCTCGATGGCCAAACCGCGTTCACGCTGTATGACACCTATGGTTTCCCCTTGGATTTGACGGCCGATATTTGCCGTGAGCGTAGTGTGGTATTGGATGAAGCGGGTTTTGATGCGGCGATGGCGAATCAAAAGCAAATGGCGCGCGCGGCAGGTAAATTCAAAATGAATGCGGCAATTGAGTACAACGGCGAAAAATCCAAGTTCGTTGGGTATGAACAATTGAGCTACGACAGTCAAGTGATTGCCTTGTATGTCGATGGCGTAGCAGTGCAAACAGTAGAAGCGCAACAAGCGGCGATCGTCGTTTTGGACATCACTCCATTTTATGCCGAGTCCGGCGGTCAGTGCGGTGATTCGGGTCTTTTGCAAGCGGCTACTGGGCTGCAATTTGAAGTCACGGATACGCAAAAAATTCAAGCGGATGTTTTCGGTCATCACGGTGTTCTGACCAGCGGAAAATTATCGCTTGGTGACGCTGTGCGTGCCCAAGTGTCCACAGAAGTGCGTGCTCAAACCGTGCGCAATCATTCTGCAACGCACTTGATGCATAAAGCCTTGCGTGAAGTTTTAGGTAGCCATGTGGCACAAAAGGGTTCTTTGGTTGATGCCGATAAAACTCGCTTTGATTTTAGTCACAATGCACCGATGACGGCCAAGGAAATTGCCCAAGTCGAAGCGATCGTCAATCGCGAAATTTTATCGAATCAAGCAGCGCAAGCGCAGGTCATGTCCTTCGATGATGCGGTCAAACACGGTGCGATGGCTTTGTTCGGCGAAAAATATGGCGACGAAGTGCGGGTGCTCGACATCGGCAGTTCGCGTGAACTCTGTGGTGGTACCCATGTATCGCGCACGGGTGACATAGGCTTATTTAAAATTGTGACTGAAGGTGGTATTGCGGCAGGGATTCGTCGGGTCGAAGCGGTGACAGGTGAAGTCGCATTTAAGCTGGTGCAAGATTTGGACATGCGGGTGAATCAGGCGGCAAGCTTATTAAAAACTCAGCCAGAAGAAATTGCCCAACGCATAGGACAATGGCAAGAGCAAATAAAGTCGCTGGAAAAAGAAGTCGCCGCTTTAAAATCTAAGCTGGCCGCAAATCAGGGTGATGCCTTGTTAGCGCAAGCGAGCGAAATCAATGGCGTTAAAATTTTAGCGGCAACGATGGAGGGTGCAGATGGCAGTGCTTTGCGTGATAGCGTCATTCGCTTACGGGACCAACTCAAAACCGCGGTCGTCGTGTTGGCTTCAGTCCAGGATGGTAAAGTGAGTTTGGCTGCAGGTGTTTCTGCTGACTGCATTGCTAAAGTCAAAGCCGGTGATTTGGTCAACTTCGTCGCACAGCAAGTCGGTGGTAAGGGCGGCGGTCGCCCTGACATGGCGCAGGCCGGTGGCACCGATCCGGCGGGCTTACCTGTGGCATTAGCGTCGGTGGCAAAGTGGTTGGCGGAAAAGCTGTAAGCCCTTAAGTCTTCGTAGATTCGTTGTAAAAAAGCCCGCATTTTTGTTTTGTACTAATAAAAACAAAAATAGCCTGCTGCGATGCACAATAAGTGGATTATTTACGGTAGAATTCTCAGCACACTGTTTCGGTATTTGACGGTTTTACACACACCTTATTTTCGAGAATGGGTTTCGGCATGGATTTGCTTTGCTGAGCCCGTTTAATTGCTGCAGGAATATTTATGCAATTTAATAAAGAACTGGATGCGCGTGGTTTGAGCTGTCCTTTGCCCATTTTAAAAGCGAAAAAGGCTTTGGCAGAAATGATTACTGGGGAGGTTTTGCGCGTGTTGGCAACTGACCCAGGTTCGGTGCGCGATTTTCAGGCATTTTCCAAGCAGACTGGAAATGAATTATTGTCTCATCTAGAGGTGAGTAATGAGTTCGAATACTTCCTTAAACGCAAGTGAGGAAAGGGCAGCGAATGCGCAAGCATTGGTGGTTTCGCTGCTAGATGATTTGCGATAAGGAAAAAGACCACAAGCTCAGTTTGTGGTTTTTTTTTATCGAAAATCTGGATTAATGTAGGCTTAAGTCAAAAAAAGAACGAACGTTCTAAAAAATACGACGGTGTTCCAGTTAACATCTATTAACATCCATTAGCATCTATAATTATTGACTTTACGTTTGCGTCAATTGGCTGGCGAGTGACTAGTGACGATTAACGAGCGTGAGCAGGTTTTGTTTTTTAAATTTTCTCAAAATTTTTTCTAATGAGTAGTTCAGTTCAGTAAAGGTGAACCTATGAAAGTCTTAGTACCAGTCAAGCGTGTTGTTGACTACAACGTTAAAGTTCGCGTGAAGTCGGATGGCTCGGGTGTCGATGTCGCTAACGTGAAAATGTCGATGAATCCATTTGATGAAATCGCAGTTGAAGAAGCGACCCGCTTGAAAGAAGCGGGCGTTGCGACTGAAGTTGTGGCGGTTTCTTGCGGTGTTTTGCAATGCCAGGAAACTTTGCGCACTGCAATGGCGATCGGCGCTGACCGCGGTATTTTAGTGGAGACCGACGCGGAATTGCAACCATTGGCGGTGGCAAAATTGTTGAAGGCCTTGGCCGACAAAGAGCAACCACAGCTCATTATTTTGGGCAAGCAAGCCATTGACGATGATTGCAATCAAACCGGACAAATGTTGGCCGCGCTGTTAGGTTGGCCACAAGCGACCTTTGCTTCCAAAGTGGTGATCGCGGATGGTAAAGCCAGTGTGACGCGCGAAGTGGACGGTGGTTTGGAAACGCTTAGCCTGACACTGCCAGCCATCATCACGACCGATTTGCGCTTAAATGAGCCGCGCTATGTGACCTTGCCTAACATCATGAAGGCAAAGAAGAAGCCACTCGATAATCTGAAGCCAGCCGACTTAGGCGTTGATGTGACCTCGCGTATCAATACGCTGAAAGTGGCGGAGCCAGCAAAACGTTCTGCGGGTGTGATTGTGCCAGACGTCGCTACCTTGGTCAGTAAGTTGAAAAACGAAGCTAAGGTGATCGCCTAAATTATTTTGGGCGTTCTAAACTTTTTTGGGAAAGAGCGAGTTTTAAATTGCGCTTCCTAAATTATTTAAATTATTTAAATTGTTAAGTGATTTTTTTGGGCGAGATGGTCGCGCTTAGAATGAATCGCAGAATTTAGTGGAAAACATCATGACTACACTTGTCATCGCGGAGCACGATAATGCTACGCTTAAAGCGAGCACTTTAAATACCATCACAGCAGCTACACAATGCGGCGGTGATGTCCACGTATTAGTGGCTGGTTCCAACGCCGGTGCGGCTGCGCAAGCCGCTGCGCAAGTAGCGGGCGTAGCGAAAGTATTGCATGCAGAGGCGGCGTATTTTGCCGATGGTTTGGCGGAAAACATTGCAGCGCAAGTTCTCGCTATCGCATCGAGTTATAGCCACATTCTGGCACCCGCAACCGCCTACGGTAAAAATATTTTGCCACGCGTTGCGGCGCAATTAGATGTATCGCAAATTTCTGAAATTACCAAAATCGATGCGCCCGATACCTTCGAGCGCCCGATTTACGCTGGCAATGCGATTGCGACAGTACAGTCTTCTGATCCAGTCAAAGTAATCACCGTCCGTACTACAGGTTTTGATGCGGCGATCTTGGGTGGCGCTGCTAGCGTGGAAACTATCGAGGCCGTTGCTGATCGTGCTCAATCTGCTTTTGTTTCGCGTGAAGTTGCGAAATCAGATCGTCCTGAATTAACCGCTGCAAAAGTGATCGTTTCGGGTGGTCGTGGTATGGGATCGGCAGACGCGTTTAAAGTGCTGGAACCCTTGGCCGACAAGCTAGGCGCAGCAATGGGGGCTTCTCGTGCTGCAGTTGATGCGGGCTATGTTCCCAACGATTGGCAAGTCGGTCAAACCGGTAAAATCGTCGCCCCAACTTTGTATATTGCGGTCGGGATTTCCGGCGCGATTCAGCATTTGGCGGGGATGAAAGATTCCAAAACCATCGTCGCGATTAACAAAGATCCAGAAGCGCCGATTTTCTCGGTAGCCGACTATGGCATCGTGGGCGATTTGTTTGAAATCGTACCGCAGTTGGTGGCTGAGCTAGGTTAATAGACTTAGGCGACGGGGAAAAAAGGCCAAGATATTTTGAACCGTAGAGCAGTAGAGGGCGCAGAGAATTCAATCATTTTTTCTGCGCCCTCTGCGTCTCTACGGCGGAAGCTGACATTTTTGAGGGGGTTACTATGAGCTACATCGCACCATTAAAAGACATGTTGTTCGTGATGAAGGAATTGGCGGATTTAGCGGAAATCAGTGCGCTGCCGGGTTGTGAAGATGCGACGCTAGAAACAGCAGAAGCTATTTTAGAGGAAAAGGGACGTTTTACCAGTGAAGTGATTGCGCCTTTAAATCATCTTGGCGATCAAGAGCCTAGCTACTGGAAAGACGGCAATGTAGTGACGACTAAAGGCTTTAAAGAAGCCTTTAAGATGTTTGCCGAAGCGGGTTGGCAGGGTGTGCAGCATCCGACTGAATTTGGTGGTCAAGGGCTCCCTAAATTATTGGCGACACCGTGTACCGAAATGCTGCATTCCGCAAATCTTTCGTTTGCCTTGTGTCCTTTGTTGTCCGATGGTGCGATTGAAGCTTTATTGACCGCCGGTAGTGATGCCGCGAAAGCGATTTATCTAGAAAATTTGATTTCTGGAAAATGGACCGGCAGTATGAATTTAACGGAGCCGCAAGCGGGTTCGGATTTGGCGATGGTGCGTAGTCGTGCGGTGCCGCAAGGCGATGGCACATACAAAGTATTTGGTACTAAAATTTTCATCACTTATGGTGAGCACGATATGGCAGAAAATATCGTGCATTTGGTCCTGGCGCGCACGCCCGATGCGCCGGAAGGAGTGAAGGGAATTTCCCTTTTCATCGTGCCGAAATTTCTGGTGAATGAAGACGGTCAATTAGGTGCGCGTAACGACGTGCATTGCGTCTCCATCGAACATAAATTGGGCATTAAAGCCAGTCCAACGACAGTCTTGCAATTTGGCGATCACGGCGGTGCGCTTGGCACCCTAGTCGGTGAAGAAAATCGCGGACTTGAATACATGTTCATTATGATGAACGCAGCTCGTTTTGGTGTGGGTTTGCAAGGGGTCGCAGTGGCCGAACGCGCTTACCAAAAAGCAGTTCAATATGCCAAAGACCGCGTGCAATCGCGGGATCTGGCCGGCTCGCCTGGACCGGTTGCGATTATTCACCATCCCGATGTGCGCCGTATGCTGATGTCCATGCGTGCGCAAACCGAAGGCGCGCGCGCTTTGGCCTATGTCGCCGCTGCCATGAGTGATAAAGCGCATCACCATGCTGATGAAGCGGTACGCAAGCAAAATCAGGCGGCCTACGAGTATTTGGTGCCGATTGTAAAAGGATGGTCAACCGAGATGTCTTTGAACGTGACCTCGACCGGCGTGCAAGTACATGGCGGCATGGGCTTTATCGAAGAAACCGGCGCTGCGCAATATTATCGCGACGCGCAGATTTTAACGATTTACGAAGGCACAACCGCGATTCAGGCCAATGATTTAGTGGGGCGTAAAACCGCACGCGATGGTGGCGCGGTGGCGCTGGCTTTCCTTGCGCAAGTAC
>JAHFQV010000184.1 GCA_023259175.1 Oxalobacteraceae bacterium | reverse complement strand
AATTGCCCTCTTCACAGAAAACCGTTGGGGTAGAACACAACGAAATTTATACATTAAGCAATTGGATGATGCATTTTTTATGCTCGCACAAAATCCAAATTTGGGAATTTCATGCGACTACATTCGTGACGGATACCGGAAATTTCCGCAAGGCGGCCACATAATTTTCTACAAGCAGAACGTTGAGTCAATTATCTTAGTAGTACGTATCTTGCATAAGAGCATGGATTACGATTCGCAGCTCTGAAACTATAACGGCAAAGCTGCCGGGCGCGCTGCCAGCGCCGCGAAGCCGCAGTCTGCTGTTGCGGGTGGGTGTCGATTGTCATGTTAAGGCTCACTCGTCTAGCTCTGGTCCTGAGTTGGTTTCCGACACGGCGAATCTGGCGAATGCCTCCGACTTCACTATCAAGACAACAGCGACCGCGAGCTGAAAGACGATAACCGCCATGTCAATTTTCGCGTCTGAATTTAGCGCATCTATTGCGGGGCCGACGCTTGTCAACGCGACCATCTTAAAAACGTACCACGCAAGCGTCGGAAGGGTCTTGATTAGTAACCACAGCCCAAGCAGACAGGCACCCGCACGTGCGATCTCGAACCCGCTAGGTGATATTGCGTTGGTAAGGCTTGTCCGCGGCAACAAGCGATGCGCTACCGCCATTGGCAAAAACCAAAGAGCGGCAGCTCCCACGAGATAAGTCACCCCGAGGCCGATACCTAAACCCTTCGACGCTCCCTCAGGAAGTTGTGTGCTCCAGATAGCCGATATCGTTCCAATGCTGGTCATCGCTAGCCAGACCGCGAATAGACGGACTCCAAGCCCGACGAGTTGTTGTGGTGTCATGTTATGAGCTTTAACAAATAGCGTTTATCCGCCGCACCGGAAACGCAAAAATAAAAATCCGCGATCGTTGCGGCGGATTATGCGTGTTGGACTGAACCGACTGCTAGTCGATTGATCAAGGGGATTGTATGCGAATTGATCGCTTCATTGCTAGTAGATGAGCAAGGAAATATCTTGACCTGTAGTGAAGCGTGGATGTTTGGGCGATTGATGATGATGGTCGTTTTTCCCAAAGGACATGTTTTATCGGAGTTTTTGACTAAGACGCGAACTAGCCCGAAGTTTGCATAAGAACTCGTTCATAATTTTAGGAGGTGTGTTATCCGATTTTGTCATAGCCATCCTGTCTGACAAAATCAATTTAATCTGACCTCTTTCCTATAAGAGATTTTCCACCAATTATTGGGATACGGGCAACTCTTCACATACCTTTTGCGAATTATTTTATCATTAACATGTAAAACCTTAATATCATATGCAACCTTGATTTTATATCCTTGAATATTGACCAAAAAAACAACTTTATCAAGGCCCCGATAACCCGCATCAGGATGATAAATAGCAGTTCCCTTTTGATTCAAACCTTTGTTCAATGTGCCATGCGCCGGTAACTGCAGCAAAGTCACTTGAGCTGCTTCATATCCAAAAACTGGATTAGCAAGCGGTTTCAGTGAAAATAAATTGTCAGCGTAAGCTCGTGCTGCCGCACCGATATCGTATCCTCCTTCATCCTCTCTTATTGGATCAATGTTTTCAAGTGTTGGACTTAAATAACATACACCTACAGCGCCATATAAATTCTCAGTATTTTTCTGGATGGTCTGAGTCTGCAGAATAACTGGATCTTGAAAGGGGGGGCTGTTTGGGATATCCATAATAAGCATAGCGACTTCTCCTAATTGAATATTAAAACCGACTTGCAGGTACCCTTGAAAAAATTCCTCACGTGTAAGTGCTGCCTTTAAACTAATTTCAGCGAGTAAATTATGAGTAATTTGGTCATAGCCATCCAGTTTGATAAAATCAATTTAAGCTGACCCCATTGATGTGCAAATTTAATCTGACCCCTTTGATCGCTTTGATCGTTTGTAGAACTCGGCTATCTGAGCAATGAAGCGCTGGGGATTCGCTCCGGCGAGGTTGGTCAATACGACGATGGCCAACCCATCATCAGGATAAACAACAAATGCGGCGCGGGCGCCACCGATACCCGCCACTTGCCGGCGAGGAGACGTTTGCAGTACTGGCCATCCGGCCGCCCAGTCACCATCGGCACCGCTGTTCAGTTTTTCTGGCACCCACATCGTCTGGACATTGGCCTTGCTAATCAGTTGGCCGTGCGATAACGCGACGATCCAATGCGCTACTTCATCTGCCGTGGTCTGGATTCCACCACCAGCCCAAAGACTATAAGGAATCTCGTAGATCCACTTCGACAAGCGGTTGCCATCGTCCTTCGCCAAGGTTCCGCGCGGAGTGGTGGCGTATACGGTCGCCGCATTTGGAACGAGGTCATAGCTGTCGCCGAATGTCGATAAGGACATTTTTGCTACTGCGAATTGACGCTTTGCGATGTACTGCTCGTAGGGCATCTTCGTTTGTTTCGTAATGATCTGCGCCAACAAACCATAGTTGGTCTGGTTGTAGGAAAATCGATCGCCCACGGGGGCATCCATTGACAGCGTCTTCACTGCGTTCCAAGCTTCCAGTTCAGTGCCGCCGCCAATCAGGCCTTTCTGGTCAACGATGTCGTGGAGGCCTGAGGTATGGCCGAGGAGTTGACGAATGCGAATGGCGCGCCAAGCCTCAGGTAAGTCTTTCAGGTAGCGCGAAACAGGAGCATTCAGATCGACCAGCCCGGCTTCGACCAGTTGCATCATGGCGACGCCAGTGAATGACTTGGTTGCGGAATTGATCGGGAACAAGGTGCTGCTAGTGACAGACACGCGGTTCTCGACGTTGGCCAGGCCATAGTTTTCGGACAGTACGATTCGATCATCCTTAATGATGGCAACCTGCACCCCAGGTATGCGTTGCTCCTTCATCTTCCGCTGTATTAACTGCCTGGTTAGTTCGTTGGCCTCATCCAATGTACTTGCAGCGGTGCCTAGGGAGGGAAGCCACAGCAGTGCAGCGGCGATGATCGTTATGACGCGGTACTTTCCAGATGGCATGGATACTCCTAAGGCGAACTCGCCAATAATGTGATGGTCAACAGTCACTTACCTTCCGCTCACGCAAACTGACCCCATTTTTTGCATTTTGTGCGCAATATTACAAAGCAATGCAAAAACAAACGAAAAAATGGCTGCAAATACAGGTGTAGATTCCGCTACGGGCATAGTTGGTTCGATGCTTAACTAAACCGAATGCCACCGCGCTCAACTCAGCGTAGTTCTGCCAAAAATTTCCGTGCTAGCAAATGCCCAAAAACACGCAAATAAAAAGGGCTCGCCCAACCAGCGAGTCAGATTGTGGCTCGCTTCTTGACCACAATTTGCCCTTACTCGTTAGACCGGATACGGGGAATACTGATCAGCAACGGCCAACCATTTGTTATTTTCCTTTACGAAGAAGAACATGTCTCTGCCACCCATGTTAATAGTTTGGTTTCCCATATCAAAAGACATATCGAAATAATAGGCAACGACTGCTGAGTTTCCATAGACATGTATGACGGGATCGATTTCTTCCCAGCGGTGAATCGTGGTGGCGTTAGAAAAGCCCTTCCATCCAGCGATGCAAGCTGCCCCGCCGTCACGACGATGCCGGTCTGTGGCGGTAATGGCGACCATTTTCGGGTGGAAGTAGTTAACAAGATCATCTGGATTACCCTTTGTCCATGCATCGTTCAGCGCGCGCACAGTAGTCCAAACTTCTTGTTGTATTGGATCGGAGAAGCTGATGGTCATAAATTCCTTTTCTATCTGATAGCGATGTGGCCAAAAGTTTGACATAAGGGGCACGCTTTAGCGCGCCACTCTTGATGGATGGGTAGAACTTATCGCTAAGGCCTAGCGAAAAACAGGACGAAAGAACGAGCGTTCATAGCTGACGAAGCACTTGGTCTCCATATAGTAGTTCAACGCGGCCAGACACTCAGGGTCAGACGCAGCGTCATTTCGATACTGCTCATATGCTGCAAGCGAGGCAAACGAAAAGAACGCTAGCGCCACGTTGCTGACACCCTCGCTCGGCATCAAGTAGCCGTGATGTGTGCCGCCAAACTTTTCGACTAACGGGATCCACATCTTGCCGTAGGTTTCAAACTCGACCAGTTTGTCTGGATCGATGATGTAGCGTAGATAACATGTGATCATCAGTTGCGTTCCTCGGGTTCTAAGGTGTTTCAATTTGAAAATTCAAAATATACCTGTGCATCAATAAATTCGCATAATCATTTTAAGTAGTGCGATAACAAGCTTGACAGCTACCGATACTGCGATTTTGACATAGCCATCCAGTCTGACACAATCAATTT
>JAHFQV010000091.1 GCA_023259175.1 Oxalobacteraceae bacterium | reverse complement strand
GCTAATCCGACCTGCGACAAAGCGTCTTCAATACGCTCTTTTCTTTCCTTTGCAGAAAAGCCGCGATAGCGCAAAGGCACATCAACGTTATCAAATAAATTTAAATCAGGAATCAAGTTAAAGCCTTGAAAAATAAATCCTAATTTTTCATTTCGCATACGGGTACGCGCACTATCGTTCATGTGGGTGACGTTCACGCCATCCAAAAAATATTCACCCCCATTGAAGTCTTCCAGCAAACCCGCAATGTTCAAAAATGTAGTCTTGCCCGAACCCGAGGGGCCGGTCACTGTCACAAATTCACCAGGCTTGACATGAATTTCAAAACCACGCAAGGCATGCGTTTCTATCATATGGGTGCGATAGACTTTACTGAGATTTTTCATGTGTAACATAGCATTTCCTCTAAATAAATTTCACAAAAACTATTCAACGATTAATCGACACTTTTTCAGCATTTTCAAACTGATCCGTTCCTGCAATCACAATTTTGTCACCCACTTTCAAGCCCTCTTTAATTTCAACCGACGAGATACTGGTCGCCCCCAATTTAAAACTGCGCTTGATCGCTTGGTTCTGCTCCAATACATACACAAAACGTCCGCCTTCACTCTCGACAAAAGGTCCTCTTTGCACCATCAGCACATCGGGCCTTTCTTCAATCAAAAGTCGGGCAGAAACGCGCTGACTTTGGCGTAATCCATCCGGTTGAGTTCCCTCAAAACGTGCTCTCGCCAAGACTTGGTTTTTAACGACTTCGGGTGACATGGCGGACAATTTTGCTTTACTCGTTACACCGTTAATCGTGATTTCTGCATGCATCCCTAAACCTAAATCAGCCACATAGGTTTCGGGAATTTCCAACTCCACCTCCAATTGCGACAAATCCACCAAAGTCATCAATGCGGTATTGGCGGCCACCACACTACGATTAGCAACCGAAAGCGTACCGACCATGCCATCAACCGGTGCTTTCAAACGCAATTCATCGACCTTGCGCTGCGCATCATCTCGCACCAAGCGCTGCTGTTCTAACTGCTTCTGTTTTGTTTTGAGATTGAGCTCAACATCTTCACTTTCCAAGGCAGTCGCTTGCTGCGCATGGCTGGCACGAATTTCGGCGCTTTTCAAGGCATCTTGCGCCTTGTTGTAATCGATTTTGGAAATCACCCCCAGACCACCCGCAATTTCAAATCGCTGAAAAGTTCGTTCAGCCGTAACACGTTCAATTTCCGCTTGATCAGCATCGCGTCGCGCAATCAATTTTTGCTTACGCGCCAAAATACCTTGGCGTGCCACTTCGGCTGCAAGTTGATCGTAATTGGCCTGTTCACGTTTAAGCAAATTCGATAGATCGGGCGATTCGAGTTCGGCAACGATGTCGCCCTTCTTCACTTTGTCACCCGCTTTTACTTTGAGTGTCACGGTACTGGCCGCGCTTGCGTACAAAGTTGGGCTGATTGCAGCGACCATGCGGCCATTAACCGCCACGTCACGCACCAAAGTGCCGCGTGTCACTTCGGCGATTCTTAAGCGATCCGAATTAATCGACCTCGTATTATTGGCATAGCTGCGAAATAAATACGTGCTCAAACCCAGCACTAGCGCTAAACCCACGCCCCACCAAAAGAAGCGCTTACTACGCCAAACCGAAGGCTGCGCCAAGCTTTGATCCTGCGCAGCGGTATCTCGTATCCCGACACGCTGAGCGCTTGGACTGCCCTCGCGCTGGACTTCGCTCACTGTTGTACGATTCATGGCCTATCCTCAAAAAGTTCTTCATCGAACATTGAGCAGGAAGTGTGCCAATCAGCGTAGCCGTAGGGGAAAACGGAAAGCCATTGATTTATAAGGGGAAAATTTTTTAGCCACACGAGGCCACTGTCCGCGCAACACCGACCGGACAGACCGGACACCTAGTCGCGCCGGACAGTTTTACTTATTTTGAGTCGAATTTTTTGCGAGACTAATGTTCGGGTAGGGATGAATTTTCGGTAATAGCTGAGTCAAATTTAGCGGGCAGTAATTTAAAGAATTGCTAAAACAAGTCACCGAAAAATCATGGAATAGATACAGTAGCTGATCGGGATGGTAGGCTTCGAACGAAGCTCTTACTTGCGACAATTGCGCCTCGTTCAATGCCCCCATATTATTGCTAGAGACATGCCAAACCTCAGAAAAATAAGGCGCAAAATAAGCCGCAGCGCCCTGCCCGAATGAATCGGAGATGATCAACAATTTGCGCGGCTTTGGTGCTGCTTTCGGATCAGGTGCGCTTTGAACAAAGTGTGAAATATCACCCAAAAGCGCCGCATGTGCCAAGGCTGGCAGGCAATGCCCACCACGGCATTCTTGTATTTTGGCCTGCGCTAAATCCGGCATCTCCACTTCAATTTGCAAGGGAATTCCAGGCATAAAATTCTGCATATCTGAGACCGCAGATTCGGATTTAAAATGCAATTCCTGCTGCGCAGACAAATGCCAATATTGCTGTGCTATCGTATCTGCGAACACTTGCGCCCCCCGCCCATGCCAATGAAAATTTTCTTTTGGATAGAGCTGCTGCTGCGCTTTGGCATTTTGCATCTGAGCCAAAGGGTAGACAAAGAAAGCGCGCTCGCTTTGGGTATGCAAGGCCTTTAAAATCAAAGGCAGGCTAGGCTGAGATTGTTGGCAGCGCGTTTGCAACCAATCCGGCATGAACTCACCATAGAGCACGGGTTTGCTCGGCGCAAAAGCAATTAAGCTCGGTGTTGCACCGCGCTGTGTCATTTGCAAAATGTCGTTTAAACGGGTCGCCAATTCGGCTATCACTTCGGGTTTAACATCACTTCCACACAGAAAATCGATCATGCGGAAAGGCGCCCCCGCACTGTGCGAATTAAAAAACAAATAACCCGCCTTACCGACACTCATTTGTGTCGACGGTGCCTCAGAAAAAAGTCGGTAATGTAATTGCGCATTGCCAGCGACCAGCGTCGCACGTAGTCCAAAATGATCCTTTAAAAAATCGTCGTAGCGATTGCCGAAACGACTCATTTCGGTCCAGCTCATCGGCCAATCTGGCCTAGAGGCGAGCACCCGATTTTCGCCCGCAACCAAGCTTCTTTCTTGCGCAAAAAATTGAACTGCAAGCGGTGTACACAGCAACAAAATCAGGCTCCACAAAAACCAACGACGGACAAAACCCCGCAGCACCTGTCGGCGGAATTGGCGCATCTGTAGATCGTGTAGAGTGAACTTATTCATCAAAAGCGAAAATAGATAAACGGATTATAAGCACCAGCGGCCAAAGACAAAGTACACAATAGGAACAAGCCAAGAAGGCACAATTTAGTAAGAATATCTTTGAGCGGTTTTACGGCCATGCCGGGCATCCATGAAGTACAAAGGAACTCCGAGCCTCTGCCCAAAAGGTTTTTAAATACGGGTGTCGCGAGCAAAATGGCAGCGAACAATGCGCACAACAAACTAGGACTGAGTAAGCGCGCTAAGGGCAAGGGAGCTTGTGTCAAGTCGGCATAAGAAAACATCGCCTTTAGCATGACAATAGCGCCCGCAAACGATTCGGCACGAAACAAGACCCACGTCAGAATAACGACCATCATCGTGTAGCAATGCCGCAAGCCTCGTGGCATTTTTTCTAGCCATAGCCCAAAACGGCCACGCTCTAAAATCAAAAAGCTGCCGTGCAATAGCCCCCAAACCACAAAGGTCCAATTTGCACCGTGCCATAAACCGCAGAGAAAAAATACCGTCATTAAGTTAAAAGCGGTGCGCGCTTGCGACTGCCGATTTCCCCCCAATGGAATGTAGACATAGTCACGAAACCAACGCGACAAACTCATATGCCAGCGGCGCCAGAAATCGGTCATGGACAAAGCCGCATAAGGGAAATTAAAATTACGCGGAAAGCTAAAACCACAGATCAAACCAAGACCAATCGCCATCAAAGAATATCCAGCAAAATCAAAATAAATCTGCAAGCTGTAGGCAATCGCAGCGACCCACGCCGTCACGGCATCGATCTGCGATATCGGCAAGGTGTAAATCGAATCGACGATCTGTGCCAAAGCATTGGCTAATAAGATTTTTTGCGCCAAGCCAATGACAAAAAAACCTGCGCCGCGTTCTGCGCGTTCCCACGACAAGCGGCGCAGATGCAATTGTTTTGCAACCGTAGAAAAACGCACTATCGGTCCGGCCACCAATTGGGGAAACATGATGATGTAGGTAAACAGCGCGATTATATTTTTTTCACACGGCGTTTTTTTACGGTACACATCGACTAAATACGAAATCGCATGAAAGGTAAAAAATGAAATCCCCAAGGGTAGTGCATTTTTTTTGACGACAGGCAGCTCAAGATTCATCAAAGAAAAAAACGCCCCCAAACTTTCCGCCATAAATTGAAAATATTTATAGTAAGTCAGTGCAGAAAGATTGGCCGCTAAGCCAATGACAAAAATCGCCTTGCCGGCTCCACCACGCGCCTGCGCTACACCCAAGGCCCGCCCCACGCCATAATTAAAGACGATACAAATGAGCAGCAAAGGTAGGTTTTGAAATTCGCCCCAGGCATAAAAAATTAAGCTGGCGAGCAATAGCACCGCGTTACGCCAAGGCAGCACGGCATAGCACAGCAAAAAAATCGGCAAGAAATAAAATAAAAACCCGATCGAGCTAAAGACCATACGACTTATCTTTCCTGCTCATGGGCGAGCGGAATCGCAATCGCTTTACCCGCCACATGGGTGGTAAGCACAATCGCGGTCGATGTCGATCCGAATTGATTGAGTTGATTAATGATGCGCTGTAGATGCTCAACATCGGTGGCCAGCACCCGCATCACCGCGCCGTCTTCTCCGGTGACGGTATAGCAATCAACGATATCAGGGCAGCTTGCGACAAAATCAGCGTAAGGACGACCTTGCTGAGTCGAGACCCGTATCATCGCCGTGATCTCATAACCCAATGCTTTGGGATTAATGTCAGCACGGTAGGCGCGAATAATCTGATTTGCTTCCAAACGCTTGATGCGTTCCGAAACCGCGGGCTGACTCAAATGGACTTGACGACCGATTTCCGCATGCGAAACCCGCGCATCTTGCTGCAATAATTGCAAAATTTTTTGATCGTATTGGTCAATTTTGTGATTCATAAGAAATTGCTCGAAATTTCAATCGGATACAAGGTTTGCGTCCCAATTTAGCTTTTAAATACCCTTTAATCTGGGCATTGTACCCGCTATAGTAAACCTACACTAGCAAGCTTTTTTTGCTGTTTGCGGTTCTTTTGTAGCGCCACAAGCGCTTTGTTTACACTTTTTGATCGAGACCATGTCCAAGCCATTCAACGCCATCCAAATCAGCCAAATCGCCAGCGAATTTGGCACGCCATGCTGGGCTTACGATGCGCAGCACATACGTGCGCAAATCGCCCAATTGCGGCAATTCGATGTGATTCGCTTTGCACAAAAAGCCTGTAGCAACATCCATATCTTGCGTTTGATGCGTGAGGAAGGTGTTTTGGTCGATTCGGTCTCTTTGGGCGAAATCGAACGCGCCTTAATCGCAGGTTACGCGCCTGATGAAACGGCGCAGCACGCGCCCATCGTCTTCACCGCCGATCTATTAGATCATGCGACACTACAGCGTGTTGTAGAGCTCAAGATTCCCGTCAATTGCGGCTCCTGCGATATGCTGGAACAATTGGGCGCATCCGGCTTAGCACACCCGGTTTGGTTGCGCATCAATCCCGGCTTTGGGCATGGTCACAGCCATAAAACCAATACCGGCGGCGAACAAAGCAAACACGGTATTTGGCATGCCGATTTCGACAAAGCTTTGGAAATCATTGCGCGTACCGGCTTAAAACTAGTCGGCCTGCATATGCATATTGGCTCTGGGGTTGACTATGCTCACCTCCAACAAGTGTGCGATGCGATGCTGCGTCAAGTGAAATTATGCACCCTCGACCTCGATGCGATTTCAATCGGCGGTGGTTTATCGATTCCTTATCAAGAGGACGATGGCAGCGTCGACACTGCCCACTATTTCAGTATTTGGCAACAAGCAAAATTGGAAATTGAACGCCACTTAGGCCATAAGATCAGCATGGAAATCGAGCCGGGTCGGTTTTTAGTCGCTCAATCAGGTATTTTGATTTCTGAACTGCGGGCGCAAAAACAAGTGGGTGGAAATTTTTTTGCGCTGGTGGATGCGGGCTTCAATGATTTGGTGCGACCTTCCATGTATGGCAGTTTCCATCGTATCAGTGCTCATCAACGCGACGGGCAATTGCGCGCCATTAGCGCTAATAGCGCGCGAGCTACCGTGGTCGCAGGTCCTTTGTGTGAGTCAGGCGACGTATTTACGCAAGAAGAAGGTGGCATCGTTTCGCATCAAGATTTACCTGTTTGTGAAATCGGCGACCTCTTTGTTTTTCACGACACGGGCGCGTATGGCGCAAGCATGTCATCAAACTACAATTCACGTCCTTTGATTCCAGAAATACTGATCGATGGTGAAGACATCAGGCTGATACGCCGCAGACAAAACATCAGCGAATTAATTGCGCTGGAACTGTGAACGGACAATTCGTGGCGAGGAACAACTAAGCGCAACGAAGCACAACAAAGACAACAAAGCCCAACAATTGCTAAGCATGAGTTAAAACATTTTGTTAAGATGGCGCTCATGTGCGACATCGCGCCGCACACTCGCAGTTTTCAAAAGCTCATTTTCTAGCGCCCGAGAATTTGTGGGTCGCTCAATCTACACGACGAAAGGAAACAAAATGTCACTCCGTATCAACGACACCGCCCCCAATTTCACCGCGCAAACCACCCACGGCAGTATTGATTTCCACAATTGGATAGGCAATCAATGGGCTATTTTGTTCTCTCACCCCAAAGATTTCACCCCCGTGTGCACCACCGAACTCGGCTATATGGCCAAGGTCGAACCCGAATTCACACGCCGCAATGCCAAACTCATAGGCTTGTCGATAGACCCGGTTGAAAACCATAGCAAGTGGGCTGCCGACATTGAAGAGACCCAAGGTTCCGCCGTGAAATATCCAATGATAGGCGACACCGATTTAGCCGTCGCTAAACTCTACAATATGCTACCGGCCGATGAAGCCGGCAGCTCCGAAGGACGTACCGCCGCGACCAATGCAACGGTACGTTCGGTATTCGTCATCGGCCCAGATAAGAAAATCAAAATGATGATGACTTATCCAATGACAACAGGTCGTAATTTCGACGAAATTATTCGCGTGCTCGATTCAATTCAACTCACCTCCGAATTCAAAGTAGCGACACCTGTCAACTGGCAACCCGGGCAGGATGTCATCATCGTGCCTAGCGTTTCAGATGAAGAGGCGAAAAAGCAATACCCAGACGGCTGGAAAACATTAAAGCCCTATCTGCGTATAGTGAAGCAACCCAAGTAAAGCAAATACGCCAATGCCAAAGGCGCGACTGTAAAATGTCGCGCCTTTTTTCGGTTCAACCTCCGTTTCCCCAACTTCATTCCGCCATTTTTGCATTTCAAGCCTTCGGGGTTTGACCTCACCGACAGCGCGAACCATACTATGCGCTTGCCCATTTTGGGAATTGGACAGAAAGAAAATTGACATGAATAGCTTACCGAAAAAAATGGCGCTTGCCACCGCCGTCGCCGTACTCAGTTTAGGTTTCACCAGCGCACCAGCGCATAGCGAAGAAGCAGCTTGGGTTAAGAAAAGCAATGCAAACGCCCAACTGCTCTTACAACTCACCGGTAAATACGCACCGGAACAAGCAGGCTCTTTAGGGGTGACGGGATTTGAAAACGAAATCACCGATCTTTCACGCGACCTCTACATGGAGCGTCGCAAAGAAGGTCTAGCTTTAATCGCTGAATATCAAAAACGACTCAAAGCCGAAACCAATAGCAAGATCAAACAAGACTTGGAAATTTTGATTGAGAGCGCTAACAATAGCCTGAAAACCGAAGAACTCGACCGCAAATATTTTCTTCCTTTTGCCGATGTCCATGCCATGCTCTTTGGTGTGATCAAACAAGCGCTTGACCCACGCGCAGCAAAGCAAGAGCGCGCCAGCTTACTAACACGTTTAAACAAATATGCGGGCATCACACCCGGTTTTCGCCCTATCACCGAATTAGCCAAAGAACGTATGTTCGAGCGCCTCAAAGCCAATCCTAAATTGATGGGGCCATTCAAAACCGAAGTCGAACACAGCATCGTCGATGCACCGACCATGATCGCCGGCATGAAAACCATGTTGGAAAAAAGCGATTTGAAGGGCTGGGAAAAACCATTTGCCGCGCTAGAACAACAGCTCGCAAGCTACACCGTTTTAACCAAAACGGAAGTCTTAACAAGAGCACGCAGCGACTTCCACCTTCCCGCCGAAGTCTATGCCAATAACCTGCACGAATTTGGAATGGATATTGCGCCACAAGATTTGATTTCAAAAGCACTGACCTCCTTTGCCGAGATTCGCAATCAAATGACCATCACTGCACGGCAAATTGCAAAAGAGCGTAACTGGACCGAGAGCGATTACCGTTCGGTGATGCGCGAAATCAAAAAAGGGCAAATTCCGAAAGATCAAGTCATGCCGATTTATCGTAATCGCTTAACGGAAATCGAAGCCATCATCGCCGAACAACATATCGTGACCCTACCGGATCGCAAAGCCGTCATACGCTTGGCCACCGACGCTGAAAATGCACGTCAGCCCGCGCCCCACATGAGTCCTCCACGCCTGATTGGCAACACCGGCGAATATGGCGAATTCGTTCTAACCTCAGGTATGCCACCGGACGCCAGCGGCAAAGTTTTGCATTTTGACGACTTCACCCACGAAGCCGGTACTTGGACTTTAACCGCGCATGAAGCACGCCCTGGGCATGAACTGCAATTTGCAAAAATGATCGAAGCAGGCGTATCAACAGCGCGTGCCGTCTTCGCATTTAACAGTGTCAACGTAGAAGGTTGGGCACTCTATGCGGAAGCAGAAATGCAAGCCTTCGAACCCATCGAAGGCCAACTCTTCGCCTTACAACACCGCATGATGCGCGCAGCCCGCGCCTTCCTTGATCCTATGGTCAATTTGGGGCAAATCAAGCCAGAAGAAGTGAAATCATTTTTAATGGAAGAAGTGGGACTATCAGAAGGCATGGCAACACAAGAAATGGAACGCTACACCTTCCGCATGCCAGGCCAAGCCACCTCGTATTTTTATGGCTATCAGCAATTAATGGAGACCCGCCAAATGGCGCAAGTAGCACTACGCGACAAATTTGATCGTCAAGCTTTCAACGACTTCGTCTTAGCCCAAGGACTCATACCCGCACGCGTGTTACGACAAGCCGTCATGCAAGAATTTGTCCCATCGATACAGCAGAAGCAAAAGAAAAATTAAGGCGAGTAGGCGCTACTTGAACCGAGATTTTCCATTAGGATTTGTGATGATGACGGATGCACTTTTCGAGACAGTTTTGCTGCGAATGAGGCGCCAATAGCTAGCTATTGGCAACGAAGAGCAACAAAAATGGTCGAAAATGCGCCGTCAACGCACAAATAGCACCGCAGGTGCGCCTAATGGAAAATCTCGGTTAAATAAGCTCGACACAAGTAAAGCTCTGCGCTTGTGTTGAGTTTATTGAGTGAGATTTCATGTTTAAGATTAAACATGAAGACGGGAAAAGGACAGGCATAAAAGTTCACACACCTGAGCTCAACGATCAACGGCGAAAGCATGCTTTTTTCCTTTAGCCGCTGGCCTTGACTTTAACTACACCGTAGCGATCGGCGTAATGACATCGGTCAAGAACTGGGTGACCTGAATCGTCGTATTTTTAGGGGGAAGAAATTCCCCTTTTTTAAACACAAAAACTACGACGATAATTCGCCTCACAATACGATCAGAGCGTAGTTCGACTATGAAAATACTATGACATTAATTTGGTAATCTCCATCAATATCGATCAAATTTGTGTGATGATAATTCGGCTGAAAGTACGGTGGTAGTGCGGCGCGTAACACCTTATGACCTTCACCCCGTTATGGGGATGATGAATGTCAAATGCAAGGCCTGACCCCGTACTCCTGTAGATGATGAATGTCAAATGTAAGGCCTGACCCCGTACTCCTGACCCCGTACTCCTGACCCCGTACTCCATGACCCCGTACTCCACTGTTACTGCGAACGCCTGACCCCGTACTCCTTAGTTCATCCTGAAAAACCAATCTTACGCAAACCATTTGCGAGTGCAGTGCCATCAAATTCCTGATAATCATCTAAATTAATAAGATCCGCTGCAAACTCGGCCTGAAATAATTCATTCCAAATTAATAAAAAGAACTCCCTTCCAGATGGCGGTTCAATTGGCACCTGACAAGAAAGAAGAACTCTCTCTAGAGTATTATCATTTCGTGCCAGAAAATATTCCAAACTATCCTTCATACGAGCTTGGCTATCTTCATCATATTCCACGAAAAATGGAATCACATAGCTCCGAATTAGTGTCCTCAACATAACAGGATCATGGTTATCAATAGTCATTAAGTACTGCACTTGCTCGTCTGCCAAACCTAACAAACCGCTAAGAACATTATGCAATACGTACACACTAACTGGCTTTTTCATTGGAAATTCTTTCATTTTGGGCTTAGGACAGGGAAGGCTGTGTAGAGTTTGCCATTCTTAAAATAATATTGAGCTACATTAGTGCGGGCGTAGATATCACCACCTTTCAAATATCCTTCACCAATTATTCGGTCAAATTCAAGTGTCACCGCATCCTGACCAGTTCTCTCAAAGATCAGCTGAGCACGTTGTTGTCCTTCCCATAGATGCCCATTATCGAGCCAACGAGAAGAATCTTGGGGGCGCAGTTGTACATTGTCTGGCGTAAGACCAGTTTCAGCACGAATTTGTTGTTGCTCAAGAGTTGTCCCAGCTCCGTGACGGGCGTCAAAGTGAGCTCCTTGGTTCAAATTTTCGAGTGCTTTCATCTCTGCATTCACCGCATCTCTGGTAATCAACGGTGCGCTATTTGCCCCAATCTTTGCATAATCATCTGCGCCTCCAAGCGTACCAACTCGCGGCATTGAGCCAAGCGCCCCAAGTCCTTGCAAACCGCCACCCAACATATTTGCAGCACCAGTCCATTTGTCGCCGTTTTGATATTGTCCTAGCCCTTCACCAAATTGATACCCACCAAGTGCAGCTAATACTGCACCGCCACCAGGTGTGGCAGCAAGTACGAATGGTTGTATAGTTGGACCAACTTGATTTTCAATTGTATTTGCACCTGGAGCTCTTGCCTCCCGATCCATTCGTGCAATGGCACTTTCACGCACCACACCATCCCATGCAACAAGTCCCACACCTTGCGTTAGTTCAGCCGACACAGGAGCAGCAATCGGTTTCATACTGATGAATCGTGCCTGATCGAGCATATCCGGCGTGAAATTGGCTAACGCAGAATTATTCAACAAACCACCCTCGCCCGCTAAATACTTCGCGACTTCCAACCTGTCTTTGCTATTTAACCCCATAGGATTGTCGATAGTGCTTGGCGCATATGCATAACCGTTAGATTGCCCAAGCGAAGCTAGTGACGTAGCATCGGCCAAGCTTTGAGTCATCATAGAGTTAGCAACATTCGACAGCAAACCACGCTGCTTTCGTGCGAGCTGTTGACTTAACCGTGTCTTTAGGCCTGCAGCAATTTCATTTGAAGTACTTTGATCGACTGCATCCACTTGTGCCTGCGTTAGAGGAATCCGTCGCGATGACATTAAAAAGATATCGTCATCGATCTGAGCCATGCCAGCGGCAAGATTTGCTTTTGTCTTAGCACTTACATCATCTGCCCAAGCATTCAGTTGATCGCCCATCGCCGCATTCTGCATAGATACGTCAACTGTACGATTTTCAGTACCAGAATTCGCCTCAGCCAAGCTACTACCCAAACTATTACCAAAGCTATCTACAGCAATCTGAGTAATATCCACACGCCCACCACGCATCGCTGCTGTAGTCACGCCCCCCACGAATCCGCTAATTGTACCGCGGACAACGCTGTTCATGGAAGTACCGAGCTGTTCGTTCATAGAACTGCCCGCATACGATCCAGCTCCGGCGGCTGCCACATTACGCCAGCTAAACGGTGTTTCTTGCAGACCTATTGCGACACCGATCCCCTGCGTTATGGCACTACTGATCATGGCTCGACCTACGACGGCACCTGCACCCGGGCCTGAGAGTATACCGACCTTGGCCACCGAGCCTACGCCTGCAGTAATACCTGCGGCGAGTGCACTTAAACCAACCTGTTTCCAGCTAAATTCCTGTACATTGCCCATTGCCATGCCCACACCTTGGCTGGCAATCGATCCTGCTGCTGCACCGGCAGCTGCAAAACCTACACCAGCAAGGCCGCCGCTTCCTGCCATCACGGAGCCACCAGCACTCATTGCCTCCATAAAGCTTAGCGTTCCAGCACTCAATGCCCCTGCCGTATAAATAGTCACAACCACAGCAACCACAATCATGATGATCATGCCCAAGGTACCACAGCCTTCATTTCCCGCTGGCATTGGTGGCATATTCGGCGTTAAGTCGCCAATTGCTTTGCTAAGGTTGTAGGGCTTATTGGTAGCGATGTTGTTGTGCACGGCACCGGATTTGGACGGGATCATTATGATCTCACCGCCCTTGGCACTGTCCGCCATAATGCCATTGGCTTCGGCGATCAAATACCAAAGCGACGCATCTCCCCAGACCATTTTTGCGATACTACTTAAACTCGCGCCTCCTGCTGGCACGGTGTAAGTAAATATTTGATTACTATTGTCCCCCTTGCGAATTGAGTCCCAGCTAGTACTTACACTGTCGTCGACACCGGTATTGTTGCTACTTGAGCCCATGACCTGATCGTTCACTAACAGCGTGTTTGTCCGCACCAGTGTCGTAGTATGTGTGGCGGTATCGGTGATTTTTTGCAGGCTTAGTAAAACATTGCCCGTGGTGTCGTTATAGAGGGTGCGATCAATGCGCTCGGTGCTGGCCGGGTTATTGTCTTTTACCTGAATCATGTGGCCATTGGCATCATAACTATTGCTGGCTTTGTTGGAGGTTGAATAGGTGATGTAATTCGAACTTTCTTGGCTAAGTCCGGTGAAAGGCGCAATCGATAAACTCAACTTCTTCCCTGCTTCTTTCAGCACTCCGTTCTCAACCGATTTGATTTGGTAACCGGCTCCAAGTACATAACTATACTTGGTGGCGGAGATCAAATCTGTGGTGGTGTAGCTCGTGTTACCTGCTGCGTCATAATGGAAAGTGGTACTTGTGTCGGGCGAGCTGCCGTCTAAAGCTTGGGTTTTGACGACGTCGACCTGCAAACTACCTTCGTGTTTGTCGTCATAGCCCATGTTGTATTTAGTCGTGGTGCGTTGGTAGTTGATACCGAGCTGTTTCAGCGCGTCTTTGAGTCCCATTGCCGCACCGGTTCCCCGTGAACTACTATCAGCGCCACTTTCTATGACGCGTCCCGCTTGGTCATAGCTTCGGGTATCAATGATGATGCCTTTGGCGTCGCGAGCTATCGTGTCCAATCGTCCCGCTTGATCGTAGCTATAGTATTCGGTGGTGACTTCTTTGGGGGCTAACTCGCCTGAGAGTGTAAACTGATATCCGTCGGACGTGATTTTGCGGCCATAGCTGGAATCTTCAATACGGCGGCCTGCGCCATCATAGGCGAAACGATGACCTTTGCTGGTACTGATGACAGCTTGGTGTGATGCCCCATCATAGTCGCCGTCAACCACCAGCTGTCGATTCATTGCGTCGTAGCTGTTATAGGTCTCTTTGTCGACCACTGTTTCGTAGGCATTATTGTTGACACCATCGAACTTGCTGTAGGACGTTTTGGTGTGGGTACGATTACCATTGGCATCGTAGTCTTGCTCAATTAAATAACGTCCGTCCGAAATCAGCCTGATACGATTGAGTTTATCGTACACCAATGCGTTGTCTTGCAGCGTTACGCTGGCTCCATCGCGCTTTTGCGTAATGTTTTCACGCAAACGATTTCCCGCGTCGTCATAGACGTAGCTTGTGGTGGTGGAGGTGCCGATATCGTCAATCAATACGACCGACCCAGCACTGTTATACGTAGTGCGGATGTGTTTGGTCAAAATTGGCGCATCGGGTGCTAACGCATGGGGGTCACTGATCTCGTCGATTAACAATCCGCGTCCATCGTAGGTGTAGTGTGTCATTGCTCCACTGAGGTCTTGCGAACTTTCCACGTGACTTCCGGCATAGTTCCATTTCATTTTTCCACCGAGACCGTCGAAGGTCACAACACGACGATTCTGACTATCGTATTCGGTTTGCTGAACGAGTCCTGAGGCATCGACAGTCGAAATGACATTGTTACGCAAATCGTATTTGGTCGTGACTTCACCACCGATACCGTCAATCACTTTATTACGTCTGCCTAATTCGTCATAGCGATATTGGGTGACGAGCGTTTGTATGGCAGAAGGCATGATCGACCATGCACCATTGGTCGCGTCAATATTTAACTTATAGACAGTTAAGCCCTTAACGGTACTTGTTAATTGATGTCCCAGGCGATCATAGGTCATCGCGACTAGACGTCCAGAACCATCAATTTTTTCTAGCACATCACCGAACGCGTTGACT
>JAHFQV010000007.1 GCA_023259175.1 Oxalobacteraceae bacterium | reverse complement strand
CCCAAGGAATTTCTCGATTGTGCAGCGTCATAAAAATCACGCGCTCATGCAAAACCTTGTTATGCGAGAGGTTGTGCAGCAAAGCATGCGGCACACCATCGGCCTCACCACGCAAGAAACGGCAGTCCCGGAAACGCGTATCGGTGGCGACACAAATAAAGATTCCAAAAACTCTTCCAGTGGAATAGCGTGCTTCTTGAGATTATCGAATACCAAAGTGCGGCCGCGCTTCCAAGTCAACATCACCGTACAAATTGCAGCTCCTAAAGCAATCGGGAACCAGCCTCCACTGAAGAACTTCATCGCATTCGATGAAAACAGGGAAAGATCAATAAAGAGGAAGAAGCTAGTAGCCGCAATGCATAAAGCGAGATTGTATTTCCAGCCAAAACGAATCACAAAGAAGGTCAAAATCGAAGTCACTAGCATCGTTCCTGTATTTGCAATACCGTAGGCCGATGCAAGATTCCCCGCCGAACCAAAGCCAATTACCGCGCCCACAACTGCCGCCAATTGCATCCAGTTAACAACAGGAATATAAATCTGACCGATTTCTTTTGATGAGGTATGAATGATTTTCATGCGCGGCAAGAAGCCCAAGGAAATCGCCTGCTTAGTCATTGAAAAAGCACCGGAAATCGTCGCCTGCGATGCAATTACCGCAGCCAAGGTAGACAACACAACCAAAGGATAAATACTCCAATCCCCTAGTTGGTTAAAGAAAGGATTACTCACCGCATCAGGTTCAACCATAAGCAAAGCACCTTGCCCCAGATAATTCAAAGCGAGCGCAGGAAAAACAATCATAAACCAAGCAGTGCGAATCGGCTTGGGTCCGAAGTGACCCATGTCGGCATAAAGCGCCTCGGAACCGGTAAACGCGAGCACCACCGCACCAAGTGCGATAAATGCAGCCCATCTATGCTCCAAGAGGAAATTTAACGCATAGAGTGGATTAAACGCTTCCAGCACCGCTGGCGCCCGCACAATATTGTAGAGCCCCATCGCGGCAAGTACCACAAACCACAAGACCATCACCGGGCCAAACAGCTTTCCTATTTTCGCGGTGCCATGCGATTGCACTGCGTACAAACCCACCAAAATAATGAGCGTAATGGGCACAACAAAGGACTGCAATGCAGGCGTCGCAACCTTGATACCTTCAATCGCTGCTAGCACCGTCATGGCGGGCGTTACAACGCCGTCGCCATAAAATAGAGAGGCACCAATAATACCGAGCATGACCAAGGGAAAAAACAATTTAGATTCACGCCCAACTGACTCAAGGGTCAAGGCCGTCAACGCCATAATTCCGCCTTCGCCTCGATTACTCGCGCGCAAAACCAGGCTGACGTATTTAAGGGAAACGATAAAAATCAGCCCCCAAAGAATAAGCGAAACGATCCCCAAGATATTGCCTTGATTAAGCACGAGTCCATGCTTAGGGTCGAAAACTTCCTGCATGGTGTAGAGTGGGCTGGTGCCGATATCGCCGTAAACAATACCGATAGCAGCAAGGGTCAATGCCGACAAGCTGCTTTTTGTGTGTTCGTGAGCCAATTGATTTCCTTGTTCTTATTGATGCATTGCACAATAGACGATAACAGTGGCAAATTCAAGTTAGTTTTACTAGAATTTTACCGCAGCGCACAAAAATTCTTTGCCAAGCAAAATCCCATAAGAAAAATGCCCGCTTAACTTTCATTAAGCGGGCACCAATTCTTTGGCGGAGACGGTGAGATTCGAACTCACGATTCAGGGTTAAGCCCAAATGCCTCCTTAGCAGGGAGGTGCCTTCGGCCACTCGGCCACGTCTCCACACTCTTGCAATGCAGACGCATCACAAGCGAGAACGAGATCATAGCGGGTAGTTCATATTTGGTCAACACCCCGCCACGAAAATGTTCTTATGCCGACTCTAATTCAAACGCTTTGTGCAAAGAACGCACTGCCAATTCCATATATTTTTCATCGATCAAAACAGAAATCTTGATTTCCGAGGTGGAAATCATTTGGATATTGATCCCCTCTTCCGACAAGGTGCGAAACATTTGCGACGCGATGCCGACATGGCTACGCATCCCCACACCGACCACAGACACCTTAGAAACTTTTGCATCCCCAATAATACTGCCAGCACCGATGTGCTCCCGCACACTTGCGTTCAACACTTCCATTGCTTTGTTATAGTCTGCACGCGGTACGGTAAAGGTAAAATCTGTTTTGCCTTCAACGGATTGATTTTGAATAATCATATCGACTTCGATATTCGCATCCGCAATCGGCCCTAAGATTTGATACGCAATGCCAGGTTTATCTGGCACACCAAAAACGGTTAATTTTGCTTCGTCGCGATTAAAAGCGATGCCAGTGATGGTGGCTTGTTCCATGTGTGTATCTTCCTCAAACGAAATCAGGGTGCCTGAAATAATCTCTTCTTCCAAAGGCATAAGTGGGTCAGTGAGCGACGACAAAACGCGGGTCGGCATGCGATAGTTTCCAGCAAATTCCACCGAACGAATTTGCAGAACTTTCGAGCCTAAAGAGGCCATTTCCAACATCTCTTCAAAAGTCACTGTTTTCAAACGACGTGCGTCGGAAACGACACGCGGGTCGGTGGTATAAACACCATCTACGTCGGTATAAATCAGGCATTCCTGCGCCTTCAATGCTGCCGCAATCGCGACTGCCGAGGTGTCGGATCCGCCCCGACCCAAAGTCGTAATATTGCCGATATCATCTACGCCTTGAAAACCAGTGATAATCACGATTTTCCCATCGGCCAAATCGGCATTCACTTTAGCATCATCAATTGATGAAATTCGCGCTTTACTGTAAGCCGAATCGGTTTTAATAGGAACCTGCCAGCCCGCATAGGAAACCGCTTTTTTTCCAAGCGCCTGCAAGGCCAGCGACAAGAGGCCAACGGAAACTTGCTCCCCCGTAGCGGCAATCATATCGAGCTCGCGAGGATTGGGATCGGCCATAATTTCTTTTGCTAGGCCGATAATCCGGTTAGTTTCACCCGACATCGCAGAGGGAACAACTACAATCTGGTAACCCGCGTCGTGCCATTTCGCAACGCGTTTGGCGACGTTCTTGATACGCTCCGTAGAACCCATCGAGGTACCGCCGTATTTGTGGACGATTAAAGCCATAAAAATTTCAAAAGTAAGTGACGAAAAAACCAAAAAAACAACCCTAGACTGTACATGCTGCCCTGCAAAATAACAAGGCTTGCCAGCTTATTTTTCGCTTACTTTTTAAGCAGAGCCAATCGCCTCAAATCATGTGAAGAAAAAAAATTTAGATTTCAGGAGCAGGTCTTACACGATTTCTGAAATAAAAAAGTATTTTTGACGAGCTTGTTTCGCGCCTTAAGAAGCCAAACATAGCTTCAAAAAAAACCTGTATTGAGACACAAGCGTGGAGGAAAACTGCGTTTCCATCGGCAAAAAAAACGCCCACTTCCAATTGAAGGAACAAAGTGCGTATCGAACAAAAACTTTCATTTTCGACGAAAATATTCATCCAAAATGAAAGTCGCACATAAGTAAATCGTATATCGGTATGGCTATAAAGTCCTAAACCAAACCCCTCCTACAGGCTAGAGAAATAATTTTTTCCAACCATCGTGACCCAATTCGCGCAAGGTTTTGATATTTCTTTCGTAGATTTCCTCCGCATCAGGAAAAGCTTCGACGGCCTTATCGATACTCTCCTCTCTCAATAGATGCAAAGTCGGAAATGGAGAACGATTCGTAAAATTATCGATGTCGTCCAATTCCGTATCTTCAAATTGATAGTGGGGATGAAAGCTCGCGATTTGTAAAATACCGTCAAGGTCTAATTCCTCTAGGCTCGCGTCGGCCACATCGAGAAAATCGTTGTAATCCAAAAAGTCTTGCATCACCAGAGGATGTATCAACAATGTGGTGTCGATCTTTTCTGGATTAGCTTCCGCTAGCAATTCAAGTTCGGCAAGCAAATCCTGCAGCAATTCTTCCGTGGTCGTCGCGCGGCTAACGACGTAGCGAATCTGCTCCTTAATATGAACGCTTTTCGCAAATGGGCAAAGATTAAGCCCAATGACTGCCTGCTCCAACCAGTTGCGAGTCGCTTGCACGACTTCCTCATCCGTTCCACAATTTTTCATGACTTTCTCCTCGCTCGCTAAGCCAGTCACCATTTACGTCCCCACCGCATGAGTTTGATCAAACCGTAAGGTCTGCACGCCTTGCGCGGTTCCAAGCAAACACACGTCCGCACCATGGGCTGCAAACAAGCCCACCGTCACTACACCCACAATATTGTTGATCTGCGCTTCCACGGCAATCGGATCTTCTATCGTCAACCCGTGCACATCGACGATGTAATTACCATTGTCAGTCACTAAGACTTTACCCTCTTTCAAACGCAAACGCGCCTCACCACCCATTCGATTTAACTGACGAATCACCGCTTGACTCGCCATCGGTATCACTTCGATGGGCAAAGGGAAGCGCCCTAAGCGATCCACCAATTTGGATCCATCAGCGATACAGATAAATTGACTGGCGACCGACGCAACGATTTTCTCTCGCGTCAAAGCAGCTCCGCCACCTTTAATCATGGCACCCGTAGCGGTAATTTCATCAGCACCGTCGATGTACACGGGCATATGATCGACCTCGTTCAAATCCAACACTAAAATACCGTGCGACCGCAAGCGATTTGCAGTGACTTCCGACGAGGCAACCGCAGCTTTAATTTTGTGCTTAATCTGTGCCAACTCATCGATAAAAAAATTCGCTGTCGAGCCTGTGCCAACACCAACGATTTCGCCTTCGACCACGTAACTAATCGCCGCTCGCGCCACTTCTCGCTTTAATTCATCTTGATTCATCATACGCTTTAAATTCAATTATCCTAAAAATGACTTACGCTTCAATTTGAAACGAAGCTTCCACCCACCATTGTACGCGATCTCATTAATACAAAATAATACAAAACTCAACTCAAGACGATCAAATTCGTATCAGTGGCTCATTCATAAGCGCAATTTGTTCGCGCATTTCCAAAATACGATCCTGCCAATATTTGGGCGTATCAAACCAGGAAAATGCAAGTTTAAAGGCGGGATCACTCCACCGCTTTGCCAGCCAAGCTGAATAGTGCAACAAACGCAGGCTGCGTAAAGCTTCGATCAAGTCCATCTCAGCGGGATTAAATTCGTAAAACGCTTCGTAGCCTTCTAACAGTGCGAGCATTTGCTTTTGCATGTCACTACGCTCACCCGATAAAAACATCCACAAATCTTGAATCGCAGGCCCGGTACGACTGTCATCGAAGTCCAAGAAAAATGCGCCTTGAGTATTGAGTAAAATATTCCCCAAATGACAATCGCCATGCAAACGCAAACGTGCATACTCACCCACACGATCAAAACAACGATCCACTTCATCTAGCATCGCCTGCGCAACACTAAAATAGGCCGGCTGCAAATCTGCGGGCACCCAGTTCTCTTGCGCTAGAAACTGCAAAGATTGCCGTCCAAAACTTTCACCATTTAACTCAGGACGCAGGCTGAATTTTTCTTGTGCGCCGACCGCGTGCATACGCCCTAAGGCACGCCCCAAGGTTTGCAAGGTATCGCCGAAATCCACATCTGGGGCGCGCCCGCCGGCGCTAGGAAAAACCGCGTATCGAAATCCTGAAAATTGCAGCAAACTCCCTCCTATCGGTCCGACAACAGGCGCAATCACAGGAATTTCCGCCGCATCTAAGGCAAGCATAAAATCGTGCTCCTCCTGTATTTGCGCGTCACTCCAGCGTTCAGGGCGATAAAATTTTACAACGATGTGGGCACCGCCTTCGACACCTAATCGATACACCCGATTTTCGTAGCTGTTGAGTGGCAACATCCGACCATCGGCTTCGTAGCCAGCGTCATACACAGCGTCTAGCACGGTTTCCGCAGTCAAAGTCGAAAAATCACTCGGCATTGATGACGCGGTTTCGTCCATATTTGTTTTAAATTTAGAATTCATAGGCCAAATTGTACGTGCATTCTTCCCCCGAATGACGAACAAAGCGTTACACTTCACATATTCGCTCGTGCTACCAACAGCGACACACAATTCGCTTGTGCGCCTCATCCTGGCGAAGCACATACCTTCACTCAACTGAGCCAAGCTATGCATCTTGACGAACCACTAAACGATAAAGAATTCAACGAGCTGGACAAATTTTTAATGTCCGATCGCGTCGGTGACGACGGTATGACGATGGATGCCTTGCACGGTTTTTTAACGGCAATCGCACTCGGCCCTGAAGTCATCCCTATGACAGAATGGCTGCCCCACGTCTGGGGTTTGCCGGATCAAAAAGAACCGCAATTTCACAACGCCAAAGAAATGCAGCGCATCACTCAATTGATCGCACGTTTCATGAACGAAGTACAAATCACTTTCGAAGTCGCACCCCAAGAATACGAACCATTATTTTGTGTATTTGAGCAAAACGGCAAAGAATATGTCGATGGCGAAACTTGGGCTTGGGGCTTTTGGGAAGGTATGCAATTACGCGAGGAAGCGTGGGAGGCAGCGTGGGAATCGACCATCGCCGACCATTTGCGCCCCATCTATCTCTTAGGTGCCGAGGAAATCGAGGAAGATGAACTCATCTTGGTCGATAGTGCCGAAAAAATACACCACCTGTCGCTACAATTGGAAACCGCTATCCCCGAAATTCGCCGTTTCTGGGCTCCCCTGCGTAAATCGGGTGTCACAACGGTGAAACGTGAAACCGCGAAAATAGGTCGCAATGAAAATTGCCCTTGCGGTAGCGGAAAAAAATATAAACAATGTTGTGGTGCCGAACCCACTTTACACTAATTTTTTAAGCGAACTCGCCATTAGGAGAAAGCAAATGAGCTTAACTGAACAATTCACACAAGCCCAAGCCGATTCAAAAAATCTACCCGAGCGTCCAGATAATATGACGCTGCTCAAGATTTACGCATTATTCAAACAAGCCAGCAGCGGCGATGTCAACGGTGAAAGGCCGGGCATGACCGACTTCGTCGCCCGTGCCAAATACGATGCATGGGCAGAGCTTAAAGGCACGAGCAAAGACGCTGCAATGCAAGAATACATAGCCCTGATCGAAGATTTAAAAGATTAAATCGCTCGTCCACGTAGTCAAAAAAAGCCGCAAACGCCGACAAACACCCGTCGGCGAAGGGTCTCGCCCAAAGCGGATTACATTTGCTTATACCTATTTTATCTAAGTCGCAATTGTGGGTTGACTCAATTTACCTTAAAATACAAGGCTTTGCAGCTAGGCGAATTTGTTTAACGAAATTCTTTAGCCGCGCGACCCTCTTGTTTTTTAGGATAGTCCTTTATGACCCACGTTGTAACTGAATCGTGCATACGTTGCCGCTATACCGATTGCGTTGATGTTTGCCCTGTAGACTGCTTCCGCGCAGGCCCTAATTTTTTGGTAATCGATCCTGACGAATGTATCGATTGTGCTGTGTGTGTCGCAGAATGTCCGGTGAACGCAATTTACGCTGAAGAAGATGTGCCTGGCGATCAGCAACAATTCATCAAGATTAATGTCGACCTCACGCGTGCTTGGCCATCGATCACCAAAACCACTAAGCCTTTGGAAGACGCGGACGAGTGGAAAGACGTAAAAGACAAGCTACAACACTTGCAACGCTAAGAATTTTGCGCGTCAATCACGCGCATTTTACTCAAACAAATGAACTGCGCGAAGCGCAAACCCGCTTTCGTAACATTTTCAGGAAACACTCAGTCGTATGGATAACAAACAAACTCCCCAGATCATTGAAGCGGATGCTGTAATCATTGGTGCAGGTCCGGTTGGCCTGTTTCAGGTCTTCGAACTCGGCCTGCTTGAAATCAAAGCGCACGTAATTGATTCTCTTCCTGTCGTCGGTGGCCAATGTGTTGAACTCTATCCCGACAAACCGATTTACGACATCCCTGCCGTTCCCGTCTGTACTGGTCAAGAACTAACGGACAATTTACTCAAGCAAATCGCACCATTCGAACCGACTTTTCACCTGAACCAAGAAGTAACTTTGGTCGAGCGTCGTGCTGATGGTCGCTTTGATTTGGAAACCTCACTCGGCACAAAATTCATTACCAAGACGATTTTTATTGCAGCAGGTGTTGGCTCCTTCCAACCACGCACTTTGAAAGTCGAAGGTATTGAAGCTTTTGACGGTTCACAAGTATTTTATCGTGTCAAAGACCCTAGTCGTTTCGAAGGACGTAACTTAGTCATTTGTGGTGGCGGTGATTCTGCGCTGGATTGGGCTTTAGCGCTGGCTAGCAAGGCCGAATCAGTCATCCTTTTGCATCGCCGCGATGATTTCCGCGCAGCGCCCGCATCGGTCGCAAAAATGAAAGAAATGTGCGACAACTTTGAGATGCAATTAATCGTTGGCCAAGTCACTGGCATTGAAACCAAGGATGAAAAATTGGCAGAGATTAAAGTGACGGGTGCCGATGGCGTAACACGCCGCTTACCCTTAGACGATCTCTTGGTATTCTTCGGCCTTTCCCCTAAACTTGGGCCTATCGCAGACTGGGGTCTGGAAATCGAACGCAAACAGCTCAAGGTGGTGGATACCGAAAAGTTTGAGACCAATGTACCAGGCATCTTCGCCGTCGGTGATATCAACACCTATCCTGGCAAGAAAAAACTGATCTTATCGGGTTTTCACGAAGCCGCCTTAGCCGCGTTTGGTGCTGCGCCGTATATTTTCCCTGAAAAGAAAATTCACATGCAGTACACCACGACCTCACCAAAATTACACAAAATCTTGGGCGTTGAAACACCTGTTTTTGACTAAAAACGCAGGCTGCAAACGTATCAAAAAAAAGCAAAGGCATCCTTTGCTTTTTTTTCGTCAATAACTTCCTTCGCTTTCTCGAAAGCGTTGTGCGATTTCACTGAACTCATCCGAGATACGCAAAAACACATCGAGAATATCTGGATCGAAATGAGTCCCCCGCCCTTTCCGCATAATATCAAGTGCTTCCTCGTGAGAAAACGCAGGCTTATACACGCGCTTGGAAATAAGTGCATCATACACATCCGCGACTGCCATTAAGCGCGCCGATATGGGGATTTCGTCACCTACCAGATTTTCGGGATAGCCCGAGCCATCCCATTTTTCTTGATGCGAGTAGGTAATTTCGCGAGCGAAGCGTAAAAATTCATTACTCTCACCAAGATAGCGTTCCACACACAAAATAGTCTCGCGACCATAGACGGTGTGCAGCTTCATAACTTCGAATTCTTCAGCGTCTAACTTACCAGGTTTGAGCAAAATATTATCGGGAATACCGACTTTACCGATGTCATGCAAGGGAGCTGATTTATAGAGGAGTTCAATATTTTCTTCCGTCAATTCAGCGGAAAAACGCGGCACGTTTTGTAATTGACGTGCCAAAGCAGCGACATAGTTTTGCGTGCGACGAATATGATTTCCAGTTTCATTATCCCGCGTCTCAGCCAAGGAAGCCATCGCCATAATAATCGCATCTTGCATTTTGGCGAGCTTACGGGTGCGGTCTTGTACCAAATATTCCAAGCCTTTATTTTGGTCTTGAAGTAAATTGCGAGCGCGAACTAAATTCAATTGAGTCGCCACCCGCGCCAATACAATGGGGGGACTGACAGGTTTGCTGATGTAATCAACAGCTCCAAGTTTCAAACCCATTTCTTCGTCGGAAACTTGACTTTTCGCAGTCAAAAAGATGATAGGAATATCGGCAGTGAGGGTATTTGCTTTGAGGCGGCGGCAGGTTTCATAGCCGTCCATTTCCGGCATCATGACATCGAGTAAAATCAAATCAGGACTGGGAAGAGTCGAAGCAATATGCAAGGCTTTCACGCCATTGGTCGCGATCTTAATGCGATAAACATCCTTCAGCAAAGCAGAGAGCAAGGTGATGTTATCCGGTGTATCGTCCACAATCAGGACTACTTGTTTTGAATCGAATTTGATTGTGTCACTCATGGGTCACCTATTGTACAAGTGGAGCCAACTAGGAATAAGCACATCTCCGCGAAAATCACAAACAAGCACTAGAGCAAATCTGTTTTCAGTATTATTCGAACTCTACACCTGCCAACTGCGCATTGCCCTTCATGATCGACAACACCACGTCAAAATCATACTGACTGGCGGCACGCATAATCTGCTTTTGCACGTCAACACCAAAGGCGATACTTAATTCTTCCGAGGACTCCACCAAAGCATCCAGAGCCTCGCCTTCATAGCTACTAATAAGCTTGTAACAGCGCTTTAATTTGTTCAACACATCTTCACTCGACACTACCAGCCCGCGCGGTGTAATGCCTTCCAAATTATTGATCGCATTTTCATGGGTCAAACACTGCTCGATGCTAGCGATCGTCACCCGCAAACGGGTGCCACAATCGTTTAATTTACCATCCAAAATTTCAATGTCGCTACCCTGCCGGATTAAGACTTCAATATCAGCCGCAGCATATTGCACATCTGCGCCGATCAAGGCGGCGACCCCTTTTAAGGTGTGGGCAACCCGTTCCGCTCCTTCATGATTTTTCTCCGCGAGTAACTGGCGTATCAAAGCAATGACCTCACTTTGATCTTGTACAAATAAACGCAGCAACTTCAAATACAGTTGCCGATCACCCATGGTTCGGTTTAAACCTTGACGCATATCGATGCCATTGATCGCTGGCATACAATCGGCGACCTTATCGGTAATGAGTGGCACACTCGATCGCAAAATAAAACGACTACACCATTGCGCAATCGTCTGATAAAACTCATTCGGAGACACCGGCTTGGCGACGTGGGCATTCATGCCGGAGGCAAAACAGCGCTCTCTCTCTATCAGTAAAGCATGGGCAGTCATGGCCACGACGGGTAGTTTGTCAAACCGACTTTGCGCCCGTATCAACTTGGTCGCTTCGTGGCCATCCATCTCCGGCATCTGTACGTCCATAAAGACCATACCGTAGTGATCATCACCATGCGCATTCAATTGATCGAGCGCGACCCGACCGTTTTCAGCCACATCAACTTCAATCCCAACCGACTCCAACAACTCGGTGGCGATCTGCTGATTAACCAGATTATCTTCTACCAGCAGAACACGCAAATTTTTGTAGCGATGAGCTGAAAATTCTTGTCTGTCTTGAATATTTTGGTGTTGAGAACCAAACATATTGACCAAACAATCAAATACATTGGAGGCATTAAAGGGCTTATCAAGATAAGCATCGGCCAAGGTTAATTCCTCGCGATTACTCAGGCTTTCGCGCGCGGTCACCCCGACCAAAGCAATTTTTGGTATCCATTTCAAGCTCGCATTGCGCAAACATGAAATCAACTCATTGCCGTCCATATTGGGCATACGCCAATCAACGAAAACGGTATCAAATTGTAGTCCGTGATCACGCTGCAATAAGAGCGCCAGCGCTTTCTCTCCCGAGGTTTCAACTTCGGTGGAAAGTCCAAACGATTGTAGTCGTTCAGCCAATAGGGTCGCTGCGCGGGGATGATCATCCACAATCAAGGCATGGAGTTTTTCAAATGCCTTCGAACGTGAAGCTAACTTCTCATTTTCAACCGCGACGAGCGGCAAACTAAATTTAACCTGACTTCCTTGCCCAGATGCGCTTGCAATGCTGATTTCGCCGCCCATCAGGTCAACCATGCCCTTGGAGATTGATAAGCCCAAGCCTGTTCCACCAAACTTGCGGGTGGTCGATTCATCGCCCTGGCTAAAGGGCATAAACAGTTTCGACACTTGGGTTTCACTCATGCCTAGCCCAGTATCGGACACCAAAAATTCGAGTACCACACGGTCTTGCTGCCGCTCCAATACCGTGCAACGCAGGCTGACCTCGCCGTTGGCCGTAAATTTGATAGCATTGTTTAGGAGATTAATGAGTACCTGCCCTAAGCGTAGTGGATCACCACGCAGTCGTTTAGGAATATCCTGAGCAACATCAAACAAATACTCCAAACCCTTTTCTTCGGCCTTACTACTCGTCACAACCGCAACGCTATTGAAAACCTCATCTAAATAAAACTCGACATCTTCAATATCAAGCTTACCCGCTTCTATTTTTGAAAAGTCCAAAATGTCGTTAATAATGCCCATCAAAGACATACCGGCACGATGTATTTTTTCGAGATAATCTTTTTGCTTTGGGTTTAAAGCCGTCTTCAAAGCCAAATGCGCCATACCGATAATGGCGTTCATTGGAGTGCGTATTTCGTGACTCATATTGGCCAGAAACAGGGATTTCGCTTCCGTCGTTTCTTCGGCATGGCGGCGCGCAAGCTCAGACACTTTTAGCTCATTTTGCATTTGCAAAGTCTGCAAACGCATCTGTTCGTCCATGCTCTCTTTTAATTGAGATTCGAGCAGTTTGCGCTGGGTCAGGTCAGAGATAAATGAAAGTGTCGCTGGGCGTTCTTCCCATTCAATCAGAACCGATGAAACCTCCACCCAAATCAAGGTTTGGCTAATCCTATGCTGCAGACGGATTTGATAATATTGTTCAACATCCTCACCCCGCAAACGCCTTTGATGGCGGGACGCGACCATCGCTACATCGTCAACGTAAATGGTATCGGTAAACGGCGAGCCAATTAAATCCTCTTGCTTAAGACCAGTAATTTTTTGAATCAAGCGATTGGCAAAAGCGATCTTTCCATCCTGAACGACGACAATCCCTTCGGTCACATTATTGACCAGCAGACGGTAGTTATATTCTGATTTTTGTAAATCGCTCTCTAACTGTCGGCGAGCGGAAATGTCCATGACGACCCAAACGGTACCGAAAGACAAATCGTTTTTATTGACCGCGCGTCCCGAAAATTGAACCCAAAATAAGGAACCGTCACTGCGTCGCATACGCAATTCGGTCTCGTAGGATTCACCTTTGAGCACGGCTTGACTTACTGCCGCGCCATAGCGAAGATAGATTTCACGCGACTCATAAAACATTTCTAGGGAAGCCCCCAAAACGTTTTCGCGCTCGACACCAAAAATCTTGCACAAAGGCGTATTGACCCATTGCACACGACCAAATTTATTGAGGAACAACATACCGACGATGGAATTTTCCAAAATCGTTTCGCGCTCGGTAAGCATGCGCTGCAACTCGTCTTCCATCGACTTACGTTCACTTACCAAGACTTCCTTATGAATGCGGTCCTTTTCGGCGACGGTATATTCAGTCTGTATCTTTAAATTTTCAAGCTGGATTCTGGCAGAACGCTCTTGCGCACGATCCCATAAAAACAAATAGCGTTTTTGTTCAGTGTAGGCCGCCTGCCACTGGCCTAATTCAGCGTAAATTTCGGCCAGCTCTTTAATTGCGCGTAGCGGTAAATGCATATAACCGCTATCGCCTATTTCATCAATCGCACGACGCAAATCGACGATCGCTAATTCGTAAGCCCCGTTTTTTCTATGCAAAAAGCCGCTCACCCACCAAATATAAGGCTTTAAGTGAGGGTCTTCAATTTCATCGATCAATTTGATGGACAGCGCGCTAAATCTTTGCGCACCAGTGACATCGCCCCGCATCAAAAACGTATAGGCGGCGACCGCAAAATAAAATGCGCGATAGGAATTCGCATAACCCACTTCGCTTTCGTCAACTTCAACAAAGTGCGAAATGATGTCGTAAGCGTCTTCGTTTTTATTGAGCGATATCTTACACAGCGCCAGCATCGCCAAACTAAACGGCAATAACCACTTTTCGGAAACGGTGGGCGACAATTGGCTGGCGCGGCTCAATAATTCCTCAGCCGCTTCGACGTTACCCGTGATGTAAAGAACTTCCCCTAAATTGGCCGTAATCTGGGCCATGCGACTGGCCGAATTGATGCTGGTCGCAACCTCAAGCGCTTTGTAAAAATAACGTATTGCGAGTTCTGTGCAATCGAGTTCTTGCAACACGATGCCATAAATATTCAAAGCGAGTATGCCCAATCGTGGCGGGGCGTCGCCGATATTTTGTAAAACATGCGACTCGCAAATTCGACGGGCTTCCTGATTATTACCGAGCTTACGATAGACGATCGCAAGTCCAGTTCGCACAAACACCATGCCATGACGATCTACTGTGTCCTCAAAAATTGGAATTAATTGTTCCAACTTCACTTGCGCTTGAACCAGTCGATTTTCATAATAGTCAGCGAACGCCGAAACTAGGATGGCGCCCGCAGCAAGCTTAGCATCAGAATTCCGTTGTGCACGCGTTTCCATCGCGGCGGCGGCGACCAAGCCATTGGGAATAGAGTCACGCAAAATATCAATGCCACTGAGCGTTTGCTCCATCCAATCTAGCGAAGAATCGAAAGAAATCTCTGTCATATTGATATATAAATCCAACAAGCTTAAGCACGCAAAGGCGACATTAATAGCAAATCAATATAATTGCCAATTGGAATTCTAACGCGATTGCTTGACGACGGGTAAGCAATTGAGAATCACGACTAAAAAAGCGGGCAATTCCCCGAAAATCCAAGAAAAAAAGCAGGTTTCTAACAACAGTCATGCCGACGCAGGCACAAACTTTCAACAAATTTTCCACAAAAACTCAACAACAATTCTCAAAATAAATGTTTATACTCAAGTACGCTATCGTTATACCGTAATATCGCTAGGTGCCTCCAAATCGCAGAGATGATAGGAAGCCGCAAACCATCAGTCAGAATAAGCCATCGCATTTCTTTTAAAGGTGGGTCTTATGGAATTGTATGCCTCAGATGACATACGTGAACGTACTGAAGACCGGAACGCACGACCCGAGAGCTGGGAGAATATTGGCGCCCTAGTGACGCATACTTGGCACATTCGTCAAAGCGATTGTCAGCGTGCTTTATTTCAAATTGACGAAATAGAACAAATTCTCGCCAATCATCCCGATAATTTTACAACTGAAGAACTCTCACGAGTACGCGACATTCGCGCCCGCATCGACTTAGTGCGCGCTGAGACTTCTGCACTCATGGGCGACTTTGCCTATGCAGAGCGGTATTTAGCACAGGGGAAATTGGGTTTCGCGTCGAATCATAATTTACTCGGTTTAGGTGATGCGTGGATCGTTGATGCACTGCTCGCCCTCACCATGGGCGACACGCAAAGAGAAAATGACTCTTGCCAGAACGCTCTAGAGTTTTACCGAAAATGTGGTGATCGGAAACGCAAAGAACTGACCGAAGCTTGGCAAATCTACGAACTCGCGTTCTCCAACCCTTTTCTTGCCAAGGAAAAGATTCGCTGCTTTCTCATCAATGCCCATTTTAGTCACTTACCTGCCATTGCGGCTCATGTTGAAGCAGCTTATGGCGTAATCTATGGTCGTCGCGACCCAGCCAAAGCAGCACGGCATTACCTCAAAGCCAGCGAATTATCCAAGCAATGTGGGATGCTGCGCCTAGCAATTGTATCGGCGGGAAACGCATGCGAAGTATTTCAAAACATCGCAGACCTGGAAAGCGCGACCCTAGCCATTGACCTCGCGCTAAGCCACGCGCAGCAAGCGGGCTGGCCTAGCATTATGGGCTTTTGTTTCGCCTACCTCGGGCGCTCACAAAGACTACTCGGCCATACCGAAAAAAGTCGGCAAACGCTGGAAGAAGCCTTGGCGTTTTTTCCGCAGAACTGTGCTGGAATTAATAAGGCCATCGCCTACCGTGAGCTCGCTGAAACCTTAATGCTTGAACTTGATCTTCCGAATGCATTGAATGCTTTTGAAAACTCGCTCGAACTATTTCGTCTCGCCAAATCGATGGACGATCTTCCGCAAACATTGATCCGTTATGCCCGTGCGCTGTCGCTGAATAATCAACCCGAATCCGCATTAACCGCAATCGACGAAGCGCAAGCCTTGAGCAAAAAATATAACTTCTCAGCGCTTAATATTAGCTTGTATCAAGCCTTGGCTGAAATCCATGCGCGCCATGAATTACCCAAGCCTTTTGATTTTCCTGAGCCAAATGCGGTCATTCATTTTCTTGAAAAAGCGCGTGCGGCGGGCGCTACCATCGAGGCTTGGCATGCGCCTGCTGAGCTACTCATTATGCTCAGCGATGCATGGGCGAACGCTGGCAATCTAGCGCAAGCTTTGGCCTGCTCGCGGCAAGCCATCGAAGCAGAAAAATATGAGAGCAATCTTCGGGTGGCTTATAAAACGGCGAATATCGAAGATCATCACCAAACCGAAAAAGCACAAGCGGAAGCGCAATACCATCATCTCATCGCGGTCGCCGAAACCAATCGTGCTCACGCTTTGCAAGACACCCGCGACACCTTGGTCAAGCTCGGAAAAATCGGACAAGAAATTACCGCCAAACTTGAAATTTCTTCCGTATTTATCGCCATCCACAAACACTTGCAAAGCTTGCTCGATGCGAGCACTTTCGTGACTTACTTGCTAGACGAAAAAGCCGAGCTATTGACCCAAGTTTTCGGTGTCGAAAACGATACCCCGATTGCGCATCACCAGATCGAAGTAAGTAATCAAGCTGCCTATTGCGCCCGCTGCGTACGTGAAAAACGAGAGTTCATGATTGCCATCAGTGCCCAGGACAATCGCCCGATCAATCCAAACGAAACCCACAATACGCTGAGCTTGTTATATGCGCCCTTGATCATTGGCGAGCGTGTGCTCGGGGTCATGACGATACAATCAGCCAAAGAACATGCCTATGGCGACCGCGAACAACTTATCTTCAGCACCATCTGCGCCTATGCGGCAATCGCCTTAGACAATGCAGGGGTGTATCAGGAATTACAAGAGACTCAAGAACAATTGCTCCTTGCGATTCAAAAAGTAGAGCATGCCAGAGCGAAGGAAAGAAAAGAAAGGCAAAAAGCCGAAGAATCAACCAAGCTGAAGTCCGAATTTCTCGCCAACATGAGTCACGAAATTCGCACACCTATGAATGCCATTATTGGAATGGCCTACTTGGCCTTGCAAACCGAGCTCGATCTCAAGCAGCATGATTACATACAAAAAATCCAGCACGCCGCGAATTCATTATTAGGCATCATAAACGACATTTTAGATTTTTCAAAAATCGAAGCTGGCAAACTCGATATCGAGCTCGCGCCGTTTTCCCTGCATGATGTTTTCGCTCACGTCACCAGTATCACCTCGCAAAAAGCCAACGAAAAAGGCATCCTCTTTCATCTGCAGCTTTCGCCCAACTTACCGAGCTATCTCATCGGCGATTCTTTGCGCATAGGACAAATTTTGACCAATTTGGTCAACAACGCGGTCAAATTTACCGAGCGTGGTGAGATTGAAGTGAGCTGCGCACAAAACGATGATCCAGCAATTCCTTCGACCATGGTGGAATTAAAATTTTCAGTGCGGGATACTGGCATCGGCATGTCCGACAAACAAATCGAGAATCTATTTCAAGCCTTTACCCAAGGCGATGGCTCGACCACCCGCAATTATGGCGGTACTGGCTTGGGGCTTAGTATCTCAAAACAACTCATAGAACTCATGCATGGATCCATTCAAGTGGACAGCACGATAGGGCAAGGCTCCATTTTTTCTTTCGCAATCCGGCTGCCGATTGCCCATGCGAGTGATGCAAAACCCAGGCAGGGTCTGTTTGAAGAAAACAAGATCGTAAGAGACGATGAAATTACGCCAAATATTTTTGCATTGAGTTATAGCCAGCCCCTACTCTCCACCCGACTGGAACTCAAGCAATCCAGAGATGCTAAGCACAACGACTTGTTTCTGTCATCTCAAACTCAGCCTCACTCCTCGAATCGGCGAATTTTGCTGGCAGAAGACAATGAATTCAATCAAGAAATCGCAGTGGAACTCTTGTCACAAATCGGATTTGAAGTCAGTGTCACTGAAAACGGCGAAGAAACAATCAAATTATTAGAAAGTCGGCCCAATGATTATTTTAATTTGATACTCATGGACCTAGAGATGCCCATTATGGATGGACATCACGCGACACTGTATATTCGCAAGCACAGTCAATACGACCATATCCCCATCATCGCACTGACCGCCCATGCCATGAAGGGAACTAAGGACCGTTGCGTCGGGGAAGGCATGCAAGACTATCTCGCCAAGCCTTTTGATCCCAAACAGCTTTTTGCAACCGTACAACTTTGGACCCGTCAAGAAGCGAGACTAGGTTCACGGGCAAGCGCCACGTCGGATCACAAGCCTATGGTGCAGTTTCAATATTTTGACAGTAAATATGGCTTACGATCAGTCTCTGGCAATCATGCGCTCTACCTCCATTTATTGAATCGCTTCCTGCAATCCCAAGACAGCCTTCTACAAAACGTTTTAACTGAAATACCCACAGTTAATTTAAAAGAATTCGAGCGCGCCATACACACACTTAAAGGCTTAAGCGCCACCTTAGGCGCACACCAACTTGAAGGTGCAATGTGCGAAATAGAGGCTTATCTCGAATTGACCGCCTTGCCTGACTATCAGCTACCTGAATTTGTCGCGCATAGGCAAAATGCGCGCGCAGAATTACTCAAAGGCCTATCGGAGCTAGAAACTTATTTCACCCTACATCCTAGCGACAACAATCCGGTTAAACAATCGCATTTGCATCTCAATTTCGATGAACTGAGAGAGCGGCTCAATAGCTTGCTTGACGGCTCCAATGCCGATGCGATCGATTTTTTTCAAGAAAACTATACCGATTTTGAAACTGCGCTTGATAAGGAACAATTGGGACAATTATCAAACAAAATGTTTCGCTATGATTTTGACGGTGCCGCCGACCTGCTGCAATCAATCTCCATCCCCAGCGTCTCAAATTGACGCTCACTGCAGCTATTGACGCGTCGCAGCAATTTAGAGGTATACTGCGCAGCGATCTCGGAATTAAGTAAGGCATACTCTCCTACAAGATTCTGCGGTCTTCTCGTTAAACCGGAGACGACTATGCTGTACCAAATTCACGAATTGAACCGCTCATTTTTGACCCCTTTCACCCACTGGGCCGCAGCAAGTTCAAAATTTTTCAGCAACCCAGCTTCGCCGCTCTCTTACGGCCCTTATTCACAAAAGATCGCCGCTGCCTACGAATTAGTTTATCGATTAGGAAAAGATTACGAGAAACCGCAATTTAATATAGATCATGTCCAAAACGATGATCAAGTGATCGAGGTCAAAGAAGAAAAAATCATTATCAAACCCTTCTGCACCCTAGTTCATTTTAAAAAGAAGGCGCTCAACACAAAATCCACGAGTAGAGCGCCAAAGCAAAAGAAAATTCTAATCGTCGCCCCTTTATCGGGTCACCACGCTACGCTGCTGCGCGATACTGTAAAAAGTCTCTTGCCACTGCATGATGTCTACATTACTGACTGGACCGATGCGCGCATGGTGCCACTCTCTGCCGGACCGTTTCATCTGCATGACTACATCTACTATGTGCAAGAATTTATCCGTCACTTGGGTCCGCAGTTGCATGTCATCTCAGTCTGCCAACCCACGGTTCCCGTGTTAGCGGCTATCTCCCTGATGGCCACCGAAAAAGACCCTGCGCTTCCTTGTACCATGACGATGATGGGCGGCCCTATCGACCCGCGCAAATCGCCCACCCAAGTCAACAATCTCGCGACCGAGAAAAAATTTTCGTGGTTTGAAAATAACGTGATTTACAGTGTGCCACCGAGTTACCCGGGTTTTGCTCGCAAAGTTTATCCGGGTTTTTTGCAACATGCGGGCTTTGTAGCGATGAATCCTGATCGACATGCGCAAAGTCATTGGGATTTTTATGAGCATCTCGTCACAGGTGACGACGAATCAGCAGAACAACATCGTAAGTTTTACGATGAATATAACGCCGTATTAGACTTACCAGCAGAATATTACCTAGAGACGATTAAGACCGTATTTCAAGAATTTCGACTGCCGCAAGGTACTTGGGATGTTGAAGGCAAACGAGTGAAACCACAAGACATACGAACCGTGGCGCTATTTACGGTCGAAGGTGAACTTGACGACATTTCAGGTGCAGGCCAAACACGGGCGGCACACGATCTTTGTACCGGCCTACCTGCCAATATGAAAGAAGAATACGTTGCGCAGGGTTGCGGACACTATGGGATTTTTTCAGGCCGCAAATGGCGCGACCTGATTTGCCCAAGAGTGATCGATTTTATTGCGCGTCATTCGAGTTAGTCACACCGAATTAGGCGCATCGGCGGGCAGCGATTCAAACAGTCGCCAAGAAGGCATCCAAGCCGGCTTTGGCGATTTGCACATCTTCATTTGACTTCACGCCCGAAACACCAATCGCTCCCACGCACTGACCACTCAGCAGAATGGCTAAGCCGCCTTCGAGCATGCCGGATAAGCCAGGCGCACTTAAAAACGAATGCCGACCATTATTAATAATATCTTCAAATACCTTGGTGTCGCGACGACCAAAAGCCGAGGTAACCGCTTTCGACACCGCCATTTGCGCTGACATCGGTGAAGCGCCATCGAGACGTAGCATGCCGAGTAAATGTCCACCCTCATCAACAAGCGCGATTGACACTTTCCAATCATGCAGTAGCGCCTCGTTTTCTGCAGCCACTAAAATAGCCTTAACATCACTACTTTCCAGTATCAACTTCGACTTCATTCCATTTCTCCTTTGTACTGACACTACTCATAAATTATTATCGCAACCATCGTACCCGACCACGCCCATGCGAAAAACCGCCGCGCAAAATTTTGTACTGCAAAACTCATCCTACCCGAAATCGGCTATACTTAAAAATTCTTTCCTTGATTTTTCATGTCAGTCGAAAAATAGCCGAATGCTCAAATTGCTCTCTTCATCCACCCGTCGGTTGTTACAGTCTTGCGTTCTGATTGCGCTCGCTTGCACAGTAAGCTTGGGGCACGCTGATGAAGCCAAGGAAAAGGAAAAAACCAATGCATTGACAGCCTTGCGCGATTTTCGTGACCGCACTTCCGACTTGACCATCAATGCCATGAATTTACTTGGCATTAAATACAAACGAGGTGGCAATACGCCGGAAAATGGCCTCGATTGCAGTGGTTTTGTACGTTTTGTTTTCAAGACTTCCAACGAAGCAGAACTGCCTCGCACCGCCAAAGAGATTAGCAAGCAGGGCAACAAAATCGATAGCAAAGATTTACAACCTGGCGATCTGGTTTTTTACAATACCGTGAAAAAAAGTTTCTCACACGTTGGCATCTACCTTGGCGATAATAAATTCATACACGCACCATCAGCCGGTGGCAAAGTGCGCATCGAAAGTATGGATTTAAGCTATTGGAAAAAGCGTTTTAACGGCGCACGCCGGATTCCTGAAACTGCAGCAACGAGCACGACCGAGACAGAGCAATAACGGCCGCTTCCGAGTATGCCGCCTAGTGCTCTTGGAAGCGTTTTATTTTCTCTTTTAATTCCGCGATGACTTGTTTCGCAGCACGCTCACCAGCCGCAATTGCACGGCTTCGACCATTGAAATCATTGCCCTTCATCCCCGGCAAATCAGGCTTGATCACCACGTCGGCATTTTTCAGTTCAAACTGATTTAAGCTTTGCCCCATGATGGTAAACGTCTGCATCAAAACTTCTAAAGAACTCGATGCTGCTTGCGTGTCGGGTGTCGAAGAAATATTCACGGCAATCACGATATCAGCCCCCATTTCACGCGCAAAACGTACCGGCACAGGCGAGACTAAACCACCATCAACATACTGACGTTCATTGATTTTGACGGGTTGAAATACCCCAGGAACTGAAGACGAAGCGCGCACCGCCAATCCGGTGTTACCGCGCTGAAAAAGAATGGGCAAGCCGGTATTCAGATCGGTCGCTACTGCACCGAATGGCTTCTTAAGTTTTTCAATCGGCACTTGTTGCACCAACTTATTAACATAATTTTGTAAGGCTTCGCCCTTGAGCACACCACTACTCTTGGAAAAAATCGGCAAAGACCAATCCGAAATAGTTGCCTCGTCCATTTCCATAGCAAGTTTTTGCAAGCTCGCGCCATTGTATCCAGACGCATACATCGCGCCCACCACACTACCCGCACTGGTGCCGACGACGATGTCGGGAACGATGCCATTGGCCTCCAATACTTTGATCACGCCGATATGCGCAAAACCACGAGCCGCGCCGCCTCCCAGCGCCAGCCCAATTCGTACAGGTCGTAAAATTTTGGGCACTGGTGGAATCTCCACCTGGGTCAGCGATCCATTGTCTTTGACGATCTCTTTGGCATTATCTTTACTCGCATCGCGCACGACCTCTTTACTCGGTTCGGCTTGATGTGGTTTGAGCGCAGGTGCAGAACATGCCTGTAAAAAAACCGCGAACAGCAAAACCAAAATCGCCATACCGAATTTGCGCATCGACAGCGAGTGCTTAAAATTCATATCAAGATGCGTAGTAGTGCCACTGCGCAGAAAGCTGGGTGTAGCAAGAGATCGAAACATAGGCGCGAGAAAATGGTGGCCTTCCATACGTATATTTACGCAGACAGAAAACCAAAGTAATCAAAGGGATTTGTGCGGCCAGAACAGGCCAGATGGCGGAAGGTGTGAGATTCGAACTCACGAAGGGCTCTCACCCTCGCCAGTTTTCAAGACTGGTGCATTCAACCGCTCTGCCAACCTTCCAAGCCCGTCATTATAGCCAGTTTTCGATTTACCGTGGGAATATTTTTATCTATGCCCAAGCAAATGAACCCACTAGATTTGTCCCAACTGTGCGACCCAGGCATAAGCTTGCATCAGCAAGCGGTAATAATCTTCGGAACTGCATTGCGCTTGATTCAGCAGGTTTTCGACATCAAGGTCGGCGCGATTGTGGATACGGTCTGCCTGCTCCACCAAATTTAAACAGGCACCCATTAAGCCCGACCTGTTCAACAAAGCCTGCTCCAAACTCTCAGGCAAATTCAGTGAAGGAATTATTTCCTGCATGGGCATCGCGAATAACAAATCGAGCAGGGAAAACATACCAACCATAAAAGCGCCATCTTGCTGCTGGCAATCTTGCTCTAATTTTTTCATAAGCCCTTCCATCATGGCCGCTCGAAACGCCGCTCTGAGCATCAAAGGATGATGAGCTACCCCGGCGGTTTCCGCGCCCGCATAGAGCAGCATTTGCAACCACCTTTGCAATTGTCGCCGTCCCAACATACTAATGGCTTGGGTATAGCTTGCGACCTTGACGGCGCGCGCAAAGGCCGCTGTGCGCACCATCTTGAGCAACATAAAACTCAAATTCGCATCCTGCTTAAAAACCAGTTCAAGTTCTTTGGTTTCTGCATCACGAGCGACGAGTTTAAGAAGTTGTAGGAGCAAGGTCTGGGTGCGCAAATCTCGACTATGCACACCCTGCTTAGCATCAAACGCGAAATCCCCAGAAAATAAATCAAATCCCCGTTCCCGCGCCAAATAAAAATGTGTCATGTCCGGCAAATTGCTGGCCATCGTTAGCCAAGTGGGCGTCACCGGAAGCTGATTCACTGCACTTAGCTTAGCTGCCTGACTCCTTCCAGAAAACAGTTCATCACTCACCAGTCGCTTTGGATTTTCCAGGGTCCGCGTAGCGTTTGCGGCATAAGAGCGCAAGGCAAAATCTTGCAATTGCCGCTCAAACACCTGCAGTGCCGCGCTATCATCTTGTAATCGGCTACGGGGCACCGAAAAAATAAAGTTTGAATCTTCGATCAAACTCACAGGAAAGTCCTGTAAAGAAAGCGTGTGCATTGGGAGGCAGAGACGAATCGCTTGTAATTTCGCAAGCGAACCACTTGCTTGCAAATGCAGGCAAAGCTTAAGAACTTGCGCACCGTCCTCAGTAGAGGTTTGAGGCAAAATGGCGCACACCGCATGCTGCGCGTTGACGAGAGGTAAAAAGGAAACGAGTGGCAACATATTTTCTCCCAGTACCGACATATTCCAAGACTCAGCCTACTCGGAATTTATTGTCGTATGGTAAGTCAAATATTCCCTTCGCGCAAGAAAATACTCAAAAACAAAATAGCTTTATTTACCGAATGTGCATATAAAAGCGGAATTTTTTGCAGGGTCAGCGAGAGTTGCCCCGCCTTCCCTAAGCTTCCCTAGCCCTGCGCCAAAAAGATTTCTTGTAAGTCGTTCAGAAAGCGCTGTCCCAAGTTGGTCGCTCGAATCTGCAAGTGGTCGCGATACAACAAACCTTTGTTTTCTGCGAGCGTAAGTTCCTTTTCTATACTCGCAAGTGTCAAACCTGTTCTTTCGTAAAACTGGGTAATTGGAAATCCTTGCTGCAGACGTAAAGCATTGAGCATGAACTCAAATCCTAATTCCTCCCGCCCGACTTCGTTTTGCTCTTGTACGGCCTGAGCAGCGAGTGCATTATCCATATAGGCTTTGGGCTGCTTATGGCGCATCTGGCGCACGATACGATGGGGAAACGAGATTTTCGAATGTGCGCCGGCACCGATGCCCAAATAATCGCCGAAATTCCAATAGTTAAGATTGTGTTTCGCCGCCCTATTTTTTTGCGCAAAGGCAGATACTTCGTAGTGCTCAAAACCTTCGCTCAACAGGCGGGCGATGAGTCGCTCGTGCATTTCTGCGCTGGTATCATCATCAGGAAGTTTGGGGGGATATTTCGCGAAGTAGGTATTCGGTTCTAGGCTTAGATGATACAGCGAGAGATGTTGCGGCTTAAAACGCAAAGCGATTTCAAGGTCGCTCATGGCCTGGGCAATACTTTGCTCGGGCAATGCAAACATTAAATCCAAATTGAAATTTTCAAAGTGCTCTTGCGCAATCGCGACTGCACGCTGGGCTTCATCGCCATTGTGAATGCGTCCCAATGCGCGCAAATGGCCGGCATTAAAACTTTGTATGCCGATCGACAAACGATTAATTCCGCTTAAGCGATATTGCCGGAATTTTTCGGCTTCAAAGGTACCTGGATTGGCTTCCATCGTAATTTCAGCATCGGCATCAAGCGGCAATAAAGCGCGTACATCTGACAATAGTCTATCCAAACCGACTGCCGACATTAGGCTGGGCGTGCCTCCACCGATAAAAATCGTATGAATTTTGCGTCCCCAGATCATAGGCAAAGATGCCTCAAGATCGGCGCGTACCGCATCAAGGTAACGCACTTCGTCAAATGCCGATTTCACCTCATGCGAATTAAAATCGCAGTAAGGGCATTTCCGCACGCACCAAGGAAAATGAATGTACAAAGAAAGTGGTGGCAAGCTCTGCAGATTGAGAATTCCACTACTTAAATATTGGGTCTTCACCGCCTGCGGAACTTGGCTCAAATCGCGCTGAACTTCGGGTGTGGTCGGCGTAATTGATCCGATAGGTTTAATCGGTATCATTGCAATTTCTTGAGTAAATCTTGCAGCGCTAAAGCACGATGCGACAAACGGTTTTTGTCGCTCGCATCGAGTTCGGCCACAGTTTTAGCGAATTCTGGCAGATAGAAATGCGGGTCGTAACCAAAACCCCCTTCGCCTCGCGGCGTAGCGATGATCTGCCCAAACCAACGGCCATCGGCAATAATCGGTTGCGGGTCGTGCTCAGAGCGAAGGTAGACGAGGACGCAATAATAGTAGGCCGACTTGTCGGCATGGTTTGCGAGCTCAGCGACCAATTTCGCGTTGTTGCTTTCATCCGATTTAGCGTCCCCCGCATAACGTGCCGAAAGTACCCCAGGCGCACCAGCTAAGGCATTGACACAAATACCGGAGTCGTCGGCAATCGCGGGCAAACCCGTCAAACGGGCTGCGTGACGTGCTTTGCAGAGCGCATTTTCGAGAAAAGTAAAATAGGGTTCCGGCGTATCCGGCACCGCAAATTCGGCTTGCGAATGCAGATCAATTCCGAGTGGCGCTAAAATCTGAAAAAATTCTTTGAGCTTGCCTTGGTTATTCGAGGCTAAAACAATTTTCTGACTCATAGCAAATTCAAACTCGCCCGCTGTTGCGCAATGATTTGACGCACGCCCAGATCGGCCAAATCCAATAACTGATTCAAAGTCGCACGATCAAACGCCTGTCCCTCAGCCGTACCCTGTACTTCGATAAAATCGCCTTGCGCATTCATCACCACATTCATATCGGTATCGCAGTTTGAATCCTCGGCATAATCTAAATCCAAAACCGGAACACCCGCAAACACACCGACAGAAATCGCAGCAACAAATTGCTTGAGCGGTACCGCAGCTAAATTTTTACGTTCAACCAAAACTTGAAATGCATCATAGGCCGCAATCATCGCACCTGAAATGGCGGCCGTGCGGGTGCCACCATCGGCTTGAATCACATCACAATCGAGATGCAAAGTGCGCTCACCAAAAGCACTCAAGTCAAAGGCGGCGCGCAATGAACGGCCAATCAGACGCTGAATTTCCTGCGTGCGTCCCGATTGCTTACCCTTGGCCGCCTCCCTATCCATACGGGTATGAGTTGAACGTGGCAACATTCCGTATTCTGCGGTCAACCAACCTTGTCCCTGCCCTTTTAAAAAGCCGGGTACTTTCTCTTCGATGCTGGCTGTGCAGATCAACTTAGTGTCACCAAATTCAACCAACACAGAACCTTCTGCATGCTTGGTATAGTGACGGGTGAATTGAACTTTGCGCAGCGCATCGGCTGCGCGCCCACTTGGGCGAGAAAAAGAAGACATGGATTAACTCTTTATTTAATTTTTCGACGTAATTCGACTAGAATTATGAATCGCATTACGAATTTCATCGATGGCTTTTTCGATTTCTTCATCATTGAATAAATCGGACTCATCGCCTTCGCCTTCCATATCAACCGGCACTTGTATCGTGGTTGCAATCGAACCGATAGGCAGGGTATTGGTTGAAATAATGGAAGAATTTTCTAGGAAGTCATTGCCCTCCCACATCATCGCTAAAGCGGTGGCATTATCACCTTGGCGCCCCGCGATTTCGACCGAGCTACGCACGAGTTCGGGGATGGCACGCACGATGGTTTGTTCATGCAAAGTTTGCGCCAATAAGTGATCCGGCAATACGCCCCATAAGCCATCAGAGCACAACAAAATCACATCACCGGCTTGCAAACTGGCACGCCTTGACAATTCAACGATAGGCGCATGAGGCGCGCCCAAACAATTAAATAATTTATTGCGATCAGGATGGGTACTTCGTTCCGAAGGATCGACCTTGCCTTGTTCAATCAAGGTCTCCAAGCGCGAATGATCTTTCGTGCGCATCAAAATTTGCCCCGAGCGCATCCAATACAGGCGCGAATCGCCGCAATGTGCCCAATAAGCGTTGCCATTTTGAATCAGACAAGCCACGATGGTGGTGCGCGGCGTTTCTGGCAAATTTTTCAGCTGGCGATAACGATGAATTTCATTATGGGCAGAGAGAAAGCCTTTTTCCAAAAATCGCTCCGGCTTTTCTATCATGGGATGCGCTTGTTGTTGAAAAAGGCTGCCTATGGTTTGCATCGCTATCGTCGCTGCGATTTCACCCATAATATGACCGCCCATGCCGTCGGCGAGTAACAATAAAATCGCATCGCGAGTGAAGCTATAGCCCATTCGGTCTTGGTTAACTTTTCGCCCACCAATATGGCTTTCTTGATAAACGGAGAATCGCATGTTGTATGATTTGGCTAGAGTAATCGGTTAGGGCATCTATGCAGAATAGCACCTAAAACTACATCGTATCTTCTTGTATCGTCGTAAAATCTTTTTCTTCCACGTCACGCCCGTTTCTACCCAACAAATGGGCGATTTTCACTTTCGTGCGTTCGAAAAAATTCAACTCTTTTTGCGGTGCTTGCTTGACCGACAAAGCCCGCTGCAATGCGAACACACTTTGCGGACGCTCCAAAGGATCCAGCTTCAAACACATACGCACTACGTCGATCAATTCGGCAGAATAAATGCCTTCGAGCTTCTTGTAATGAGCTTCCATTTTATCGTTATTTTTGCGCTGATCCGCCGGTTGTGGTGGCGCACCCACCATACATGCAAACATCGACGCACCGATGCTGTAAATATCAGTCCAAGGTCCGAGATTACTGTTCTTAACATACAGTTCAGGCCCCGCAAATCCAGGTGTGTACATAGGATAGAGCTTGGGCATATCGGTTTTAAGCGTTTGCCGCGCCGCGCCGAAATCAAGCAAAATCGGAGTACCATCCAAACGCAAATAAATATTCGCGGGCTTCAAATCGAGATGCAATAATTTATTCGTATGCACTTCACGCAAACCGTTCATTACCAAGTTAAACATTTTACGAATAAAGCGTTCCGATACCAAAGGTTTCTCACCTTTATCGCGACGGCGCAAAATATGTTCCTGCAGTGAGCGCCCCGACTCATAGGCCATCACCATATACACGGTTTCATTGGCGCGAAAAAAGTTAATAACGCTCACCACATTGGGATGCGCGATCCGCGCCAAAGCCCGGCCTTCCTCGAAAAAACACTTTAAACCAATTCGATAAACGGGAAAATTTTCGGCTGAAATCGCTGGTACCAATTCACCGACTTGGCGTAAAGCCAGGGAACTGGGCAAATATTCCTTGATCGCGACCGCATTTCCATCTTCATCGGAAGCGAGGTACACAATACTAAAGCCACCCGACGCGATTTTCTTTACAATACGGTATCCGGCAATTTCTAAGCCATCTGGCAAGGGTGCGTTATTTTGTGCTGCCATATTTCGAAATATCCTACGGTAAAAAAATAGATGAGGGATAATACATTGTACCGCGTCACTCCTCGAACAAACATGACGAACGGTCAAACCAACAAAAATAAGCGTCCCGAAAAATGATTTTCACAATCACAACAACGCGAGCTCAACAAAAGTCGACAAAGGAAATCGAGTGAATATCTACAGTATGACTGGTTATGCATGCGGCGTACAAGAAAGTCCAGCGGGCACCATAACGATAGAGATCAAAAGTGTCAACTCACGCTTTCTCGACTTACAATTTCGCATCAATGACGAATTCCGTTCCTTGGAACCGATCTTCCGCGACAGCCTCAGCAAAAAAATTCAACGTGGCAAAGTCGAATGTCGCTTTAGTTTTGGCAAGAGTGCGAACAACACCCAAGGCAAACGACTTAACGAAGGGGTTTTAAATCAACTGGCCACCTACCAGCAAGACTTAGTGCGTCACTTTCCTGAACTTGAAACACTCGCTGCAGCCGACATTTTGCGCTGGCCCGGCGTGATCGAAGAAGCTGAAATCGATTCCGAACAACTTCAAACAAACATCCAAACACTGATCAACGCGACGATAAGCGATTTTATCACGAGCCGCCAACGCGAAGGCAGCGCCTTAGGTCAAGTCTTGCTCAATTGCGTCAGCGAGATGGAAAAAATCGTCGAGCGCATCACGCCACTTTTACCCGTCATTTTGCAACAGTTTCAGCAAAAAGCGATTGCGCGCATGGAAGAAGCCCTGGGCTTAAGTTTAAGCAAAGAGGGACATAACCAGCTCAGCGTGAGTCGTGATGAAATCTTAGACCGCATACGGCAAGAAGTGACGCTCTACGGGATTCGCATTGATGTAAACGAAGAACTGGCGCGTTTAAATGGACACTTGCAAGAAACACGGCAAATCATCAGCAAAGGCGGCAATGTTGGCAAGCGTTTAGACTTTATGATGCAAGAACTCAATCGCGAAGCCAATACCTTAGGATCAAAAGCGGCACTAAAAGAATTGGCAGATGCGGCGATGGAGCTTAAACTTTTAATTGAGCAAATGCGTGAACAAGTTCAGAACCTCGAATAAAATTAGGGAGTCATCATGATGAACACCACACCCTCGACCTCGGGTAGCCTGTTTATGGTTTCAGCGCCTTCGGGTGCAGGCAAATCTTCGCTCGTCAATGGCCTTCTCAAACTCGAACCCGAGCTTAAACTCTCCATCTCGTTTACGACGCGCGCGCCAAGACCCGGCGAACAAAATGGTCGAGAATACCATTTCGTAACGCCCGAAGAATTTTTGAAGCGAAAAAATCAAGGGGAATTTTTAGAATTCGCCGAAGTGCATGGCAATTACTACGGCACCTCCAAATTACTGATCCAAGAAGCCATGCGAGCAGGCATCGACATTCTGCTAGAAATCGACTGGCAAGGGGCACAACAAGTCAAAAAACAATTCCCGAAAGTTGCCAGCATATTCATTTTGCCGCCCTCGCTTGAAGCCTTAGAAGAAAGACTCAATAAGCGGGGACAAGACCTACCCGAGGTCATTACGCGTAGGATTTTAGCCGCAGGTGGTGAAATGGCGCACGCTCCGGAGTTCGAGTATGTTATTATCAACCAAGATTTTGATATTGCGCTGACCGAATTGAGCGCCATTGTCAAAGCAACACGCTGCCGTTACGGCCAGCAAGCCGTTCGCAATACGGCGCTACTGGCGCAGTTAGGCGTACAAGTTAACAATACGATTTAAGGAAATACCATGGCTCGCGTTACCGTTGAAGACTCCCTCAAACAGATTCCTAACCGTTTTCAATTAACCCTATGCGCGACTTATCGTGCTCGTCAATTGATTCAAGGGCACACCCCAAAGGTAGATGCAAAAAACAAGCCGACTGTGATCGCTTTGCGTGAAATCGCTGAAGGCAAAGTCGGTATCGAAATGCTGAAAAAAGTACCCTTTTAATTTTTGCGAAGCGCCGACATCGTGACTCACTTTGGAATCACCGCGTATGAATTTGCAAGAGAAAAATTCGGGATTTCCACCGCGTGCTGACATTTCGGCCTCAACAAACACGCCCGAAAAAAAGCGCCGTAGCAGCCACACTGCAAATAATCAAAATCACCCACTCCAACAAGTCGAACTAGCCACTGCACCGGCAGTGGCTTCGATTACGGCGCTGACCACGCATCTAGCAAGCTATCTTTCTGCCGCTGATTTAAAGTTGGTTAAGGAAGCCTATCGCTTTTCCGATGAAATGCATCTCGGGCAAGTGCGTAAATCGGGTGAGCCTTACATTTCCCACCCCATCGCTGTGGCAGAAATTTGCGCCGAATGGAAGCTTGATGTGCAAGCCATCATGGCGGCACTCTTGCATGATGTGATGGAAGACCAGGACGTTAAAAAAGACGAACTCATCGAACGCTTTGGCGCGCCTGTGGCATTGCTGGTCGATGGACTGTCGAAATTAGAAAAAATCGAGTTTCAAAGCCATATCGAAGCGCAAGCTGAAAATTTCAGAAAAATGTTGTTGGCGATGGCGCGCGATGTCAGGGTCATCCTCGTCAAACTCGCTGACCGCTTACACAATATGCGCACCTTGAGTGTAATGTCGCCCGAAAAACAAAGGCGCATCGCCCGCGAGACGATGGAAGTGTATGTGCCGATTGCGCACCGCCTTGGGCTCAATAATATTTATCGCGAGTTACAAGACCTGTCCTTCGCCCACATTTACCCGATCCGCTATCGCACATTGGCCAAAGCGATCAAAGCCGCACGCGGTAACCGACGCGAGGTCGTCAACAAGATCATGATTGCGGTCAAAAATACGCTTGCGCAAGCCGGTCTCGTGGCACAGGTAGATGGTCGTGAAAAAACCCTGTTCGGCATTTATTGCAAAATGCGCGACAAGCAACTCAGTTTCTCGCAAGTTCTAGATATTTATGGTTTCCGCATCGTAGTCGATAATCTGCAGAATAGTTACTACGCGCTCGGCACACTACATGCACTTTACAAGCCCATGCCAGGGAAGTTCAAAGATTACATTGCCATTCCCAAATCAAATGGCTATCAATCATTGCACACCACCTTGATTGGCCCCTACGGAACCCCGGTTGAGTTTCAAATCCGAACCCAAGAGATGCATCGCGTCGCCGAATCCGGGGTCGCCGCGCATTGGCTGTACAAAAACGAAGAAGCATCGCTCACCGATTTGCAACAGCGTACCCACGCTTGGTTGCAATCATTACTCGACATTCAAAAGCAAACCGGCGATTCTGCTGAATTTTTAGAGCATGTCAAAGTCGATTTATTCCCTGATTCGGTGTATGTATTCACGCCAAAATCAAAGATATTCGCATTGCCACGCGGCGCGACGGCACTCGATTTTGCCTACAATATTCATACCGACATTGGCGATCAGGCGATTGCAACACGGATCAATAATGAACCTGTACCACTGCGTACCGAGCTCAAAAATGGCGACATCATTGAGATTATCACCTCGCCCAATTCGCGCCCTACACCCAATTGGCTGACCTATGTTCGGACTGGAAAAGCGCGTTCCGCCATCCGCCATTATTTGCGCACGATTAACCTCAACGAATCGACCGAACTCGGCAAGCAATTGCTGGCACAAGCTTTAATGGCTTTGCATTTAAATCCAAATCTGCCCGATACACTCATTGATAAACTCCTCAATGAATCTAGCGCCAATACGATGGATGAGTTGTACACCGACATCGGTATCGGCAAGCGTATGGCGGCGCTGGTCGCCCGTCATATTCTGGATTTGGTTGAAAACGATTCACCCTCTATCCCCTTCCAACAACTGGGTGAGGACAAGCCTAGCAAACCTGAGCCCGTCATCATCTATGGCAGCGAAGGTGTATCCGTCCAATTGGCACCTTGCTGCCTACCAATACCCGGTGATGATATCGTCGGACAGCTCAAACGCGATCAAGGCTTGATCGTGCATTGTGGCGAATGCAGAAATGCGAAACGACTTCAGGTGAAAGAACCGGACCGCTGGATTGATGTTAATTGGGGTGAAGACATGAACCGCCGCTTTGATTGTCGGATTTCGGTTTTGGTTAACAATGAACGCGGCGCATTGGCGCGCATCGCAGCCGAAATTGGCGAAGCCGATGCCAATATTAGCCATGTCAATATGGAAGACGGCGAATCAAAAGATATGACCAAGATCCATTTCACGATTCAAATTGATGACCGTATTCACCTAGCCCGCATCATTCGAAATATCAAACACTTAAACGGTGTCAGCAAGATTCGGCGTGAATACGCGTAGCTTATTCGACTACACACTATCGGGTGCGGGATAGTCCACTTTTAGTATCGTCAACTCTTCCCGACCTGAAGGCGAATTAAACACCACCGTATCTCCCAGCATCGCCTTAGTCAGTGCGCGTGCCACGGGCGAGACCCAGCTAATTGCGCCATTGAGCGGATCAAATTCATCGACACCGACGATGCGTATTATGGTGACATGACCTGCTTGGTTTTCATATTCAACCGTTGCGCCAAAGAAGACTTGTTCGCGACCGTAATGGAGGCTGGGATCAACCACTTCAGCAATATCAAGCCGCTTACTAAGGAAACGAATGCGTCGATCAATTTCCCGCAAACGCCTTTTACCGTAAATATAGTCGCCATTCTCAGATCGGTCGCCATTCGACGCGGCCCAAGAAACGATATTGACGACCTCCGGCCTTTGCCTATCGATCAAATCGAGAAATTCCGTTTTCATGCGATTATGCCCGGCCGGTGTCATATAGTTTTTAAGCCCAGCCGGAATCGCAGGAGCCCCCAACTCTTCATCCTCGTCGTTCACATCTTCTTTGACAAATGCTTTACTCATGGCGCTTTCTGATGACTTACTAGTTCAATTTCTTAGATTATACGTGGTACGTAACTAACAGCTTTCTTTATTTCCATATTGCATCATGCCATAATGCACTACGGAAATATGCAAGTTCGCCGCTGTATCTAATTTTGGTTTTGTTGAGTCTAAGGCCTCCGAAATGAGTCAAGACGCGCACATCAAATTACTCATTGTTGATCCTCAACCTATCATGCGTATCGGGATACAGCAAGTGCTCAGTCGTCACGAGCATATCAGCATCGTCGGTGAAGCCAGCCACGGCCAAGATGCGCTCAAGCTTGCGCGACACACGCCAGCGAATCTCATGCTAATCGAGATCGAGACCAATGATAGAAACGGCATTGATGTTCTCAAACAGTTTAAACGCGAATTCCCGCATTTGAACATCCTCGTTTTTTCTACGCATCGCGAAGACATCTATGCGATACGCAGCCTACGCGCTGGCGCATCGGGTTTTCTCAACAAACACTGTAGCGCAACCGATCTACTGCAAGCCCTACAACAAGTGGCTTCGGGCTTAAAATTTATCAGCCCTGAAGTGACCCAGGAAATGGCGAACAATCTGCATCGAGGAAATGAGGAAGAACCGCACAAAGCACTGTCAGACCGTGAATATCAAACCATGATTATGATCGCCTCTGGCAAGAGTGTTAGTGATATAGCCAAAGAACTTTCCTTGTCTGCAAAAACTATTAGCGAATACCGTTCTCGCATTCTCATCAAGATGAAATTACGCCACAATGCCGAGTTAACCCACTATGCTATCCGTAACGAACTGGTAGAATAATTTGCGATTCTAAGTTTGCCAATTTGCTGAAAGAGCGCCATGTCGGACAAACGTCTACCCCCTTCGACCAAGAGTCCCACCGATATTGCGCGCGATACTTTTAAGCGCTTGGCGATTGAGCGGATTGCCCCAACACCAGAGGCTTATCAAAAAGCGTATAACGAAATCGCAGGCATCCCCGACGCGTCTGAAATCAAGAACACCCAACCCGAAATACCAACGCCGTCAGAAGCAGAAAATTTGCTTACTACGTTCGCAAATCACTTACAAAAATCCAGCGGCGATTTAATCAATTTTGGACACCGATTGCAACGATCCTTATCGAGTAAAAATTGGGAAGAATACGCAAAAGTTTTGCGCGAGCTCGCCGACAAAACGCTCAACAAAGTCAACCCAAATTTATCCAATAGCATCAGCTTAGTCGACCCGCCACCGGCCAATGCAACTAGCGCTACGCGGGTTTCTTTAGTCGATGATTTCGATCCTAGCCATAGCAAAGAAACGCATCTGAAGGACGCACTTTTTCGCACACTGGGCATGGCTTTATCGTCCTTACTGAAAGAAAAACCGACACTTGCGACAGAGTCAGAAGCGATTGCAGACAAACTTAAATTCGCCGTGAGCGAACCCGAGTTTAAACAAGTCGCCTCGCGGGTTAAACAACTCTGTTTTCAAATCGAACTGGTCGGTGGCGACACCGCCGAACAGCAAGAGCTTTTGCTACGACTATTTTCACTGCTGCTAAACAATGTGCATGATCTTCTCGAAGAAGACAATTGGTTGCGTGGTCAAATTATCGTCATTCAAAATTTAATTGCCGGTCCGATTGACCATCGCCTATTGCAGGAGGCCACGCGCAGCCTCAAAGATGTGATCTACAAACAGGGTACACTCAAATCGAGTCTGGATGATTCGCGCAGTTCCGTCAAAAATATGATGGCGACCTTCATCGATAGACTCGATGTCATGGCCAATACGACGAGTGCCTATCAATTCAAAATCGACGAATTTTCCCAACAGATTCGCGAGACCCGCGATGCCTTGGCCGTGGAGAAAATCATTCTCGCCATTTTGAACGAAACACAAACTATTCATAGTGAAACGATGCGCTCGCATCAAATCATGCTGGCGGCGCAAAAGGAAGTGAAAGAAGCTGAAACACGGATTAAAGAATTAGAAGCGAAACTAGAAGAAATGAGCGAACTGGTGCGCGAAGATCAGCTCACGGGCAGTCTTAATCGGCGCGGCTTAGATGAAATTTTTGAACGTGAAGCGGATCGTTCGGATCGGCGCAATTCGCCACTGTGCATCGCCATGCTTGATCTCGATAATTTTAAAAAACTCAACGACACCCACGGCCACGCTTCTGGCGACGAAGCACTGATTCATGTCGTGCGCATCGTCAAACAAACCTTGCGCTCAATTGATGTCATCGCCCGCTATGGTGGAGAAGAATTTATCATACTCATGCCAGAAACAACTTTAGAAGAAGCCGCACGCGCCATGACTCGCGTCCAACGCGAACTCACGACGCATTTCTTTACTGTGGACGATAAACGCATCTTCATCACCTTTAGTGCGGGTATCGCCTTACGTGGTGCAAAAGAAGATCAAAATACCTTAATCAAACGCGCAGATCAAGCCATGTACGAAGCCAAGCGCAGTGGCAAAAATCGTGTCGTGATAGCTCCGTAAGCATGGCACCCTAAAGCTGACACCCTAAAGCTGGCGCCCTAAAACTCGCTCCTAAAACACTAAAAAATACGCCGCAAAAACCCATCCGGTGCCACCGTAATTTGCAGTTTATGATGCATGCTCTGATCGATTTCAAATTGCCGATTCGCCTCGAGATAAGCATGCACCGCCGTCTTAGGGCTATTACCGGGAGCCCAAGGGCGCTGTTCAAAAACGTCCGCAGGCACATCCTCGACAAAGGTATCGAAGACCACGCAATAACTGCCCACACTCACCAAAGGCGCGTAGGCATTTAGCTCGGCCAGTACATGTTCGTGGGTATGATTAGAGTCTAAAAACACCATGATCCTGCTCCGCCCTTGCGCAGCTTCCTGCACTTGCGCCACTACTTCAGGCGCCACGCTCGAACCTTGCACCATACGTATGCGTTTGGCCATAGGATGCGTCAAAATAGCGAGTCGATTATGTTCCCGAATATCGATATCGATACCGATCACTTGCGCCTCGGGATTACCTCCGCATGCAGCATTGAGTTCCAGCATGGATGCAGAAAAAATAATCGATCCACCATGCGCAATGCCTGTTTCGATAATCAAATCCGGTTGCACACGCCAAATCAATTCCTGCATCGCGACCATATCGATCGGATTTTGAATAATCGGTCGTCCCAGCCACGAAAAATTATACACATATTGCTTACGCATACTCTGTTCTAACCATGAACGGGATTGCGCCTGAAATGCGGTGTCTTGACCCAGTTGCGCAATACGTTCTTCGCGCTCGGCTTCAAATTGTGCTATGGGATTCATAGAGCCTCATCTAAATTATTGATCGCCTGAAAAAGTGGCGCTAAATCCTGCAATAAATTCGACTGTGCAGCACCGCACAGGCTGCTGGTTTTACGCATATCAATCACGGGAAAACAGGTTACCGGTGCATCCTGCGCAAAACTGCAAACGATACCTTGCGCACTCAACCAATCAGCAATTTCTTGGTGACTGGTATTGGTCCCTTGCGCCAAATTATAAATATCCTTGCGTCCATTTAAAGCGATGTGCGGAATAGCGCGGACTACGTCCTCAATCGAAATATAGTCTTTACTCGAGCTAGCGGCACTTAAAAAGCGCACACTTTTTTGTGCGTAGGCTTCGCTCAAAACGGCTTGCAAAAAATTCTGTTGCGGCATACCACGACCATACACATTGGACAGTCGCACGATGCGCACATCACGACCACTTTGCAAGCACAAACTCTCCCCCATCAGTTTGGATAAATTATACAAATGATCTGGCACCTCAGGGCGGGTGCGCAATGCAGCGCTCTCCTCGGTACTACTCGCCTCCGCATACACCCGTGTGCTCGATAAATAACTGAGGCTGGTAAAGCTCGAATACTCCAATAAATTAGCTAACATGGTGACGTGTGCATCCACGGTCGCATATGGGTTTTGCCGAAAATCGGCGGTCAAACCCGCACAATAGAAAACATGTCCGAGTTCTTGGGCAAAGAGTTTTGCATCCTGGCGTTTTGCCACATCCACCTGCCAACCTTGGACACGTAGCGCATGCGCCAAATGTCGCCCGATAAATCCACGTCCACCGACAATCGTCGCTTGCACTGAAGTATTCATTTTCGCCACCCGATTAAGCGCAAAGGATTACCAACATGAATCGAATAAGCTTCCAACTCTCTGCGCACCAGAGAGCCCGCGCCCACCACACAACCACGTCGCAAAATCGCACCATCCAGTATCACGCAATTCGCCGCAATCCAAACATCGTCTTCGATGATGATACCGCCTCGGCTGGGCAGAAACCCCTGCTGATTGATACGCGTATTTTTATCGGCATAGGCATGATTGACGGGTGCAAAACAACAATTGGCTGCAATCGCCACGTCATTGCCAATATGAATGCCATTCCCCGTATAAAACACACAGCCAGAATTAATCACAGTGCGATCGCCAATGATTAAATCACCGCTGCCACCGGCTGGTTTGACTTTAACGAAGCTATCAATGCTAGACCCAGCACCGACCACAATCCGCGAACCACGCACCGAGTCCTCGATATCCGCCCAACGCGAAATTTTTGCATCCGGATGAATTTCTATCATACTAACCCCCTCTATCTACACACGCGTCAAGGTCGGAACGGCGGTCAATAACTGTACCGGCCAAGTAATTACCTGCATCAATTCCTGTTTAATTTCTTGTTCCAGATTCCAAGGCAAAATCAAAATTCGATCAGGTCTATCTTCGATCAAATGCGCCATATCGACAATTGGCAGTCGGCTTCCAGGTAAAAATTTGTTTTGCTTGGACGGATTTTTATCCACCACATAGGCCAACAAATCGCTGCGTATGCCAGCAAAATTCAGGAGCGTATTTCCTTTCGCCGCAGCCCCGTATGCCGCCACCCGTAAGCCTTGTGAATGACACTCAATTAAATAGCTCAGCAATGCGTTCTTAGCGGCTTCTGCGGTACGCTGAAAGTGTTCATAAAAACTGAGGCGATCGACACCCGCCTCTCGTTCACGCGTCAAACAAGCTTCGACTTGCTCGCTATGCCAAAGTGTTTGCGGCTTTTGCGAGCGCTGCGCAAATACCCGCAAACTACCGCCGTGAGTTGGCAAATGCTCGACATCAAAAATAGTCAAACCATTCGCTTCAAAAATACGCTTGACTGCGGTCAAAGAAAAATAAGAAAAATGTTCGTGGTAAGCAGTGTCAAACTGATTCAATTGCAGCATATTAAGCAGATGTGGAAATTCAAAAGTTGCGACCCCATCAGGCTTCAAAAAAGAGGCACAGCCGCGCACAAAGTCATTGATGTCGGGGACATGCGCCAGCACATTATTGGCGACGATTAAATCGGCTTGTCGCCCTTCTTCGAGCAGGGTATTTGCTAAGACCTCCCCCCAAAAACCTTCCACAATACGCAGCCCCTTTGCCCGCGCACTGGCGGCAGTGCTGGCGGTCGGCTCTATCCCACAACAAGGGATTCCTAGCGCTTGGACATATTGCAGTAGGTAGCCGTCATTGGCGGCGATTTCCAACACATAGCTTTCTTCTGACAATGCAAAACGCTGCTGCATTTGCGTCACATAACGATGCGCATGCGCTAACCAACTGCTAGAAAACGAGCTGAAATAAGCGTAGTCCTGATCGAACAAAAATTCACGCTGGGCAAAGTCTTCCGTTTGCACCAAAAAACAAACATCACACACATATAAACGTAAGGGGAAATGCAATTCTGGCGCATGCAATTGCGCCGGCGTTAAATACGCATTGGATGGCGGAGCGCAGCCCAAATCGAGGCAGCAATATTGCAAAGCTTGTGCGCAGTGTCGACATTTCACAGCCACACTCCTTTAAAGTCATCGGCGATCATCGCAAAGTCGGTATCACGCGGCGAGCGTTGCGCAATCGGCAGCGGCCAAGCGATATGCAATTGTGGATCAAGTGCATTCACCCCTGCTTCAAATTGAGCTTGATAAGACGCGCTATGGCAATACAGCAATTCCAGCTCAGCACTCAGGGCTTGAAATCCATGTGCGCAACCAGGCGGTATCAAAATGGCTTGCGCATTTTTTGCAGAAAGTTCAACCGCAAACGTTTGCAGAAAACTAGCTGAGTCAGCACGCAAATCCACCACCACATCCCAGGCCACACCCCGCAAACAAGAGACCAATTTGTATTCGGCATAGGGTGGTTTTTGGTAGTGCATGCCGCGCACAATGCCTAGGCCAAGTGTGACGCTGTGATTGACTTGTTCAATACCTCCTTGCCAGCCACAAGTTTGCAAAATACTGCTGGAATACAGACGTTCAAAATAGCCGCGCTCATCCTGTCTTTGTACGCGGCAAAGCAATTCCACACCTCGGATAAACGTGGGCTTACTGAGCAGGGATTTATCCATCGCGCACCTCATTGGCTTGCATGCCGGCTTGCTCATGCTCATGGATTTGCGTATCCGACAAAAAAGCTGCGATATCCTCATCACACAAACGCGCTGCAGAAACACCCCGCGCAAACTGACGATACCAGAGCATGCTGCGCGCAACCGCCGTTTCTAAAGTCCACCTTGGCGCAATACCCAATTGCGTTCTCGCCAAATCGGTATTGAGCATTAACACTTGCGCTTCATGGAAACTCGCTAAATCAGAATGCTCTACGATTTCACCTCGACCAAAATATTGTCGCGCCAAGTCCAAAACTCGCCGCACACTGACTGCATCTCGCGCATCGGGGCCAAAATTGTAGGCACGGCTCTCACATTCCGAAGCAAATAATTTTTCAGCCAAAATCAAATAGGCAGTCAAGGCCTCTAGCACATGCTGCCACGGACGAATCGCATCTGGCGAACGAATTTCCAGCACATCGTCGAGCTGCCAAGCGCGTACTGCATCAGGCAAGAGCCTTTCAGCCGACCAATCTCCGCCACCAATCACATTCCCCGCACGCGCGGTCGCGATACTGGCATGCTGCAGGAAACTTAAGCGATAGGACTCAATCAAAATCTCACAAGCGGCTTTACTGGCGCTATAGGGATCGTGTCCACCTAGGGCATCATTTTCGCTAAATGCATGGGCAATTTCACTTTGACGATAAACTTTATCGGTCGTCACGCAGACCACGGCTTTGACACTACTTTGCTGGCGCAAGGCTTCCAACAAATGTAATGTCCCGACAAAATTACTGCTCATGGTTGCAGCGGGCTGGCGATAACTTTCCCGCACCAAAGCTTGCGCCGCCAGGTGAAAAACAACTTCAGGCTGAGACTCGAGCAGCCAGTTATTAAGCGTCTCAAACTCACGCAGATCGCCGATTTGACTCGCGCAACGATGATGTAATGCCAGCTCATCGAATAAATTTGGTGTGGTATGAGGTGCCAAAGAAAAGGCCGATACCTTGGCACCGAGACGTAACAAGAAGTGCACTAGGATTGCGCCTTTAAAGCCCGTATGCCCAGTCACGGCCACCCGCCGACCGCGCCAAAAAGCGGGATCGGGATTCGCGCTTAAACGCTCTACCAACGCTTCCAAGGCGCTCTCCCACTTTGCCAAAGTTCTTCTAGCAGATTTTTTTCACGTAGTGTATCCATCGCTTGCCAAAAACCAGCATGTTCAAAAGCCATCAACTCGTTTTTTCGCGCCAGTTGGGTCAGCGGCTCAGCTTCCCAACTGGTCGCATCGCCCGCAATGAGGTCAAGCACTTTCGGTGACAAAATAAAGAAGCCACCGTTAATCCAACCACCGTCACCGCGCGGCTTTTCGGTAAATCCTTTGACACTATCACCGTCACGATCGAGCGCACCATAGCGTCCCGGTGGCAGCACCGCGGTCACGGTCGCCAATTTTCCGTGGGCGCGATGAAAGGCAATCTGCGCACGAATATCCACATCCGACAAACCATCACCATAGGTAAAACAAAAAGCGTCCTCATCTTGTAAATAGCCGGCGACACGACGCAAACGCCCCCCTGTCATGGTGTCATCGCCGGTATCCACCAAGGTCACCCGCCAGTCTTCCGCATGGTGTTCATGCACCTCAATGTGGTTATTACTCATATCAAAAGTCACATCGGACATATGCAAAAAATAATTCGCAAAATATTCTTTGATGACATAGCCTTTATAGCCGCAACAAATGACGAAATCATTGACGCCATGCGCCGAATAACTTTTCATGATGTGCCACAAAATCGGATGACCTCCGATGTCGATCATGGGTTTGGGTTTTAAATGCGTTTCTTCAGAAATACGCGTTCCCAAGCCGCCCGCCAAGATCACCGCTTTCATGCCCCATTCCTTTCACAATAGCGTGTCCACATCTGCCGATACGCCCGCTCCACAGCCTGTGCAAAAGCGGGTTCATCCATCAATGCAGAGGCTTGCATTTCAGCGCGCATGAATTGGCGCATGTGCTGCAAGCCCTCTAAATCGTGCGCCAAAATCACGGCTTTTTGCGCATATTCTTCTTCAGAACTGGCTATCCATTCTGTGCGTCCCATACCGCTCAAAACGCTGGCACCGATGCGTCCCACTGATGGTCGACCTAATAGCGTTACAAATGGGATCCCCATAAAAAGGGTCTCCAATAAAGTCGTGCCCGAATTGTGCGGGAAACAATCGAGACCAATATCGACATGTTTAAGCACCTCCCACGAGGGCGAGCTAAAACTAATTTCTAGCCGAGAGCGTGCAATGCCGTATTGCATAAACCGCGCAGCCATCTCGTCTTGCACTCTGGGGTCTTTAAAATCGCCGCTATTGATAATCAAATGCGAGTCTGGCACCGCATCAAGGATCGCGGCCCAAATACGTACCACTCGATGATTAATGCGGGTAGTACGCGACAAGCTGCCAAAAGTCACATAGCCATTTCGTACAGCGGGTGAGTCGTTGAGAATGGCGAGTCGCGTATCGGGACGATAAACATAGGCGGGACTATCGAGTATCCATATCTGCTCGGAAAACAAATGTCCACAATCGTCAGTCACACTGGCCCGATCTGTCATGAAATAATCGATTGCACTTAAACCGGTGGTGTAGCCATATTCCAACCAGTGCAAAGAAACTGGCGCTGGTTTTTGCGCGAACACCAGCAAACGATTGGAATTGGTGTGCCCCGAAACGTCCACCAAAATATCAATTTCATCGGCACGAATTCGTTCAGCAACTTGATCGTCCATCAATTCGCGGATAGGAACCCAATGGTCAACCAAGGTCTTGTAGTGCGCGGTCGTTTCGTCTTCGTAAGGAATTTGGGCGTAAGCGTAAATCTCAAACTGACTACGATCATGCTTTTCCAGCAAAGGTATTAGGAAAAATTTGCAGACCTGATTGTAAAATGACTGACTAAGGTAGCCCACCTTCAGCTTCTTTTGTGTGTCGCGTGGTGTGTTAAATGGCCGCCAATGCTTTTTCAGAGACAGTGCAAATCGCTGATCAAATTCACGATATGCGCTAAAGATCGTTTCGGCATCAAGGTCGGGGTGGTAGTTCAGGCAAAACAAAATATTCGTATATATTTTTCGATTAAAACTAGACTCACTGTCCGTTTTAAAACTCACCGCCTTCACATACGATTCAATCGCGGCATCGAGTTGTCCAGCATCCCGCAAGGCATCGCCAAATGCGCCCCAAATTTCGGCCAACTCTTGCGTCAGCGTTAGCGCATGTTGTCCACATTCTATCGCTTGTTGTACCATGCCTGCTTGCCGGTAAACATCAATCAAATTCGGATACACCTGTACCAAATCAGGCTGAATTTGCAAAGCCTTTTGGTAACTATCTATCGAGGATTGATAGCGATCTAAAGAGCGGTAAGTGAGCCCTAGATTATTGTAAAAATAGGCGGTTTCAGGCGCAATCGCGATCGCCGCTTCAAAGCACTTCATTGCCCCCTCGTAGTCGCCGTTATAACGTAAAGCATTGCCTAAATTATTGTGCGCCGAAGCCATCGTCGGTTCAGTCTGGACAACAACTCGCAAAATAGCGGCCGCTTCCGTGCAGCGCTCTAAGCCGATCAGCGCATAGGCTAAATTATTTTGAATATGGACATTGGTCGGCAAAAACTTCACTGCCTTTTGTGCAGCCTCAAGCGCGTCAAAGTAGCGCCCCTGCTCCAACAAGCTCACCGTTAAATAATCCCAAGCGATGCCATCCTTAGAAAGATGGCTGGTCAACCATCGGCTTGCTTGTTCTAATTTGGGATATTGCTTATCAGCGAGGTAGTGATTCAGGATCGCAAAATAGCCCGATCTTTCACCGGGCATTGTTGAGTTCACCAAAAAAGCTTTTTGTATATAAAGCAAAGCCTCATCCCAAAAGCCCATATCGGCGCATAAGCGTGCCAAGAAATACAAGGCCTCTTGATGTAAAGGATAGTGTTGCAAGATGCGTGAGCATACCGCCTTAGCATCCTCCATATTCCCAGCAGTATGCAAACGCTTAGCGTCTTGTAAAGCAGCTCTTGAATTGAAACTGGATTTACCCATCACTAGCCTCTCATTGCATTTGCAAGTTCGCGCTACTCACGTTTTACCACTTCCCGATAGGCAGCACAATTAAAATGGGCGAGAGCGCAACAGGCTTAGCGCGCTAAACTCAGAGGCTGTGGGGACTTATTTCCATGTTATTGGAAAAACGCCTAGCGCATAAGACGAAAAGAAGTGCATTTATTCCTTAAATCACCCCTTAAGTTTTTTTTTAATTTGCCGTAAAACGGAAAGAGCATTAAAACTTGAGAGTAAAAAACAAGATTTATTTGCGAGGATTTTCTCAATTTTTTAAGGAGTGGTCCGTTACCTGATTCAACGGCGGTCCGGCATTAAACAGGCCAACGTTTAAGGCACATCGCCCCACTGAAAATCTAAGTAAGGAGTCCTATCATGGCTGTCATCAACACCAATATTGCCTCGCTTAATGCGCAGCGCAATTTAACAACATCGCAAAACCAACTGAACCTTTCGTTACAACGTTTGTCTTCAGGTCTGCGCATCAATAGTGCGAAAGATGATGCTGCTGGTTTAGCGATCTCCGAACGTTTAAGCTCCCAAATCGGCGGCTTAAATCAAGCTGTACGTAATGCTAATGATGGTATCTCGCTGGTGCAAACCGCTGAGGGCGCATTGGGCCAAATCACCAGTAACTTACAACGTATCCGCGACCTAGCTGTGCAATCCTCGAATGCGAGTAATAGTGCAACTGACCGCGCAGCGCTCAACACAGAATCAACCCAGTTAATTGCTGAAATTGACCGTGTTGCCAATAGCACTAACTTTAACGGTGTCAATTTGCTCGACGGCACATTCAATTCACAAGCCTTTCAAGTCGGCGCCAACAATACGGCAAACGATTCGATCAACATCACCTCCATCTCGAGCGCACGCTCAGCAGCCTTGGGTGTAGGTTCAGGCTCCAGTTATTCTACAACGGTCGCTGGCGCAGGCGCAGTCACTACCACCGCTTTAGCGGCCGGTGATTTGTCGATCAATGGCTATCAAACTGGTGCCTCAGCTGCTGACGGCGTGTCCTTCTCAAACTCAACCGGTAGCGGTATCGCAAAAGCCAATGCCATCAACGCTATCAGTGGCAATTCCGGTGTAACAGCCACAGTCGGCACCACTGCCGTGACCGGTACGGCCTCCACCGCAGGTACCGCGATTGCCTCAGGTGATGTCACAATTAACGGTGTCAATCTCGGTGCATTGGCTGCATCAACATCCGGTGCACAACGCGGTGCGCAAGTGGCCGCCGCCGTCAATGCAATTAGCTCTCAAACCGGTGTTACGGCAACATTTAGCACCTCCACTGGCGCGGTGGCTTTGAGTGCTGCCGATGGTCGTAACGTCACCGTTACTTTATCAACCAACACTGCTGCGGGTGCTGCTGTAACGGGTATCGGTACAGCCGCGACGGGTACCACCACCATCTCAACCTCGACGCTTACGCTGAGTTCAACCAGTTCAGCCGGTGTCACATTGGCCAATGGTACGGGTACTGGCTTGACGGCAGCTAACTTGACGGGTGCTTATACCTCTGCGACAACGACGGTCGGTGCAGGTGTCTCCTCACTTAGTTTAAGCACCTCAGCTGGTGCGCTGGCGGCGATCACGACCTTGGATGCGGCGCTGCAAACAATCAATACCTCACGCGCGAATCTCGGTTCATATCAAAACCGATTCTCATCAGCGGTGATCAGTTTGCAAACCGGTGCAGAAAATTTAACCGCCTCGCGCAGCCGTATCCGTGATGCAGACTTCGCTACAGAAACAGCAGCATTGACTCGCGGACAAGTCTTACAACAAGCCGGTACAGCGATTTTGGCGCAAGCAAACGCTTTACCACAAGGTGTCCTTGCGCTCTTACGAGCATAAGGCCAAAATCAAATGGGGTGACCTCAACTTCATTGATGTAGATTCACCCCCCGCCCAAGCGCTTTTTGGTCGGGGGTTATTCACTTAAAGGAAATGATCATGGACATCCGATCGCTCACAAGTAATGTGCAATCTGGGGTACTGATCGCAGATAAGATTAGTACGCCCACACCCCAACCGGTGGTCAATACGGCGGGTACTGCGCCTGCTACTAACAACCCGGTCGCCCCAGTTGCGAAACGCCCCAGCGCGGAAGAAGTTAATCGCGCCGTCAGCGAATTAAACAAAGCGGTGCAATCTTTTTCCCAAAATCTAGAGTTTAGTGTTGATACCGATGCCCGAGAAGTTATCGTCAAGGTAGTTGATCAACAGACTAAACAAGTACTACGACAAATTCCTTCTATCGAGGCGGTGGAAATCGCAAAATCACTCGACAAATTTCAAGGGCTTTTGATTAAGCAAGAGGCTTAGGCATAAAAAAGATGCATACAGATTTAAAATAGGCATAAAAAACCCCTCTAAAGTCCGATTTGCGTCTGCCGTTAATCATATAAAGTTCCAATACATTTGAGGGGAACGTGGTGGGCATACAATCAACAGGGATAGGGTCGAATCTCGATGTCAATAGTCTGATCAGCAAGCTGATGCAGGTCGAGAGTCAACCATTAACTAACCTCGCCAAAAAAGAAGCCAGCTACCAATCCAAGCTGACCGCCTACGGCACGCTGAGCGGTGCCTTAAACAGCTTCCAAAGCAATTTCGTTGCGCTTAATAGCAGCGCCACATTTCAGAATTTGAGCGCCACTTCGAGCGACACCAGCGTCGCTGGCGTGACCACCTCTTCGGTCGCCACGGCCGGCACTTACAATCTTAATGTCACTAAACTAGCGCAGGCCCAAATCGTACAAAGCGCAGGTCAAACCAGTACTACATCTGCCATAGGCGGCGGCAGCAGCACAACAATTGCGTTTCAATTTGGGACGATTAGTGGCGGCAGTTTAAGTGCGGGTGTCTATACCGGCGCGACCTATACCCAGGATGGAAATCAAGGCACGGGTTCAGTCACCATCGACAGCACCAATAATAGTCTGCAAGGCATACGAGACGCGATCAATACGGCCAATCTTGGTGTCGCTGCGTCCATCGTCGGAGACGGCAGCGCGACCCCCTATCATTTGGTACTCAATTCCAGCAAAACTGGTGCCACCTCCAGTCTCAAAGTAACGGTCACGGGCGACGCGACTCTGCAGACCCTGCTCAATTACAATCCGGCCGGCACGCAAAATTTGACCGAGGCAACGGGCGCGCAAAATGCCGCATTCACGGTCAACGGCATTTCAATTTCCAGCGCCTCCAATACGGTTACAGAAGCAATACAAGGCAGTACCGTTACCTTAAGTAAAATCGGAACGGCCAGTTTAACGCTGGCCACCAACACCTCTGCCGTTCAAAACTTCATCAATAGCTTTGTGAAAGGCTATAACGATTTACAAGCGACCCTAAAAACTTTAACTGGCTACGATGCGGCCAGTAAAAAAGGAGGCGTATTGCTGGGCGATGCGACAGCCCGTAGTGTGCAAGACCAACTACGCACAACGCTTGCCACCGCGGTCAATGGCTTGGGTGGCACCTATACGACGCTCACTTCCATTGGCATTACCTTTCAAAAAGATGGCACCTTAAGTAGTGATGCCACCAAATTACAAGCCGCATTGACGAATGCTTTTAGCGATGTTTCCGGCATCTTCGCCGCCATCGGAAAAGCCAGTGATGGCCTAGTCAAATACAGCTCCGCGACCGCGGCCACAAAACAAGGCGCATATACCGTCAATGTCAGTACCTTGGCGACCCAAGGGGCTTTGGTCGGCAATACTGACCTCACCGCGGGCAATACCACGATCGCCGCTAGTACCAAAATTAATGTCACGCTCGATGGGGTCGTCGGCTCAGTTTCCTTAGCTGCGGGGACTTACACTTCCAGTCAACTAGCGACACTAGTGCAAACCTCGATCAATGGTACGAGTACGTTTTCAAGCATCGGTGCAAAGGTAGCTGCAACCATCACCGGCGGTGGCTTTTTACAACTGCAATCGGCCAGCTATGGTAGTGCATCTAACGTGACGATTGCGAGCGATACCGGCACCAGTGCAGCCGCACTCACGGGTAGCAATTTAGCAGGAACGGTAGGGGTCAATGTAGCCGGTAGTTTTAATGGTGTTGGGGGTACGGGAGTGGGTCAATTTCTGACAGGAAGTAGCGGCACCAACTCCGAGGGATTGCAAGTTTCTGTCACAGGTGGTGTCACGGGCGCGCGCGGCACAGTGAACTTTTCACGCGGCTACGCCAACCAATTAGTCACACTCATTGCTTCCACCGTAGGCACCAGCGGAACCATCGCCAATTCAACTGAAGGCGTTAACAAAACCATTAAAGACATCGGCAATCAACGCGCCTTACTCAATAGCCGCCTAATCGACACCGAGGCACGCTATCGCGCACAATTCACCGCACTTGATCGGACCATTAGTAGCCTGAACAATACCAGCACTTTTTTAACCCAACAACTCGCTGCACTCACAGGCACCAATAAACTCTAGATCGAATGTGAATCAATCGACAGAAAGGTTACTCATGTTTGGCTCATCACAATCGCAAGGCGCTAGTGCATATGCCAAAGTTGGCATCGAAACAGGAGTCATTTCCGCGAGCCCGCATAAGCTCATCGTGATGCTTTACGACGGCGCTATCGTCGCTTTAAGTCATACGCTCACCCATATCAAGGCTAAGGATTTCGCTGCCAAGGGGCAGTCTATTTCGAAAGCCATCGCGATTATCGAAAATGGACTCAGGGCCAGTTTGGACAAACGTGCGGGGGGTGAAATTGCCGAAAGCTTAGATGCCTTGTACGAATACATGGCAGGTCGTTTGATCCAAGCCAATCTCGACAATGATACTGTTCCGGTCACCGAAGTTCAAAATCTACTCCGTGACTTGAAACTTGCGTGGGAAGCGATTACACCGGACAAAACGAACCACTCAGTGGAAGCGCCCATCGCAAAAAATGATCCGCTTGAACCACGTCAAACAACTCTTTTCAAGGCTTGAGCGATGATGACCAGTAATGAAATGCTCGCCATCTACGAGCAAATTGAGGTGCTTAGTGCACACATGCTAGATGCAGCTCGCGATAGCGACTGGGATCGCCTGATACTTCTCGAAAAGAACTGTAGCGAGGAAGTAGCAGTACTCCAGCAATACGAACAAACCGAGGATTTATCCGAGGCGATGCGCGAAAAAAAAATCAGCCTCATCAAAAGCATACTCGCCCACGATAAAGCGATACGTGCCATCACAGAACCGTGGATGGAAGAACTCAACCAGCTGATGAAAATCACGCACAATCAACACCAACTCTCACAAAGTTACGGTGCTCAACAACTTTAAATATCATGGACGAACTACTCCCTCAACTCCGTCTTGCGCCGCTCGATGGATTGGGGGTTGATGGGGTACAAACTGCCCGCAGTATGTTCGCCTATAAGCAAGATGTGATCGCACAGGTTTTTGCCCGCGCACAAAATGGTCGTATCGATGCCGCCATCATTCAACAATTAAGCGATGGGAGTGTCTTGGCCAAAGTTCAGGACTTGACCCTACACCTACAATTTTCAAGCCCGGTTCAACTAGGCGAACACTTCATTCTGAAGCCTTCCAAGGAAACAGCACTAGCGATTTTCCTAATGCAAAATGGGCAAGAAGTTAAAATTCTGAACCCCTTAAAATTGAACAACAAAAATCCCTCTAGCAGGGATCTCAGCGCTAACGCTGTTCAGCTTAGCAAAGAGACCGTGAACGCGAACGGCCAAGTATTAGCTAGTAGCGCGAAGCAGCATAATTTTGCTTCGTCTGTGGGCAAACAAAGCAGCAATACGATCAGCGCCCAACAAGTGTCCGCAACAGATGTCTCCGCGATTAAAGATACACCTGGAGCAGCGCTTGACCGGCTCGGCCTCATTAAGAACAGTAGCGAAATCGAACTTAGCCCAACGGCACAACTCATCGCACGTTTGCTACCGCCAGCAAATGCAGACAACAGTGCTACCGCGCACCCCCATATTGTCGGCAAAAGCAATTTAATCTCTGCAGAAACGATTCAGACTGAGAGCCCTGATCGATGGGCTAGTCAAATACGAGATCGCTTAAAGCAAACCATAGAAAACAGCGGGCTATTTTATGAGTCCCACGTCTTAGCCTTCGTTCGTGGTGAACGCACGCAACAGAGTTTGATGAGTGAACCGCAGGCGCAATTATTGGCTGAGCACGCCCAGTTGGATGCCCGCCCTAGCTCATTGACCAACGAAGCACTCAACAAGCTCGATGGCCCACTCACGCGCATCGTCCAACAACAATTAAGCCTGATCGACAATCAGAATCTACAAATGGCGATGCAACTTAGACCGGACATTCCCATACGATGGAATATCACCATTCCAGAATTTGATGCTACTCAGAAAAACGCCGATACTGCCCACAACCGACAGGCCAACCATGAAGATGCCGATGCGGTCGTCTCTAGCCAACTACAAATCGATTTCCCTAAGCTTGGCCGTATCTCCATCAATCTACGCCTACAGAAAGAACAAGTCGCACTCAATTTGAAGGTCAAACAAGCTGAGTGCACCGATATTTTGCGCGGCCACGCTATCGAGCTAAAAACTGCACTCGATCAACAGGCGACCCGAATTGAACTGTTTAAGGTGGAACACGATGCCGGACTCTAAGCAAAAGCTGGCACAGGCAGTCGCCCTCTCCTACAAGGCCAATGAGCCTGCGCCCAAGGTCGTGGCTAAGGGACGTGGCAAAATTGCAGAGGAGATCATCGCGCGCGCCCAAGAACACGGTGTCGCGCTACATCAGTCAAAAGAACTCGTGAGTTTGCTCATGCGTGTAGACTTAGATGAACATATCCCACAAAGTCTCTACCGCGTAGTTGCAGAACTACTCGCATGGCTATACCATATAGAAAATGGCTTAACGCAAAAACCATCAGATAAAGCGCCTTAAGCTTATTAATCCTGATTTTTTACACTTCTCAACTTCGGACGCAAATCATTATGCAAACGAATTTGCCCTCGCTTGGAACCGAAAACCAAAGCCCCTATCAAGTGGAATCGCGTCGCGAAATTCTCGCCTTATTGCGCGGCTTTCGAGACAAAGGGCAATTAATTAGCATGATGATCAACGGTGGCTCCGAGGTCTACATCACCTCAGTGCTGGACATTGATGATGGCAATAATATCGTCATCATCGACAGTGCGCCCAACCCGACAGCCAATCAACATATACTCGAAGCTTCGACGGTATTTTTCGATGGCCTGCTCGACCGCATCAGCATACAATTTTCCTCGTCCAAACTGCAACGCACCAGTTTCGAAGCGAGACCGGCATTACAAATGCCCATCCCAAGCAACCTCATCCGTCTGCAAAGACGCGAATACTATCGCATCAATACGCCGATTTCCAATCCTATTAAATGCAATATCCTAATGGATGGAGAACAAGCTTCCGAGCTGGGTAAATTTTCACTCGTAGACATTAGCTGCGGCGGGATTGCCTTACTTGACGAGAAACGCGCGATCAACAACCAGATTGGATTTCAATACGAGCAGTGCGTAATCGATCTGCCTAGCGTCGGCATGATAGAACTCAAACTACAGGTAAGAAATTCTCAAGAATTAATTCTATTAAACGGCAAAACGACCCGCCGCGTAGGCTGCGCCTTTATCGAACTCTCGAGTCGCACCTTAGCTTCGGTGCAGCGCTATATCATGAAACTGGAACGCGAAAGAAATGCCAAACTGACTGGGGCGATTTAGGGAAGCGACTTAAACTTCAAATTTGCATATTCATAATATCGTGATATGCAGAGACTAATTTATTCCGCACTTGTATCGTGGTTTGCAAGGAGATATTCGCCTTTTGCATCGCAATCATGACATCCGACAAATTTACACTCTCGTCGCCCATCACAAATTTCTGACCCAATTGTTGAGAATGATTTTGCGCGGCACTGAGCTGCTCCAAGGAGCCTTTCAAGGCATCGGCAAAATTTTTCTTGCCCGGCTCAGTAGCGCTGACTGGATTGGCAAGCCCAGTTTCCATTTTTGCTTGCGCCTCTTTGATCTGCGCAAGCATGGCGGTAATACGCCCACGATCGATGCCCCCGAGTTCCACTTGAATTCTCCCAGATTTGCGATAGGCTAAGCTTAGCATCGGAGCGGTGATGCTTAAGGCAGAGCAGACTCATGAAATGGGCTTTTTTCCTGCATTTGAATGCCGTTTTTCCTAGCACAATAGATGACATAGAAAATCGCACAGCTTGCTTCTTGATTGGTGCGAAAGTTGATCGTTTTGTGTATCTCGGAGACCCAATATGGCCAGCGCCGATGAAGCCATTTTGACAGCCCCACCAAACGCAATCTTGGGCATCAACGCAACACCTGCGATTCGCACGCTTTTCCTCACCGTAGGAGCAGCGGTCACGATTGCCATCATGGCTGGTATTTGGATGTGGAGTCAATCGCCCGACTATCGCGTACTCTTCTCCAATTTCAGCGATAGAGACGGCGGCGCTATCGTCGCAACACTGCAGCAGCTTAATATTCCCTATCGTTATTCTGACGGCGGTAGCGCCATCTTGGTTCCTGCGAACCAAGTCTACGATGCGCGCCTCAAACTTGCTGCCCAAGGCTTACCCAAAGGTGGCAATGTCGGATTTGAATTGATGGAAAACCAAAAACTCGGCATTTCTCAATTCTTGGAGCAAGTTAATTTTCAACGTGCGCTCGAAGGCGAACTGGCACGCTCGATTCAAGCCGTGTCCGCAGTACAAACAGCGCGGGTTCATCTGGCAATTCCTAAAGCCTCGGTGTTTGTGCGAGAACAGCAAAAACCAACGGCCTCCGTCTTACTCAACCTCTACCCAAGTCGCACGCTAGACCCACAACAAGTGAGCGCCATTATTCATTTGGTGGCCAGTAGCATCCCAGAACTCTCCGCCAAAAACGTCACCGTAGTCGATCAAAATGGCAGCCTACTTTCTGACCCTAGCAAACAAACAGCGAATAACAATCTTGATCCCTCACAACTGAAGTACGTACAAGAGGTGCAGCAAAACATCGTCAAAAAAGTGGAATCGATCATTTCGCCCATCGTTGGAATTCAAAATGTCCGTGCCGAAGCCAGTGCCGATATTGATTTTTCCAGAAGCGAACAAGCCGCGGAAAGTTTTCACCCCAATACGCCCCCCGAAGCGAGTACGATACGCAGCCAACAAAGCAGCGAAAGCTATAACAAAGCAGCCAGCGCAAGTGGCGTGCCCGGTGCCTTAAGTAATCAAGCGCCTGCGCCAGCGACGGCTCCCATTAGCAGTGCTGCGACCACGAGCGCCAGTGCCGCCAGCGCAAGTGCCTCAGGTCTGACCCAAAAGGATGCCACAGTCAACTACGAGGTCGATAAAACAGTACGCTATACCCAACAAGCCATGGGTGGCTTAAAGCGGCTCTCAGTGGCCGTGGTGGTGAACTATAAGGCTGAACTCGACAAAGCGGGCAAAACCCAAACCCGCGCTTTGACCGAACTGGAAAAAAACCAAATCATCGACCTCGCAAAAGAAGCCATGGGTTTTAACAAAGAACGCGGCGATACACTGAATGTGGTCAACACACCCTTTGCCACACCTGAAAAACTGGTTGCTGAAGAAGTGCCCCTTTGGAAGCAAGCGGACGTGCTGCAAGCGGTCAAGGAAATCGGCAAATACATCATCGGCGCACTACTCTTACTTTACCTATTTTTTGCCTACCTTAAACCTACGCTCAACGAAATTTTAGGACGCGATGCGCGTGCGCTCGCCGAGAAAAAAATCCTAGAGGAAGCAGCCGCAAAAATGGCTGAGGAAGAGCAAGAAGGCAGTGCTGTCGAAATCAGCGAGGAAGCCGAAGCACAGAAGGAAGCACAAAAGCAAATCAACGCATATGAAATTAACCTCGACATGGCGAAACAACTGGCCACAAGTGACCCTAAAATCGTCGCCAATGTCATCAAATCGTGGGTGAGCAATGAGTGACGAAGGCGTACAAAAAGCGGCAACCTTGATGCTCGCGATGGGCGAAGACGCGGCGGCGGAAGTCATGAAACATTTAGGCCCGCGTGAGGTACAAAAAATCGGTGCGGCGATGGCCAGCATAGGTGCGATTCCGCACGAAAATATCGCCAAAGTTCTGGAAGAATTTAAGGAGCAAGCCGACCTCAGTTCTTCGGTTGGCTTGGACTCGGATGAATACATACGCAATGTGCTCACCAAGGCCTTGGGTGATGACAAGGCCTCATCACTACTTAATCGAATTTTAGGCGGCAAGGATGCCAGCGGTATCGAAAGTTTGAAGTGGATGGACTCTGCCTCGGTCGCAGAACTCATCAAAAACGAACATCCACAAATTATCGCCACCATCTTAGTTCATTTGGAAAGCGATCAAGCCAGCGAAATCTTAAATAATTTTAGCGAGCGCTTACGCAATGATGCGGTACTTCGAATCGCAACCTTGGATGGCATTCAACCGACCGCTTTGCGCGAGCTCAATGATGTTCTCACCAAGCTCTTAACTGGCAATGAAAGCCTGAAGAAAAAATCGATAGGCGGGGTTCGCGCTGCCGCTGAAATCCTCAACTTCATGAGCGGCGAAAATGAAGCTTCCATCATGGAAAACTTACGCAAATATGACGGCGACATGGCGGAAAAAATTATGGATGAAATGTTCGTCTTCGACAATATCATGGAGATCGATGATCGCGGCATCCAATTACTTTTGCGTGAAGTTCAATCCGATTCTTTGATTGTCGCGCTCAAAGGTGCCAATGCTGACATGCGAGAAAAAATCTTCAAGAACATGTCGCAACGTGCTGCAGAAATGATGCGTGAAGACCTAGAATCAAAAGGCCCGGTTCGCTTATCAGAAGTCGAAGCACAGCAAAAACAGATTTTACTCATCGTGCGCCGTTTGGCCGACGAAGGTCAGATCATGTTAGGTGCAAAAGGCGAAGACGCGTATGTCTAAGCTTCTATCAAAAGAGCAGCAATCGCCTTACCAAAGGTGGGAGCTCAATTCATTTGGCGATAAGCGCATAGGGCAAGTTGAGCAGGAAGCGCTCAGGGTCCGTTTGACTGAAGCCGATCTGGCCGCACAAAAAGAACGTGCGTATCGCGATGCCTATAAAATCGCCTACCAGGAAGCCTACGAGATTGCCTATAAAGAAGGCCATCAAAAAGCCTACGATGAAATGCAAAATCAAGCGATGCAAATTTTTGCGCAAATCGAAGACTTGAGTCTTTCCTTCTGCCAGCAACTCAACCAAGTACATCAAAGTGTCGGTACCGAGCTCAGCTTATTGGCAAGCGAAATTGCCGCCTCAATGAGCAAAGCTCTATTCACACTGCATCCCGAAATTATCGCGAAAGTGGTCGATGATGCGATTGCGAGCTTGCCCTTAGTGACCCAACCAGCCTATCTTTTTCTGCACCCTGCCGACGCAGCACTCATCACCGAAATCAGCGGCAATCGTTTAGAAAAAATTGGCATGCGCATCCTGGTCGATGCCCAATTAGAGCGCGGCGGCTGCCGTATCGAAACTGCGCATCATCTTGTCGATGCCAGCTATCGCACGCGTTGGCAACAAGTGACCAATGAACTCATTGCCTCGGAAAAAAGCGAAGCAACTTCACCGAATGATCCCCATGCCAACTGAACTCAATGCGAAAGAATGGGCGCGCAATCTCGCACGCCAAGCCGCGCATATCAAAGAGATCCAGACCGAGCAAATTTACGGACGGGTCGTCAAAGTCACGGGCTTAATCATCGAAGTGGTCGGAATACAATTGGCGGTCGGAGCTTCCTGCCAGATACAACTGCACAACAAAATTAAAATTGAAGCTGAGGTCGTCGGGTTTGATGGTGAACGCCTTTTTTTAATGCCACAAAGCGATCTGCAAGGCATCACCCCCGGTGCTGCGGTCTATCCGGCACCGATACGGCAGTTCGGCTCACGGCAGCATCCCTTGCGCCGCGAGGCCGACCGTACTCGCCATCTGCCCGTGGGTTACGAACTACTCGGACGCGTCTTGGATGCCAATGGTCGCCCTTTGGATCAAGCCGGCCCCCTGCACAGCACCCATTTTGCACCGCTAGGTGCTCGCATTTACAACCCTTTGCAGCGCGCGCCGATCAAAGAAAAACTCGATGTCGGGGTGCGCGCCATCAACAGCATGCTCACCGTAGGGCGTGGCCAACGCCTCGGTTTATTTGCCGGCTCCGGCGTGGGTAAAAGCGTCTTATTAGGCATGATGGCGCGTTACACCAATGCCGATGTGATCGTGGTTGGCTTAATCGGTGAACGCGGTCGCGAGGTGAAAGAATTTATCGAGGAAATTTTAGGTGAAGAGGGACTTAAGCGTGCAGTGGTGGTCGCCGCACCCGCCGATGTACCGCCTTTGATGCGACTTCAGGGTGCCGCCTATGCCACCACAATCGCTGAGTATTTTCGTGATCAGCACCAAGACGTATTGTTAATCATGGACTCGCTAACCCGCTACGCAATGGCGCAACGTGAAGTCGCGCTCGCCATCGGCGAACCGCCTGCCACGAAAGGATATCCACCTTCTGTTTTTGCGAAATTGCCGATCTTGGTCGAACGTGCAGGTAACGGCAAAGTAGGCGGCGGATCGATCACCGCCTTCTACACCGTGTTGACCGAAGGCGACGACGCACAAGACCCGATTGCCGATGCCGCTCGCGCCATTCTAGACGGCCATATCATCCTCAATCGCAGCTTGTCCGACAGTGGGCATTACCCAGCAATCGACTTAGAACAATCGATCAGCCGCGCCATGCACGGCATCACAACACCCGAACATCAAGCGCTCGCGCGTCGCCTCAAACAATTGGTGTCACGCTACGAACGCAGTCGCGATTTAATCAATGTCGGTGCGTATGTCACCGGAGCCGATCCTGTCTTGGATGAAGCCATTCTACGCCACCCTAGGATTGTACAATTTCTACAACAGGACATCTTGGAAAAGGCGAGTATTTCAGAGAGCATGGATGGACTTTCCGCTCTATTCGCAGGATGAAATTCGATGAACAATCATAAAATGAGCTGGTAATGGTCGATTCGCGGTCATTTGTACTTTTACTGGAACTTGCAACGCAGGACGTGGAAAATGCGGCTAAAAATTTAGGCCACGCAATCCGCGTCGCCAACGAAGCGAAAGAGCAATTAAATTTGCTCGCCCAATACCGAATTGACTACGAACTTCGTTTTCAAAACACAAGCCAGGCTGGGCTGGCCGTGACTCAATTATTTAATTTTAGAAATTTCATCGGCAAACTTGATACCGCAATTGAAGGACAAAAACTTATTTTACAAGACGCAGAATATAAGCAGGAACACTATCGATTAATTTGGCAAGAAAGCGAAAAAGTAAGGCTCTCTTATCAAACGCTTTTAAATCGACAGCTAAAGCAAGCCGAACACAGAGACACACAAAGAGAGCAGAAGCAAGCCGATGAATTCGCCGCTAGAAAGCTATTCTATAAGCGTAATTCCTAACAAAATTGAAGTGCCCGCAAAACCCAATGCGCGGCACAGCTAGGGCAAGGAGAGTAGACCATGGAAAAGACTATGCTGATCACCCAAATCCTATCGCAAAATAAAGTGATGACTCCCCCTGCCCCTGAGCAAAAGACCAATAACAGCTTTCAACAAGTTTTAAAAAATGAAGTCGCTCAACATCAAAGCCTTGGAAAAGAGCATGAGCATAATGACGCCAACGCGATGCGCAAGAGCGGCGAAAATACAGGCATGAGCGAGGCTAGCGTTCCGCAAAAAATCAATAAAGAAAAGCAAAGGGCTGACGCAGAAGACGATACGGAAAATGAGAATTCCAACGAGGAAAGCACAGATACTAGCAACCCGTCGGCGCTCGCACTCAACCTCAATTTACTACAAGATATCGCCAACAAAACAAGCGCTGAATTTTCTAAAGATCAGCCTACCAATATCAGCCTGCAAGAGAGCCTCATCAAAGATACAACGAGCCTACAAAAAATCAATAAAAAGCAAATGCGCTCGGGCGAGGACAGCCAAGCGGCGCTGCGTTCGATCAAAGGACAGCTAGGAGATTTTTCTGCGAATTTAGCCTTGCAAAATCAGCTTCAAGCTAAGGACGCGAATAGCAGCGATATAGCGACAGACTTGCTCACTTCAGGCAAACAAGGCCTTGAACAAGACGGGGGGCAATTCACTAGCAAGCTAAGCGACTTAGCGAGCAAAATTTCACTAGACGGGCAAGAAAAAACCCCCACCGATAAACTCGCAAAAGACCTAATCAAGCCACTCGCAGCATCCGACCCAGCCGTCCAGGAAATTGGAAAATTGGACGAAACCAACTTACGTGACTTAAGAAATTTAGCCAATCACAGCAACCCAGAAACGCGCATTGCAGCGAACACCGATGGCAAAGTCAACACAGATTTAGCGAGCAAGCTCAAGCCGACCAAAGTGGGCGAAATGGGTGAACTTAGTGCATTGGAAAGCAGTCAGTCCGACAGCAAGAGCGTCGCAAAATCGCGCGGCAAATCTAGCTTAGACTTCAATGCCATCGGCGACGTAAAACGCGCGGGTGCAGACAATGATGCTGTACAAAATAGTCGAGGCAATGAAAAATCACTGGCCATCCAAGCACCGCAAAACATAGATCAGCTGGCCACGCCCAATACCCAAGTTCAACAACTAGTCGTCAACGAAATCGCCAAAAACGTCGCCTCATCCGACTACGTCGCCGCCCGCGTTGGCAGCCCAAGCTGGGGCAATGCGCTAGGACAAAAAATCACCTGGATGGTCGCTGGTGGTGAACAGTCCGCACAGCTCACACTCAATCCACCCGATCTCGGTCCGCTGCAAGTCGTTTTAAGTATCAGTAATAGCCAGGTCGATGCCAGCTTTGTTTCCTCACATTTGGATGTACGCGAAGCGATCTCCGCTGCCGCTCCCCAATTGCGCGAAATGCTAGACAGTGCGGGTATTGCTTTAGCTGGGTTTTCGGTGAGCGCGCAAGCCCATTCAGGGCAAGCATTTCAATCGCCGGATGCGCCATTTAATTTTACCGCGTCCCGTCCAGCGGCTCCCGAAACAAGGCTACAAGGCATAGACAAGCTACAAACCTCGATTCAGGAAAGAACGAATCAACGTAGCGGCAGTGTGGATACTTTTGTATGACGCTGTTGTAGCGGGAGGATGAGCAAGCGCAAAAACAGTAATTTTATAGCGTTGCCGCAGCGAAACAACACTATAATCAAATCAGGGACTCTGAGCGTGAGCGTTTGGCACTTTCTCGGTCTTTCTAGGATTTGGCACCTAAACCACATTCTATTTTGGCGATGACGAATTTGGCGATGCGCGATAATGAGTTTGAGCGTATCGACACTCTTAAAAAGTGAGAGATCAAAATGTCAAAAGCACCTGCAAAACCGGCTGAAGACGGCGCCGCACCTGCGCCTGGGAAGTCCAAGAAAAAGCTCATCATTATCATTGTTGCAGCGGTCGTTTTACTCGGCGCAATTGGCGGTGGTGCCGCGATTTTCCTGTCGAAAAAAGGTCATGGAAAAGTCGAAAAAGAAGCCCACACCGAGCCACAAAAGCCGCCGGTTTTCTTGCCGCTTGAACCCTTTGTCGTCAATTTACAATCCGATGCGGGGGACAAATATTTGCAGTTGCAAATGACACTGCAAGTTCCCGACGAAGCGCAAAGCGCGCTCATTAAAGGCAATGCCCCTCAGGTTAAGAGTCGCTTGATTTTATTATTGTCGAGCAAAGATGCCGCTGAATTATTGACACCAGAAGGCAAAGACAAACTGATCACCGAGATTATTGAACAAGTCAACGTTCCATTTGAACCCAAAGGCGAACCACAAAAGGTTAGTGGCGTATTTTTTACCTCATTTATTGTGCAATGAATCGTGTCTGACAATTTTCTCTCACAGGAAGAGGTTGATGCGCTACTCAAGGGCGTCACCGGCGACCAGGACGACAACGACAAACTCGAAGACACTTCGGGGGTGCGCCCCTATAACTTGGCGACCCAAGAACGCATCGTTCGTGGACGCATGCCAACCTTGGAAATCATCAATGAGCGTTTCGCTCGACTTTTACGCATCGGTCTTTTCAATTTTTTGCGCCGCAGTGCCGAGGTATCGGTCGGTACGGTCAAGGTTTCAAAGTACAGTGAATTTATCCGTAATCTAGTCGTTCCTACCAACCTCAATTTAACTCACATGAAGCCACTGCGCGGCACGTCACTGATTGTGCTCGACCCAGGCTTAGTGTTCCTTATCGTCGATAACTTGTTCGGCGGTGATGGCCGTTTTCACACCCGGGTCGAGGGTCGTGATTTCACGCAGACAGAACAGCGCATCATTCAACGCATACTCGAAATTATTTATGCGACCTATGCCAAATCCTGGGAACCGGTCTATCCCGTGCAATTCGAATACATCCGTTCTGAGATGAACACGCAATTTGCCAATATCGCGACCCCCAATGAAGTCGTGGTCTCAACGACGTTTACGATTGAATTGGGTCCTGTCAGCGGTGAAATGCACATGTGCATGCCCTACTCGATGATAGAACCAATTCGCGATCTGCTCACCAGTAGCTTACAAGGCGAAACACTGGAAATTGATAAGCGCTGGGTGCGTTTAATGACCCAGCAAATACAGATCGCCGAAGTGGAAATCGTCGCCGATCTGGGTACGACACGCGTCACTTTGGGCGACATACTCAATATGAAGGAAGGCGACATTATTCCGCTTTCCGTCCCAGAAATTGTTTCTGCCAAGGTTGATGGCACGCCCGTCATGGAATGCAGATACGGAATTTTCAATGGTCAATACGCGCTGCGCGTTGACAAGCTACTCGGTTCCAGCGTTAACGAAGTTGTACACGAGGTAGCGCAAGGAGAAAATCATGGATGACAACAACGACAACCCCATCAGCGAAGATGATTGGGGTGCGGCCATTGCTGAGCAAGAAAAAGCCGACGCAGAAGCTGCCACGAAAAAATCAACGCCAGCGGCCACGCCTGGGGTTGGACTGTTTGAAGATTTTGGCAGTAAAGGGCCGCAGGCTCAAACCCATAATGACATCGATTTTATCCTCGATATTCCAGTACAACTCACGGTCGAATTAGGACGTACAAAAATCGCTATTAAAAACTTACTGCAATTAGCCCAAGGCTCAGTGGTTGAACTCGATGGCCTCGCGGGGGAGCCGATGGATGTCTTGGTCAACGGTTGTTTAATTGCGCAGGGCGAGGTGGTGGTGGTCAACGATAAATTTGGGATTCGCTTAACCGACATCGTCACGCCCGCAGAACGGATACGCAAGCTCAATAAATAAGTGAAACGCTGAACCGATCCACGCGACCTAGCGAGTTAGATCATGCGCCCCTCTTGCCTACCTTACGCTTTATTTTTTACAGCAACACTGACCAGTCCCGTTGCCTTAGCCCAATCCGACAAGCTCAACGCGGCCTCCGGTCTAGGTTTAGCGCAAATCATTTCCGCCTTAGCCATCGTGATCGGACTCATGCTGTTCTTGGCTTTTATTGTGAAACGCTGGGCACCGCTGCAAACGAACAACAAGCTAGGCCTCAAACTCGTCGCTAGCCTGTCTATCGGCCAGCGAGAACGAATTGTAATCATTGAAGTGGCCGATCAATGGTTGGTGCTCGGTGTCAGCGCACAGAGCATCAACACTTTACATAGTCTCCCCAAACAGGAAAGCGAAACGCCAGTCGCACATTCAAAAGAAATTGCGTTTTCGCAGTGGCTAAAAAAAACGCTGGAAAAACAAAACAGCGAGCCACACTAAATGAAATCCCCATCGACATCAGTCCCTTTTTCAGCGAACAGCCTGTTGCTACTGACGCTGTTATTGCTGACGCTATTGATCGCGCCGAATGAAGTATGGGCTCAAGCTGCTAGTGGGCTACCGGTTATTTCCACGAGCAGCAATTCAAATGGAGGGCAAAATTATTCTTTGAGTGTGCAGACGCTGATTTTTTTAAGCGCGCTCTCCTTCATCCCTGCCGCACTATTGATGATGACTAGCTTTACCCGCATCATCATCGTCCTCTCCTTGTTGCGGCAAGCCTTGGGTACGCAATCAGCACCACCGAATCAAGTCTTGGTGGGTCTATCGCTGTTTCTCACCTTATTCGTCATGGGTCCGGTCATCGACAAAATATATGTCGACGCTTACCAACCTCTAACTGAAAATAAAATCACACTACAAAAAGCCTTGGAAAATGGTGCTGAACCACTCAAGCAATTCATGCTCAGGCAAACCCGCGAAAGTGACATCGCACTGTATGTCAAACTCTCCAATACACCGCAACTACAAACTCCCGAAGAAACGCCGCTACGCGTCTTAGTGCCCGCCTTTATGACCAGCGAATTGAAGACTGCATTTCAAATCAGTTTTGCGATTTTTATTCCCTTCCTCATCATCGATATGGTGGTAGCGAGCGTCTTAATGGCGATGGGAATGATGATGGTATCACCCTCGGTTGTTTCGCTGCCTTTCAAAATTATGCTTTTCGTTTTGGTCGATGGTTGGCAGTTATTAATTGGTTCTTTAGCGCGTAGTTTTTATTAAACCTAGAAACTAGGAGTGATCTCATGAACCCCGATTCAGTCATGAGCATAGGTCGCCACGCAATGGAAATCACCTTACTCATCTCCGCACCCTTGCTCTTGGTGGCATTGGGTATTGGACTTCTCGTGAGTATTTTTCAGGCCGCGACCCAGATCAATGAAACCACACTTTCTTTCATTCCAAAGTTGGTCGGCATTTTCATCACCTTGATTATTGCCGGGCCTTGGATGCTGGCCATTTTAGTGGATTATTTACGCGAAATTTTAAGTGGAGTTGCGAACGTGGCGGGCTAGTTTTTCAAAAAAATGATCAGCTTTTCTACTCAGGAAATTCTAAACTTGCTAGCGGGTTTTCTTTGGCCTCTAGCGCGTATTCTCGCCTGCATTGCCATCGCGCCGCCTCTAGGCAATAACAGCATTCCGGTACCGAGCAAAATCTTATTAGGTGTCACCTTGGCGATGATCGTCGCGCCTAATATTGCGCCACCCAACGCGGTCGATATGCTCTCACTGCCAGGCATACTCGTACTCTGCGAACAGATCATCATCGGTTTAGCGATGGGCTTTGTGATTCGACTGGTTTTCGCAGGTGTTGAAATGGCGGGTGAAATATCTGGTTTGACGATGGGGTTAGGATTCGCGACTTTCTTCGACCCACAAACGCGCGGCCGTTCTAGCGCGATTAGTCAACTCTTGGTGATCTTAGTTACCCTACTTTTTCTCGCACTCGATATTCATCATTTACTTTTTCAAGCATTGGTCATGAGCTTTCAAAGCTTTCCTTTAGATGTCCCCATTCAAGGACATTTTCAGGTGATTAAGCTGGTGCTTTGGGGCGAAGAGGTTTTTAAGATCGGTGTGTTATTATCGCTACCTATCGTGGCCGCACTCTTGATTGCAAACGTCGCCCTTGGCATCCTCACCCGCGCCGCGCCGCAATTAAATTTATTCGGAATTGGTTTTCCCATTACGATAGGACTCGGTTTTTTAATGCTCAATTTGAGCCTAGCTTATTTCGTAAAACCCATCGAACAGATTTTTCAGAGCGCACTCGTATTTATTCAAACCCTGCTATGACGGTCAAGCCACGCACAATCGACGCCCACCAAATCGCGTCCAAATTACCCAAGCGCAAAGCAGAAAGCCATAAAGGAAATCATGGTGAGGTGCTGGTGATAGGCGGCGCGGAACGCATGCTCGGAGCCGCCTTGTTAGCCGCACGCTGCGCGCTTTTTGCGGGCGCTGGACGCGTCTATGTGGGCTTTATTTGCGCCGACCATGCCATTCCCCATGTTGACCTTTTGCATCCAGAATTAATGCTAGGAAAAGCCGAAGAAATGCAGCATCCACTCGCGGTACATGTGCTCGGCCCCGGTTTGGGCACGTCCGCTCACGCGCAAATGGAGCTCTGTCGACGACTAGTTGAAACACGCTATTTGGTACTCGATGCCGATGCGCTTAATTTAATCGCCGCCTCAGCAAATTTACAAAGCAATCTCAGCGCTCGTCGGGCCGCAGGCCATCACACATTACTCACGCCGCATCCCTTGGAAGCAGCCCGTCTATTGCAAACCGAGGTCAACACGGTGCAAGCAGATCGCCCAAGCGCCGCATTGGAACTTGCACGACGATTTGGTGCACACATTATTCTCAAAGGGGCAGGAAGCTTAATCGCCGATCTTGAGCAACAGCTATGGCTCAATCCGACTGGCAATCCCGGTCTCGCCAGCGCCGGAACAGGTGACGTACTTGCTGGTCTATGTGCTGCCTTGTGGGCGCAAAGCATGGCTAGCCATGCGGCCACCTTGCCGAACAGCGCACTCAATGACGCCGCCATCTCTGCCTGCTTTATCCACGGCCAAGCCGCCGATCATTTGCTCGCAGCAGGCATAGGTCCTATCGGCATGAGTGCCAGTGAGTTATTGCCAGCAATACGTGATTGCATTAATCGTTTCAATGCCAATCAACTCGACTAAAATACGCCATCAAGGCCATACCGCCTTCGTGCGCACCAACCACTGCTGACGCTCTGGCAAACCGACCGTGCCGCCATTAATTTTCTTGGTAATCGCTTCAATATTGTCTTGATCTGCCAATGCATTGCAAGCCTTGGCATCCCAAATGGCGGCAGCCACTTCCACGCACCAAAGCGTACTGACAACTTGATCTGGATCCGCAACAAAATCGGCACTATCGGGAGTAAATTGTCGCACCATAGTAGTCGCTTGAGCATAGCTGTCTTTGCCCGTCAACTGCAATAAACCGCGACCGCGATAACGAAAGCCATCCCCCGGTGCCGTATTATTCATCCGACCGCCATACACTTCATTGGCCAGGGCTTCAGGGTTGCGCGCATATTGTGCTGGATCGAGCGGCCCCTTAGGTTTAAAACGACTAGGCCAAACCACAGGAAGGCGTTCAGCGCTATAACTCAGATTTTCGTACTCCAACCCCAACGCCCCGCTTTCGTGCAAAACTTGCGCCATAAAATGCGCCACGCGCAAAGCATTCGCAGAAATACCATGCTTATCAAACGCAGCCTGCGCCACGCCAAAAGCAGCAAGGTAACTGGCCAGCGCCTTGGGCGCGAGCGTAGCAATTTGCGAACTAAGAATTTGTATTGTCATAAAACCTTTCTAGATCTCAAGAAAATCGTCCCACCCTCTTTTGCCACGGTATGCGACAACATACCGCAAAACCACAAAATACAGCAAATACATTATTTCTTTTCCAGAAAAAAATCAAATACAAACCCAAAAGACTGTCCAATATCGACGTTCTCGATTTTCCTCCGTGTTGAGGAGCTTTACCTTCCTTAGTACCTACAACCGCCCTTCTACTGCCCCACGCCGACTGGGCTCATCACAATCAAACCTGTACTCACAAAAACCAAGGCCGCGTTCCAATTGATGGCCACCTCATTGGTCGAATAACTACACATCGCATCGAGGTAGGATTTGGCTGGCAATGCCGATGGATAGGCGCTTGCCCCACAATCATTACGATCCGCCAAAGTCGGGCCACCCACCAAAAATCCGGGAATAGGCGCGTCAATACCATCGGCCGCCGAGGGTCGGTGATGAATTAAACGCGGGGAGCGCGTGCCAAAACCGGTGACAAAACTCATTTGATTGGGATTGCGACCTAAAACGTAATCAAATAAAGCCTGTGCCGCAGCCAACCATTCACCTTGCGTCCTATCCATCTGAAACGCGGACAACAAAATCACCGCCTGATTCATGGCTTGCGAATTACTCCCCCATACAAAATCGGCTTCGTCCATCGACACGCCCAAAGCCGACGATTTTTTCTTCGCGACCAAGCTCTGCGCTGCCGCACGTAACGCTTGCTGCACCTGATTTTGATCGGCAACAGACTTAAGACGATCCAAATGAAATGCCAAAGACATCCACGCCAAACTTCGCACCCCACCCCAGCTAGGCACGTCCACATTGGCATGTGAAAAATCAATCTCGGCATAATATTGCGCATTGTCGGT